>AXCJ01000001.1:0-177500 GCA_000512675.1 Candidatus Xenolissoclinum pacificiensis L6
GATCATTCCATAAATCTTCCGGTTCCTCATCATTTTCTAGATCCTCTGCTTCTTGCTCAAACTCATCAACATCTGCATCATCACCTAAATTAGTTAGTGAAGCATCATCTACATTTAAGTCATCAGTAGATTTATCTGTATCCTTTAGATCATTTTCCAAATTAACAACAGTTTCTGGAGCTTGATCTCCTCTATCTAGATCATTTTCCAAATTAACGACATTCTCTTGCTCTCTGAGCTTTAATAAAGTATTTGTACAAAATAATTCCCACTCTGTTTTAGACATTCCACTCGCTAGTACTACAGGACCTATCAAAGCAAGTGCTTGTAATACTTCATCTCTGGTTTTACCCTGTGCAGGAACAACAATATTTAATGATAAACCTCCGGTATGATTGTTTGTCTGGTAGGTAAAAGATTGAGCACCGTATAAAGAAATGAACGTTGCTACACGATCTGACATTGTAAAATCATCGAGAGAATTTACATACTTGCCAAAAGATATTTTATTATCTTTAGTAGATTGCAATGCCTCTTTAGTAGACTGTTTGAACATTTCTACATCTAGAATTGCATGTCTTTGTTCCTCCGATAAGGAGTCTACCGATACATTATGTGCGTTACAATATGCTTCAATTGTTTTCGTATGATCATTGTTATCTTGTACTACCCCTACCATAGCATCAATTTTGAAGTTATCAGTAGCATCAACATGAATACCTTTAACTTTTTCTTGCAATTCTGAAATTCTAGTCCACTCATTGTATCCATCATGTTCCGCAAGACCAGAAGTTGTTTGTGAAGCTTTCTGAACATCTAAAAATTTCTTTGCTAAATCTATTCCTTTCTTTAAGTTCTCAGAATGACTCTTTGGAATATTAATTGTAAATATATTTGCAGTACTTGTACTGACCATTGAGTTAATATTACCATCTACCTTATGGTATTTCGAATTTTCATTATCCTTATGTTTCTGTAAACTTTGCGATAGTGCTATTATTGAAGCACTCTTCTTGGGACTCGCAGTATCTATGCTACCACTTATCACGTCTCGACGTCCCTTAAGATCTCTATTTAACTCTTTTAGACCCTTTAGCTGTTCTTGTAATACTGTTGATGTTTTTTCATCTAGTTTACTGTTATCAGTAAATTTTCCATGCTTTAAGGTGTTCTCTGCTTTCTGTATTTGAATACTATTATCAAGTTCTTGAGAAAGAAGTAAATAGTAGTACTGTAATGGTTCTATAGTAGCACGTTCATTCATAACTTGCTGATCCTTCTCTTTATCAGCAAGTGTATGATTAGCTAAAAAACCCACTATTTTAGTCCATGTACTTGATTGATCTTCTTGAGCAATTGTGTTCTTTATATTCTTAATTTCAGCAGGTCTGTCTAAAAAGCTAATACCAAGATTTTCTTTCTTTTGTTCATTTTGCAATAACATATCTGATCCTTCTTGTGGATCTGAAGACTGTATATCATTCATCATCTTTTGCGTGTTTATAACATTGTGGACATATACAACATACTCACATATATGAATACATTGTAAGTGTATAAGAAAACAGGAAACTACTAATAACCATGCTTGATCAACAGATTAGCATATGGTATATATGATCAATACACTTGTTGGTATTTTAATGAAAAAATATTAACATAGTATTAATTGTTACTTTGTATAACAATCAATTAAAGACCGTATGTTACATGTCCTATTATTTTTTTGCATATTCATATAGATTCATATACAATGACATCAAATAAATATTTTACTTTATTTTGTCATAATTGCGAGTTTTTGATTCTAGGATAATAAATGTTACATGTTTTTAAGTCTGCATTTGCTCTTTTTAGTTTGCTCAAAAAAACCTCCTTAACTGTTTTCAATTTATGTGCAGATAATCTAGATGTCAAAACCCTGAAAGTTAAGTGCAAAAATTTATATTTTGAACTGCGATATAAAATTAGTGATTTATATGACACAAACTTTCAATTGTGCATATATCACTATTGTAAGGGAAATTTGAGTGATGCCATCACAAGGTTAAAAGTGATGCTATTACTTTCCAACGATAATAAGAAATCTTGGATATATCTACTACTCCACATGTGTTACAGAAAAAAAGAAATACATAATGAAAAATTTCTAGAATTGTCAAATCATCTTATAAAAAATAGTATCAAAAGAGATACCTTAGAACCCATACTGGAATTCTATACAACACTTGATAAGAAAGCGGAATATGGCAGGATAAATTATCCACCTGAATTAGTTTCTATTCTATACGATTCATTAGCAATCTCTGGATACGTAGATAACATAATCATTGCAAAAGACTATCAAGCACATATCAGCGCTCTTGATAGTATCATATATCATTTTGGCCACCAGGTCACAGGATTGAGAATATTAGATTTAGGATGTGGTACGGGTGTTGTATCTAATTATTTTAAAATGTGTAACTTGAACTTATTCATTACAGGAGTAGATATCTCTCATAACATGTTGTTCATTGCATCACAATTACAAGTCAATAATAGTAATGTGTTTAATGAACTTATTAATCAAGATATATCAGTATTTACAAATACCTCTTACGGTAAGCCTTATAACCTGATTATTCTGGTGGATGTCTTGCAATATATAGGAAATTTCGAACAGTTAATTAAAAATATCACAAAAAATCATTTATCATCAAATGGTATAATATTACTCACAATAGAATTCGGAGAAAATAATCAGCTATATTTTATACAGGATGAAATAGAACGTTTTATCTTTACTGAAAAATTCTTTTTATCGGTCATAAAGAACTGTCATTTATCAGTGGAATATTCTATAGAGACAAAATTGCGTAATAATATGCACTCACTATTAATTATTTTAAAAAAAGATGAAACAAAGCAATAGAATATTGAGTTTATTAACAAGTAGTACCAGTTTTACTTGGAATACGTTCAAAAGAGTATATCGTAAAGGGTTTGTTAGAATAGTCCCCGGTGATGATATTGAGTATGTTGGACATACCATGCGTTATATTCTTATTATTGTTGACATACTCATACTAGTCATTATGTTTAGACCTGTAGACTATGTGTTAGGACATACCTTCGCTAGATGTGATATTGTACCTATGGAAATCATACAGAAAACTACCTTAGGAGAAACTCTGACAGTACAAGATAAACGCATGATCTCATCAATTGTCAAGTGCAGAGCGTTAAGCCAAATGTTAGAATTAGCAATAATACTCTCTATGTACGTATTATTTTGGGTAAAATACTCTTTTACTCCCGCGATGTTTCTATTTGGTATGCGTATATTACGTGCCAATGATTTAAAAAAGATGTCAATATATGATGCATTAAAACGCGTTCTCGGTATTTTAATATCTATACTACCAGTTGGCATAGGATTTTTCTGGATGATGTTTGATAAAAAATCTCAAGGATGGCATGATAAAATCTCCGGTACAGTGATAATAAGAAAGTCTTGTTTAGTAAAGAAAAACTGAAGGAAAACATTATTCCATGTATGATTATCTTATTAGCTTATGAGAAACACGATAATCATTCTTATGGATTTACTATATCGTTTAGTTTTTCTATTAAAACGAGCAAGATAATGGCAAATGAGAGAATTTGTAGATTCTATCCAAGAGTTTCAGATTGTGGAATATGACACTGGATAACATAAACATTTTATCCGATATCTTTTCTGTAGTCTGAATGCCAATTTACTATAGGTATACCCACTTCTTTCCTACTGCGAAATCAATAACTTTACTTAACTCTCGATTAACAGCAATGCATATGTATACTGCCTGTCCTCCATTCTTTGGTCTTTTTTATAATCCTACATTCCCCCCCTGATTCTATTCTTGGCTCTTTCCAGGTCTAACTTTTGACTTGCTCTGCTGTTTTTTCAATCCAGATAGATATCAGTTTATTATGTATCCCGTAAGTTTTTCTATTATCCTAATTCCACAATTCTCTAAATATAACTTGATTACTTTTAATCTATCTGATCCACTATACTTTATTCTTGCGTCTCCTTCTATATAGTTATATTTGCATACTTTTCATTTGTATCTTTGTCTGACTCGTACCAATCCATTCTTGATACTTTTTTACTTCCGCAACGCTTGCAATTTCCTGCCATATCGCACCTTAGCATATCTATTCCTTTCTAACAAATTCAGCTGTCCTTGTCTATCTTTAATCGTCAATACCGAATATTTTAATAAGATTTTTGCATATTTATCAGATTCTCAGAATATTCTATCATGTAGTTGATATAATCGCATCTTTGGTCAACTCTCTGAGCTAGATGTTCAAGTCATCTTCTCCTACCTGCTTCCTATTTCTTAATGCACACAACCGCATAGATATCCTGTTTCTGTAAAGTCATCGATGCTTTTCTTCCAATTATAACTCTCTATAGAATAAGTATTTATACGTCCTAAAAATATTTCTCATCACTATGAAACATAAGGATTATTAGAAACTTTGTACTTTATTTGCACTGGAAGATTAGGCATATCAAAATACTTTCTAAAATCATTTTTTAAATACTTGGTATACGACTCTTGCACTGTAAGATCATTAGTATATATGGTCAATATTATCGGAAACTTTGAAGTTTGCACGACATACTTAAAGCGCATTTCCTTCTTCCTTGCATGTATCAATACGGGATGCATATGTCGTTTTATCACATGTTGTAACCAAGAATTTAGCTTAGAAGTAGAAATCCAGATATTCGCAGTATTAAAAATCTCTATCACCTTATCCAATATCACATTTGTAGAACGCAAATTGAGCGCTGAAATCGGTAATATTATAGGAACTAGAGAAATAGATTTTTGACATTGATACTTTACATAGTCAACATAGCGACGTACATCTTGCACAACATCTTTTTTATTTAACAAAATTATCACCACCTTATTTTTGGATAGCGCTTTATCTATCAAACGCAAATCCTGCCTTTCCAAAACAGTAGTAATATCTACAACAAACAATACTATATCTGAAGATGCCATTCCAGATAAAGAATTAGAGGTCATTCTTTGTTCCACATATGTAATAACTTTATTCTTACGTCTTATACCAGCTGTATCAATTATTGTAAAACTATGGTCTCTATACTCAAAATCAGTATTTACAGTATCAACCGTAGTCCCTGGTTTATTGTCCACAACCTGCCGATCATATTGCAATATCTTGTTTACTATTGTTGACTTTCCAACATTTGGTTTCCCTAATACTGTTAAGCGGATCCTATCCTGTTGTATAACACTTTCTAAACTCTTATTATGGAACTGAGTATATGACGTAATCACATCATATACTTCTGTAAACCCTATTTTATGTTCTGAGGACACAAATATCACATCCTTGACTCCTAGAGTAAAACATTCATAATTGTCATTAACCTCTTTTATATCACACTTATTACATAACAACACAAGCTTGGAATCTACTCTTCTATTCTGATGTACTTGTTTCAATAACAATCTCGATGCCTCTACTGAATGTATATCCACAACAAAAAATATTATATGAGCTTTTTGCAACACTGCTTTATGATAACTATGCATTTGGCCTAAAAACCCCTCAGTATCATACAATGTGCACTCTATCCCCTCTATCTGAGAGACCATAGAGACAACATCTCGTGTTATGCCTGGCTGATTATATGTGATGGATTTATTAATATTCAGCAACTTATTAAATAAAGTAGATTTACCAACATTTGGCACACCAACAATGATTATATCAATCATTTCTATAACTTCCAAAAATTCTTGACTTTTTTCAAGAATTTTGTACTTTTCGGACTAGATGATGTACTAGATGCATCGGCAAACTCCTGAAGCAACCTTTCTTGATTACTATTTAGATCTACTGGTGTTTCAACAGCAATCTTGACTATCAGATTTCCATAAGCATTATAATTAAGCTTCTTCATCCCTTTCCCTTTAACCTTAATGGTATCTCCATTCTGCGTACCACGTGGTATTTGTATCTTAAGTAGATTGGATGTAAGTGTTGGAATTTCAATTTCACCTGATAATGCGGCAGTAACCATAGAGACAGGCACAGTACAATATAAATCAGATCCTTCCCTGGTAAACAGTTCATGAGGTTCAAGAGTAATAAATATATACAAATCACCGGTATCACCTCCCCTCCAACCTGCTTCACCTTTACCTGCAACACGTACTTTGGAGCCATCATCTACCCCTGCCGGAATTTTTACATCCAGATTGACTTGTTTTTTATATCGTCCTTGCCCTGCACATTGATGACATACATCTTTTATAACCTTTCCAGTCCCAGAACAAGTACCACAAGTTCTCTCTATGGTAAAGAACCCTTGCTGAGTTCTACTATATCCGCTACCATGACACACTCCACAATTCACTTGTCGCGCCCCATTCTTACCACCAGTCCCATTACATGGCGTACACATGACCTGCGTTGTATATGATATCGGCATGGTCACACCCTTATATGCATGATTATAAGTTATCCGCATATCATACCTCAGATCTGACCCACGAGCACTGGCAGATTCTTTAGTACGACCAAAATCGTTTGTTTTAAAGAATTCGCGGAATATATCAGTAAACTCGGCACCTCCACCAAAATTACCATCTGAGGACCCACCTGTTGCTCCACCCACATCATCGGTACCGAAACGATCATAATTTGCTTTACGTTCTGGGTTACTTAAAACATCATAGGCTTGTTTAATTTTATGAAAATCCTCAGGTTTTCCCCCTTTATCTGGATGATGTTCTCTCGCAAGCCTATAATAGGCCTTTTTTATGGCACTAGCATCTGCGTCCTTACTGACACCCAATATCTGGTAATAATCTTCTGACATGATTAGGATAAAACAAACAATACTATGTTCTACATATACACATATCTCCGAGATACAAGAGTATACACTGAGATATTTTTTAGTACCTCTGTTTCATTACAAACATACTGAAACCTTCAAGTGGAAATCTTCAAAAAACCCATACTATCATCGTATCAGTTAGAAAGCTTAGTTGCTTCTCACTTGTTGACTCCTGTGCAAAATATTCCACAAAAAATTTCTTAATCTACATGTGTACAGATCTGCTCATAATAATATTGATCCTCACTCTATTAATGACTCAATACATCTCAAGACTTCTTATACAACTGATAGTATCAACAACACTCTTCTAGATCGAAATTGCAAATATAAATTCCTATGCAGTACGTCTCTATTCAGTGTCTAGGTTATCAACTAGAACAACATCAAATTAGAAACACTCAATAATAATTTTAATGTCCCACAAAACAATATTAACTGAACCAACAGAACTTTACAACGTTCCTACATATCATACTTATCTTAACTATAGGTATAAAGGTTTGCGTTATTGAAATTTATATCAGGTATTCATTATAATAACTAGTGTTTAGTATAATAATTAATGTATAATAATTACCAGAATATTTTGTTCGGTAAAATATATACATACCATAAATACAGTATGAGCTTAAAATTAGAAAACATCAGTTTTCAGTATAAAAAAAATAAATTGTTTGCATTACAAAACGTTAATCTTGATATAGCTACAGGAGACATTGCGGGTATTCTTGGACATTCAGGATGTGGAAAATCTACACTATTGCAAATTATCACTGGAATCAGAAAACCATCCTCGGGTAAAATCTTTCTGCATAATCGTGCAATACACCCTGACCTCTCTCCAGAACATAGAAAAGTAGGCATGATATTCCAATCTCCATCATTATTTCCACATAAAACCGTAATTGAAAATATCATTTTTGCAATACCAGATACGTTATCTTACAAACAAAAGCAAGAACAAGCCTACCATTACCTAAACTTAGTAGAAATGGAAAAATACGCAACTTTTCTACCTAGCATGATCTCTGGTGGACAACAACAATTAGTTACCCTTGCACGTGCATTTGCACACCAAGCAAAAATTCTACTATTAGATGAACCCTTTAATAGTTTAGATATCCATTTACGCAAACAAATGTTGGAAAAAACCTGTGAAATTATAAAAAAAGCAAAGCTTACAACATTATTGGTCACACACGATCCATCAGAAGCATTACAAGTATCAGATAAAATATATATAATGCAAACAGGACATATACAAGAAGCTGTCACTCCTGATGAAGCATATATAAACCCTATCGATCTGAAAACTGCCCAATTCTTTGGATGCGTTAATAAAATATACGGATCCAGAAAAGATAAGTTCATTGAAACTCAATGGGGCTCCATACAAGTCCCTTCAAATGATCATAATATATATTCACGCCCTGAAGCCCTATATATTATCAATCATACGGAACATCAGACAACTGCCGAAGGAACCGTGGTACGAAAACATATATTTAACCAAAATATTCAAGTTCTCATCGGTCAATATAAATATTGGGTTAAAACCTCAATACACAATATACCGGATATAGGAGATAAAGTGCTGGTCTCTCTAGATCCAAAACAATTGTTATTCTTCAATCACTAACCCCCCAACTGGTCATTCCTCCTCAGCCCAGCCCTCAACTATATTCTCTGCACATATCGAGAAATAAACACTAGCCAACTCATCCGAGATACTGATGTACTTTAGATTTCGTGAAGAAACATACCGTCCCTAAAGTTGTAGAGTTAACAGCATACTTACAAAAGTAATGCCTGTCAGATACATTTTAGAGGTTTTATCAATTATCATGCGTTTCACAATATGTTATTACTTCATCTTGATATGCACTATATGCCTCTTTCCTCATTATAGACGATACCTGATATCAGTCTATCTCAAGCATATTTAAGTCAGAATGATTATCTACTCTATACACTATATAAAGTCAATAGGATCTATCACATAAATAATATTACGATCATATACTGCCCATTCTTGTAAATATTGTTGTATCTTAAAACTCGCTTTATACTTCAAAAGCACAGAATAGCGAAATAGATTTTTGATCTTACTTACTGGTGCAGGTATGGGGCCTAAAATTTGAATATCAGGTCTCTTGGGAAACTGACCTATTAAATCAATAGCCTTCTGATACGCCTCAATATCCTTAGGGCTTCTAACTATTATGGATGTAATTCTATAATAGGGTGGCATTTTATGTTTTTCACGATTCAACAATTCATGTTTGTATAGTAAATCACGATCGTGATTTATGATACTTCTGATTAATATATTTTCTTGCTGATATGATTGCAGTATAACCTTACCCTCAATCCCCTTGACTCTCCCAGCTCTTCCTATAAGTTGGTAAAGTAATTGAAAATTCTTCTCTAAATATCGAAAATCACAATTGTAGATATTATTCTCTATATCTAGAATACCAATCAGAGATAAATTGGGGAAATTATACCCCTTCGCAATAATTTGAGTGCCAATAACAATGTTTATACTATTATTTTCCACCTTTGCAATTGTATCTACAAGATTTTTACTATCACTACTAATGATTGCATGTGGTACATCTGGAAATAACCTGTGAATTTCTTGTGATATTTTCTCAATTCCCAGCCCATTCATAATCAGAGAATCATCTGTCTTACAAGATACACACCTATTAGTAAACCCTGCGCTATAATAACAGAAGTGGCATAACACAATATTATGACCTTTGTGGTAGGTTAATAATACACTACAATTAGGACAATACATACGCATCTTACATTCTTTGCATAAAACACAAGGAGAAAATCCTCTTTTATTGGCAAACAAAATGACTTGTTGTTGTTTTTCCAAAGTGATTTTAATATTTTCAATCAATGTGCGTGATAAATATCGTATAGGCTCGGTCTTCATATTAACACTTTCAATTTTAGGAAACTGCGCTTCATTAAACCGCTCTTGAATCTTAAAATGATAAAACCCCTTATGCTTAATATTATATATGGATTCTAACGACGGAGTTGCAGACGACAATATTATAGGAATTGAAAATATTTTGGCACGTAGTATTGCCATATCACGTCCATGATATGAAAAATTAGTCTGCGTTTGCTTATAAGAAGAATCATGTTCTTCATCTACTATAATCAGCTTTAGGTTCTTATAAGGCAAAAATACGGCAGACCTGGCACCAATAATCACCCTTGCTGTCCCAACAACAATTTTCTGCCAGTTTATTCTTCGTTGCGATTCCGTAAGACCAGAATGCCATGCAATCATTATATCATCACCAAAACCAAGTGCATCCTGTATTCTCTTAATAATATTAACGATTAACGCAATCTCCGGTATCAGAATAAGCAACTGCGCATCAGAATCTTGTAATAATATATATTCAATAACTGCAAAAAAAATCAATGTTTTACCAGAGCCAGTAACCCCATCAAGAACAATAGGAGAAAATTGATGTAATAGCGTTTTCATATTATTAAAAACATCGTTCTGCACTGATGACAATACATAATCCCTGATGATAGTTACTGAGGAACACTCTGTTATACTATCATCACTTAAACTCAAATATCCTTCACATAATGCATTATCAATAGTTCTCTGTTGTATCCCATACTCATTCTTGATCTCTACATTATATAATGATTGATTCAATAAAATATTACATAGTTTTTTCTGTACAGTAGATTTAGGTATCTTATCCTTATTCCATATTAATTTTGTTATCTCATGCGCATTTCTAATAACTGATAACTGGAACACCTTACCAATAGCAATAAAATTATACGTATTACTCGCAATAAGAAAAGATAAGAACTCTTTAGACTGTCTTGGCAAAGGAAGCACTTGTAAAATGGATTGTACTTTATATGCCTGATCGTCATCATAATCGACTGTACATAAAATAATACCAATACTTTTTCGTTTATTGAATTCTACCTCTACCAAAGTACCAATTTCTATTTTGCACTCATATAAATACGTGAAAGATTGTTTAACATTAAAGGGAACTATTATTTCGTAATAAAAAGTATGAGAACCCTTATGCATATATAGTAAAACATTTACATACAATAATTATCATTTAAAAATCATCCTCTAACAATCTGTATATACTACAACTATCTACTTAACGCAACTTACCTCTAATATATTAGATTGGTTATAGAATCGAGCAGGAAAATTAAACTCTCTCTTCCTCAGAGATGAGCACTTCACCTATAGTTTGCTGATGTTATATAAATATTTAACATGAATCCCATATGATCATAAAATACCGATCTCCCTTACTCAATAAATATTAAAGGTTCAGTCTATGGTATGCTAAGAGCATTAAACCTATGAGCATTTCGCTTTCTAAATAATCACTTCATTATACAAAACACGTGTTTTATTAAAACTGATCGTCCTTAGACCAAGTAAGACATATAGATGTATTAACGATAAATACTATTCTTGATCTGAAAAAATTTTCAACTAATTTAGATAAGTTATCATCTTATGCCTCCCAACTGTACACTATGACACACTGAATGAATTGCTCATTCATTCAAAACAAGATTACTGTGATAAGTCATGTAATTACAGTAGGTTGTTGATCAATTACATCTTCTTTTGCATCAATTCTATTTGTATGCATATCTACATAATATGTTAAATATGTAACATTTATATATTCAATATCAGAGTATGTTATTCTTTTTCAATGAATTCTTATAATTCTCAAGTTCGAGCTCGGTTAAACAAAAATTACAATGAGGAATATTTGTAATGCCTATATCTAATTCTGCATGTGGATCATATAGAGCAATGTTTTTGATAGGTCTTACTAGATCAACTAGAAAATTTCTCTCAATACTCATGAATTGCTCATTTGCATCTGGAAGACCTGTTGTATCGTCTTTTAAATAGTTCTTACAAGATAAGAATATTCTTTCTAATATTTCAGAAGGAATATCATTCTTAATCTTGTGTAAATTATAGTAATTATCACAAGATTGATACTTTGTACTAAAATGAAACACTATGAACACTAGTGCAAAGACTATACTTTTCACTATCACTGGTAAATCTCTTGTTAAGAAACCAGCTAAGCCTATAGGTAGGGTTCTTGTTGCATTTAATGCTAAAACAGTTAAACATCCATCAAAAGTGCTCTCCTGAAGAAAATGTACTGCTGTGTTTAATGCAATTGTTGCACCATAACAATGTCCCGCTATAATTAGACCATTCTTACTTATGTTTTTTTGATTAAACAGAGCTGTTAATACGTTCTGATAAATTGCGGATTCCTGCATATGTTCATAGTTAGTGCATGTTTCACTAGACCCCACTATGCAGACATTAAACCCTTGAGAACGAAAGCATTGTAGTTGCTTGACTATCAATTGACTATCAAAATGTAATAAAATACCAGGAATCACAAGTATAGTAGGTCTTCTATTATCAAAATCTTCATTCAGATAGTAATATACTTTTTCATAATCGTGTAGATTATTTCTTATAAACCCAGAGATTACAAGTGAATTTTCATATTCTTGAGGGTTTTTAGACTGTAAACGTTGTAAAAATTTACCGACTATATTATCAAGAAATCGATATATATACTTATTGAACAAACCAACAAGTACTACTATTGGTATCACAGTAAATATGAGAAGAATGCCTATTACTAGAAGTTTTTTCTCTCTTTTTGTATATCTATAAGTATTGAGTATTACATTACTTAGCGGAACTAAGATCCTGTCTTCATTCATAATTAGATTGTAAAAGCATGTATTGAAACCCAAATCCTATCATGTTTACACAATTATTTCTAATAAAGTAAAATAATTGATAAATACTATATTTTTGATCACTTGCACACTTTTATTGTCAACTCAGATAATTTGATGATGCATATAATAGACTTCCTGTAAAATTAAAACTACCAAATAAAGTGATAGATAAAACTTTAACAACTCTCAGTTGGTTAATCAATATCGATATTATTAAGGTTTGTTTTACGTAAATAATAGTAATTATTTATATAATTCTAATATTTATCTTTGTAATTTTACTTCAACGTAGCGCTAAGGTAATTTCACAGAAGATCTAGTACCGTATCTCAATGTGTATAATATGTTACCGGTTCATTTCACTTTCTTGTCCAAATAAAATTTTCTCCGTTCAATAAATACAATTCCAAATATATTTACATATCAATTATTACGCATTATTCTTACCTGTTAATTGCTTATAGAGATTCATTGATTTTTCAAAAAAGCCATATAAAATAAAAGTATTGTCATGATTAGTTATAAAAGCACGAAAAAAACCTCATGACCTTATATATTTTTCTACATTAACCATGTTACTTTCCTGGAGTATCCCAATACTTGTTGTGCTTTTATTTGTTAGTATAGGAGCCGGAATATTAGGGCCTTTCTTACTATGGAATAGAATGTCATTTTTTTCTGATGTTATCTCCCATTCTGCAATTCTATCCGTAGCTGTAGCTCTGATCTTTGATATAAATGCTGTCACAACGATTGTCACACTTGCATTACTACTATCAATTATATTAGTATTCTTCAATCATACGTATCCTAATGATACAATATTAAACGTCTTCAATGGTACTTCTGTAGCATTAGGTATTACTCTCTTATATATATATAAAGAAAGTTCAAGTATTGGTCATCTTCTTTTCGGGAATATCCTTTTTATCAATACAAACGATGTATTATGTATAATGTTTGTTGTTGTTAGCACAGCTATCATATTCCTACTTCACGGAGACAAATGGATCTTTCTCTCCATCAACAGAGATATATTTAGCATTGAAAACTCTAAAAACGTCCTATTATATGAGTTAGAACTTTTTACAGTCATTGCTGTATTTATCGCCATATCAATACAAGCATTAGGTGTGCTATTAGTAACTTCTATTCTAGTAATACCAGGTACAATTGCATATTTATACGCTAGAAAACCTGCTCATATGTTTTTGTGGTCTATTTTAATATGTTTCTTCTCAAGTTGTCTGTCCTTCTTGCTATCAATTAAATACAACCTACAAACGACCCCCATCATTGTATTAGTTATGATCTGTATATTATTGATCTCCAATATATTGAAGTACTTTAAAATACTGTAACATCATGTTCCTTATCAACTAAATCAACTTAAAAATTTCTTGCAACTCTTCACATAAGACCTCTCCAATAAAGAATCTTGAAAACGCACTAACATATACAAAATTCTGTCCTCTTCAGAATAAACTCTTTTGAGACCTGTATTCATAGTTATCTAGAAAGCAGAACCATAAAATGAGCAATCATAATATTGTTTTCTGCAGAATATAAGATAATTTCGCAATCCTTAGATAACCCTCGAAATGTCCTAGCAATGAAAACTTTATTTCTACAACCCATCGTGTAGCAAAAACTTTGTGTGTAGCAGAAATCTATACTGTTTTCTTTAGCTGATCTTGAACAAAATTTTGGACATTTCCTCTGTATCCAGCATCCACACATACACCAGAATATTTTCTTTATGCTTCTTGAAATACATTACATCCTACTATAGTATCATACATATTCGCAACATGAACAGCGTTCTATATCCCATATTCCAAAGAAAATAATCCTTCGGACATCTATGACATCGATTAAAGAAATACTGTATTTTTTTAATACTCTTTAGATACATTTTCTACCACATTCTCCAGTGATAAAATGTACTTTTATCATCTTCCGCTACTTACCTGTTATATCATACTTACAGGTTACCTAACTTTGTCTGATTTGTGACGACAGGTTCTAAATTATTGCAGATGTAACGATTCATAGCAACTATAACACCTTTTGTATACAGTAAGTTACTTTAACATATCGAGCATTTTTCTGTAAAACTTCAGATTATGTACCCTAAGATAATCAACCTGTTTTGCAATCATATATCCTGAAAGTCCGAAGGTAATCATATCTAAATCTTCTATACTAGGATTTTCAAGTGGAGAAAGAGAAGCTACCATTCTCTTTCTAGAATGACCTATCAAAACAGGAAATCTACGCATTTCTGAAATATGATTTATGACCTCATAACACTGATCTATACTCTTCCCAAAACCAAGACCTGGATCAAAAATCAACTTCGAAATATCTACCTTATGTTTATTGAAGAAAGATATTTTCTTGCTTATATATTCCTGCAAATAGACTATTATATCTCCTGATACTAGTTTATCAGAAAATGTTGGCAAAGAACATTGATGCATGAAAACTGCTTTTTTAACACTAGGATATTCGAGTAATTCAAGTATTCTAGGATCATCTAACCCTGACTGATCATTAATGATATCTATACCCATTTCTACACCTTGCCTGATAGTCCCGAAGTAGAAACTATCCAATGAGACCCAAATACCATGTTCATGCGCAAGATTTATAATACCAGGCAGAACATTCCTTAACATCACCCACTCCTCTTGTTGGGTAACTAGTCTAGATACCTTGGGGTTAGTAGGAATAGCCCCAACATCAATTATATCCACCCCTTGATTTATCATCCTCATCACTTGGGACATTACTGGCTCAGAGGAAAAAGTAAATGACTCACTACAAAGATTCACAATTCCGAATAATTTAGTAACAGCAACCATTATCATCCCGCTAAATAAGCAGATAGTATCACTGGCTTAAAAGATATACAAGATCTCTTTACCAATATCCAAAATGGTTTTGGTAAAGAGAAGAGAAGTTCATGCCATAGAATGTATAACCTAACTGTTAAAAAAAGGCTAAGAAAGAATACAAAAAAAAGATGATAAGTATTTCACCATAACATTACTCTTCATATAACATTCTCTAACGTATATTCAGCAAAAATCCTCAATAAGGATAGTAAACTTACAGATTTGATTATCACACCTAGTGTATAATTAAATCTGTAAGTTTACCTAACCATCTAATTCATTAAGATAATTCTCAAATCTCTCATAATGATCATGACGCATTTATACTAGTATTGTTATTAATAAATACATGATAAATATATTGAAAATAGAAATAGTGTTTTATTAGTATTCTTTCTGTTATATTTGAATCAGATTACTAATAATGAGTGATTATATGACAATACACGTTAATGGACAGGGTGTTTCTATCGGAGAAAGCCTTACCAAATATATATCTGAATCATTAAATGATTTATTGGAAAAACACAATTTACAGTTTGCGTACGTATCTGTAACAATCAGTAAAATACATAGTCGTATGTATAAAACATCGGTAGTTATACATGATAAATCAGGCCAAAATATTATTGTAAGAGCAATGAATACAAATTTTAAAGTTATGCAGAGTGTAGATAATGTATTATCTAAAATAACTGGTATATTATTAAAAAACAAAGATAAAATCACCAAACATAAAGGGCTTTATAAAGGTGGTCTGAAGGCATCAAAATATAAGTTATCTGATTTTTTTGCAGGCCATCATGAAAATACAGAACACATGCTAACTGAAGAATATAATCAATATATCCCAGAAGATGAACATATTCCAAAATGTTCACTAGAAACCGCAATTCTTTTAATGGATTTAGAAGATAAAGTGGCCTTTATGTTTATTAATGCAGATAACAACCATATAGTGATGTTGCACTACTCTAAAGATCATCGTTTGATTGTAACAGATACACAGCATGCAATTCCTAGTTAATAGGCTTCAACATCAGCGATAACTATTGGTATAACTTTAATCCTATTCTACAATGATTGAAAGACAACCTACATATGTATTATTACCTGAGCATTACACTTCGTAATAACCAATTATATCAAGAGAATATTCTAAAGGATGTTAAAAAATTATATACAATCTCCCATATACCTAACTCGCAAGATGGAACCATTGTTATATCTCCTGTGAATTGCAAGGCAAAAGAATTAAGCTTGCGTAGCATATGATGTTAGCATAAGTAAATCCTCCTTTAGATCTTCCTAAGCCTTCTTCTTCCTTGCCATAACCTGTTGCACAAGTATGTGTTCTAACTATGGTACTGTCTATCATTAATTACTTATTGTAAATCTGTCCAATACGCAGTACTTTTAAACAAATTTATCCTGATTCCTTTGTTCTTCCATTTGATAAAGCTCTTTTATACTGTTTGCCATTTACCATACACCCTGGCAGCAATCTCCACTGGCATCCTCCTTTGAATATAAACAATATTCCTTCTATAAATGGTCTTATATCCTCTGTCTTTCTGATACACTTCACTTCTTTCAGATATGTTTTGATAAATTCCCATTCTATTTCTTTCAGGTGATAATGCTTCATAGGGGGAAATTTTATTTGTTTTTCACTTTAATTTTATCCTCTCATGGCTATTTCTTATTTCCTTATGTCAACAGAACATAATGATTGGTAATATCATCTAATCAAATTTCTCAATCGGGGTACAATCTTCTATCCATCATTTCTTATATGTTATTTTTTACATGCTTTCTAAACTAAGTGTAAACCTTTGTTAACAGTGCCTATAGTAGATGCTATATAACTAGTGATTGAACGTCGCAAAAACAAAGGTGAATCATATTATTATGGCAAAAGAAAGGTCATATAATTAAAATAGAAGTGAAAATTAGAACATATTGCACAGATATCTAATCATCAGTACACAATTTTAATGTGTTGAAGCAACACACATTACTAACTCTAAGGATTGGTAGATTCTGGCTTTCAAGATATCGTCAATTGTCAAAAAAGTCCGTATATAAATCAGACGTAAGAAAACCCCTTCCGCTGAAAAAGATCATAATACCTTGTGCAAAAACGCATATTAAGGTTAAACATGTTATTGATAATCTAAAGACTTTCAATATCCTTTCACATCAATAAAGCTTTCTCCGCAAGTAGATTCCAGTACTGTTATATCATTGCCCCTGGAGTTGACGAATAATATCATGCTTTTTTATTATCTACAACACGATTATTGCGCTTCCTATCAAAAAATATTACTAGTAACGAAGGAGTCAAAAACAATGTCAAAATAGTACAAAACGTTAATCCTCCAGCTACTGTAGTGGCAAGCTGTTTCCAATACTGGGTTGAAGGAGCTCCATAAGTAATCTCAAAATTAACAAAATCTATATTTAAACCTATTGCCATAGGTGTCAAGCCTAAAACCGTGGTCATAGATGTTAGCAAGATAGCTTTTAACCTCGTTATGGAAGCTAATATTGCTGCTTCAACAACAGATTTCTGATTCTGAATGAAGGAATTATACTGCTCTATGAGGAGAATGTTACTATTTACGACTGTACCAGATAATATTATATTCCCTACACCACACATAACTATCCCAAATGCTTGGTCAGTGATGAGTAACCCCAACATCACCCCAGTAACTGATAAAAAAATAGATGAAATAATAATAATAGTTTGTAGAAAACTATTAAACTGAGATACCAGGATAAAAATTACTAACATTATCGCTGACAAGAACGCACCAGAAAGAAATGATTGTGCTTCTTCTTGATCCTCACTCTCACCAGCAAAGTAAAATGATACCAAATTAGACCATTCATCATTATTATATATCCAGTCTTTGATTTCTAATATCTTATTATTTGTTAAATAACCAGGTGCAATATCAGCAGTAATTATTATTATTTGCTTTGTATCAAACTCATTAACTTGTTTGACCTTAAAATCAGGTTTAATTGTAACAAATTTATCAATACTTACCTGCCCTTGATTTGTATTTACTTGCAAGGTATTAAATGCTTTCATCAACCTTTCTTTTTCCGGATATCTTAACACAATATCTACTTCTTCCTTGGAATAATCAGGGTTAAACTGAGAAATAATCAAACCTGAGGTCAATAATTGAATATGATTAGAGATATCACTTAGCTTGACATCATATATGCTAGCAAGAGGTTTATCTACCTCCACAGACCATTGAATTTCTGGAGTGGAACGACTATCTGATACATTGATTAATCCCTCTAATGTACTCATGTACTCAACAACTGATGAAGATACATCCACCACATGATGAAAATTCTCAGGTGAATCCGCAAATAACACTAGCTGTATAGGTTTCCCACTACTAGGTCCCCCTGATTCTTCTTGAACTTCAACTACAACCCCTTTTTCCTGAGATAAAATCTGTCTAATCTCAGATAAAATAGTAGTTGCTTTTCTCCTGGTTTTCCAATTGGCAAATTCTATTTGTATATTTCCTATAATATCATCAGTAAAATTACTCAGATCAACATGCCCTCCAGATCTATGATATACCACTTGCAATTCATTCTTTCCTACATCATTATCTAAAATTAGTTGAGATAGTCGTGATATCATTTCATCTTTCTGATACAAACTATAATTACCCTGAGACCTCACAGTCACTACAGCAACATCTGGCTCGACCTTTGGAAAAAACTCTACTCCTTTCCCCAAAATGCTATATAAAAATATGCACAAGAACAGTAGACCAAAAATCGATACGACAAATAACTTTGGCCTTTTTAAAATTTTCTCCAACAAACATTTATATCCATTATAGAAATTATTCAGTTCATTAACATTGCCCTCTATAATTGCCTTAGATTGAATAATTTTTTTGGGATCTGTAGTAGATGGTTTCCCAATAATAGCCCCAATTGTTGGAGCAAATATTAACGACATCAACAATGATCCAGATAAAGTCGCTATGAGTGTAATAGGTAAATATTTCATAAACTCTCCTGCGACACCTGGCCAGAATAATAACGGCATAAACACCGCTAAAGTAGTTAAAGTTGATGAAATAATAGGCTTGTACGCGAATAAAGAAGCTCGTAAATAAGATTCTCTGGCAGAAAGACCTGAAATCATGAATCTATCAGCGGCTTCTATTACAACAATTGATGCATCTACCAACATACCAACCGCCATAATCAACGAGAACAAAACGACTATATTCAGTGTATAGCCAAGAAGATAAACAGTAATAAGTCCGAATAAGAAAGACCCAGGAATAGAAATAGCCACCAAAGAAGCTGATCGTATATTAATGAATTTCATAAGTATCATCATGACCAAAAGAATGGCAAACAGAATATTATTTTCCAGATCCAGTAAAGTATCTTTGACTACTTGCGATTGATCAAAAAAATAATCTACCTTCAACGTTGGCAAAGCGTTCTTTCGGTATTCATCGACAATTTCTCTGACTTCCTCTATAGTATCGATCATATTTTTACCCGATCTCTTGGAAACCTCTATCACCATAGAACGATCATTATTTATCTTTGCAATGGAAGTAGCATCTTTATACGAACGCTTAATTGTTGCAATATCACCAAACGTCAAAACTTCATGACTGGAAGATCTGATGGGTATTTTCTCAATATCAGAAATTGTTATAATATTTCCAGGTATTTTGACTGTATATCCTTTATCCAAAAAATTACCTGCTGTTATGAGTAAATTATTTTGTATAATGCTATTTTTAAGATCCTCTATGTTTAAAGAATAGGTATATAGTATTTTGGGATCTATAATTATTTCCAAAGAATTCTCTCTTTCTCCAGAAATCTTAGCTTCTAGGACATTCGGTGAATTTTCTATAAGATCTTGTAAATCACTTGCAATATTGATTAAACTTCTTTCATCGAGACCACTTAACGATATATTAAGAATAGGAAATAAGCTTACATTTATTTCTTGCACAATTGGCCTATCTACATCTTCTGGTAATTCTGACATTGATTCATCTACCTTGGCTCGAACATCATTGGATGCAGTAGGAATATCATAACCAGAGACAAATTCTAATACTATATAAGCTCCATTCTCAACAGCAGAGGCTTTGATCTTTTTGAGACCTTCTACAGAGCGAAATTTATTAGTTAGTGGCTTGACCAACAACCTTGCACTATCTTCTGGAGATATACCATATAACCCAACATATACTGACAACGTTGGTATTTCTACATCAGGATTTTGTTCTAAAGGAATTGCAGTATATACACTCACACCAATGAATAATATTATAAACAGAGCCAAAAGAGTTGCCCTATCTTTAACCATACAGGTACGTATTACTGATTCCATTGCTTCCCACTCATCCCAAGTAACCGATTTTAACAACGTAGAATTGATTATTTATTAATATTACAAGTCTAGTTTCATGTTCTCATATAAGTGTCATAATTCAACAACCAAAAGTATTTTTTTTACCAATCAATAGATCATTTTTACCGCGACTTATATTCTGATCAATTACAAATTGTGCACGCAAAAAGATCACACTTAACGAATTTTACACTATATCACAATATACACCTAAACAACAGTTATCCTGTCTAGTTTAAAAAAGATCTTATCCAAATACAACCTTAAAACTTCCTCATATATTGCCTGATATATTCTCAACATCTAACAAACCTTGCTATCTTTAAAATACTGAATATCTACTTACACTTTTCACTTATCCCCTTAGACTGAAAATTAGAGGATATTGAGAATGAGGAAGAAAACGTTATATTTCTTTAAATTTAACTGTATCACAGACCGTTACCCGTACATTTAGATTACGGTCATATCTCATGTCTTCATAGACCACAATTTTTTATTTAATAATCCATCATGGATTGTTCTTGCACACTAGCAAAAACATACATTCAATAAGTTCATTCACACTACAATTTACTTAAATTCAAAAACTCACCCACTCTAGCACCTCTTTGTATCAGGAGAAAATATCATCAGAGTTTAATAGACAGAAATCTATATTGTACCCAAATAATTCAACCAATTACTTTCCGGAAACTCAGATATTATTTTATTTTTATAAAAATCAGACTCTTCTGAGAGAGATAACCTATCATATGATTCCATAAGCCTAAATAAAGATTCCTCTTTATATTTATTATTGTATTGCAACGCTTCATAATACCTATTGATTGCCGCAATATGATTGCTACGTCTAGCATAATATTTCCCAATCTCCAACGCCTTCTTTGATTCAACCTGCAATATGTGCTCTATCCTCAGATGTAATTCTGGTAAAAATACACTTTGCGGATATTGTGTTTTCATCGTTTTAACAGTTTCAATCATATTTTGAATATGATGCGTGTTCCTTGTATGGTCTTTGATTTGTTTGAAGTAAGACATCGACATAAGATAGTAGACAAATTCATTGTCTTTACTATGCGGGTATAAAGAAAGATATGTTTCAGCATCAAAAACTGCTTCGCTATATTCCTGGGTAACCACATGTGATAATATCAGTAGAAGTCTTGCACGTTTAGTATAATCCGAAAATGGGTATGCATTGGACAACTTCTCTACTAAACTTTCTGTCTCTTGATAGTGTTCAAATTTTTTGACTACTTTTCCATAAAGGGTTTCAGCGGGTAAAACCTTTGCGCTGGAAAATTTCGCATAAAATACCATACACAAAACAATAAGAATAATTGAAATCTTTTGAATATTGGCGATAACGTTGTTGATTGTCATATGGTAATAACAATTGAATTTTTTCAATAATAGTATGATAATAATGTTGTTATGTCAAAGTGTTGGGTTATGAATGTTCGGTACAAAGTATTAGTAATTGGAACAGGTGGACGTGAGTATAGTCTGATGGATGCGTTTTCTAAATCGCCAATTGCTGATAAAATATTTACTAATAATATAAATTTTAGTCACAAAGCGCTATATATTGACATAAACTATGACTCAGAGATGGAATATATCGCCTATCATTGCAAAGACAAAAATATAGATCTAGTTGTCATAGGGGATGAAAAATATCTTGAGAACGGATTGACCGATATTCTACAGTCAGAAGGAATATTAGTGTTTGGCCCCAATAAAGCGGCATCTAAGTTAGAGTTCTCCAAGTCGTATGCTAAAGAACTATGTCATATTCACTCCATTCCGACAGCACAAAATGGATATTTTACCGACTTAAAATCGGCTACTGCCTTTATCGATACCTTGAAAACTGAAAAAGTCGTAATTAAAGCTGATGGGCTTTGTTCCGGAAAAGGAGTTTTTATTTGTGATAGTCATCAAGAAGGAATAAAAATCTCAGAAGAGATGTTCGCGGGTAAACTCGGTAGTTCTGGAAAAACTGTTGTCATAGAAGAATATCTACAAGGATATGAAGTAAGTTTTTTCGTCCTATTTGATGGAACAAACTGTTTGGAATTAGGACATGTACAAGACCATAAACAAGTGGATCATGAAGGAAAAATTCTAAATACAGGTGGCATGGGAGGGTTCTCTCCTGTGGATCTATGTAATGAAGAAACTAGAACAACAATCATGCGTGATATCATATATCCAACATTCTATGCTCTTGCTGATGCAGATATAAGATACGTTGGCGTCCTATTCGCAGGTATTATGATGACACGCAGTAACGATGGTACTTACTTCCCCAAGTTACTTGAATATAATGTAAGATTCGGAGATCCAGAAACACAAATGCTACTACCCAGATTAGAAGTAGATTTACTGGATCTGTGTGTTAAAACCGCTATGGGGAAAATATCGCCTACTCAAGAAATCAAACTTAAAGAAAATAAATATACTTTCTGTATTGTAATAGCAAGTCAAGGATATCCTGGTAATTATAAAAAAGGTATTGAAATTACTGGTATTGATGAAGTGCAAAAACACAAAGACGTTCATTTATATTTTGCTAATATTAAATATGAAAATGGAATATATAAATCTACAGGAGGACGTATACTGAATTTAGTTGTTCTAGCGGATTCATTAGTTGAAGCGCGTGAACGTGCTTATTCTCTGGTCACCCTGATTAAAGGTGATGGTATTTTTTATTTAGAAAATATGTAATAAATGGTAGTTACTAGGTTTGCCCCATCTCCTACTGGTAATTTACATATAGGAGGCGTTCGTACTGCCTTGTTTAATTGGTTGTACGCTCGTGCACATAATGGAAAGTTTATCTTACGCATCGAAGATACAGATCGTAAACGTTCATCTGAAAAGTACTTACAATCTATTTTATCTAGCTTATCTTGGCTGGGTCTAGAATATGATGAAATATCCTATCAATCAACCCGTAATGACAGATACCGTGAAGTCGTATCAGACATGTTACAATCAGGTAAAGCATATAAAGATTATGATGGTGATAGCTATGTCGTGCGTATGTCCATCAATAAAACCGGTAACACTGTGTTACATGATCGGGTATATGGAAATATTTCTGTCAGTAATTCTCTAGCAAATGACGTAATATTACTGCGCTCTAATATGACTGCTACCTATAACCTAGCAGTTGTAATAGATGACCATGATATGGGTATTACAAACGTGATTAGAGGAGCGGATCATATTACCAATACAGCAACTCAGATTAGAATATATGAGGCTCTCTCCTGGAAAATTCCAGAATATTCTCATATTCCTCTTATACACGGTGATGATGGACAGAAGCTGTCTAAAAGAAATGGTGTTGTATCAGTTTTACAGTATAAAGAACAGGGGTTCATACCTGAAGGTCTGTTGAGTTATTTACTAAGATTAGGTTGGAGTCATACGAATGATGATATACTATCACTCGCAGAAGCTATACAATACTTTGATATTTCCGGTATACACAAATCTCCCGCTAGATTCGACATAACCAAATTACAAAGTGTAAATCAACATCATATGTTAAAATTAAACATAGAAGAAAAACTTGTCTTACTGAAGAAATATGACATACATTGTAATAATGATACTTTGCGAAGTGCAATAAACCTTTTCGAGAAAAGATCTTCAACGATTCATGATATATACAACCATATTGTGTTTTTATGGAATGATGATTATTTGCAAGACATCTCTTTCTCTGAACAGGATCTTCAGGTGTTAAAAGAATTCTATAATTTATATACCAATAATATTAATCCTTCCGAACCTGATATCTCTCATATGATAAACACTGTATGTATTCAATACAATATTATCAAGAAAAAATTATACATCGCATTAAGAAAACTCATTACAGGAATCGAAAATGCTCCATCTGTTTCGAAATTATTAATATTATTGGGTCAACATCGTTTTATAGAAAAATATAGTCAAATAATATAGGAAATTGATATGTGTGGTATTCTTGCTCTTGTGAAAAAACATGCTCAAGATGCTTATTGTGGGAATGAATGCATACCCTTGTTAAAAAGATTAGAACGTAGAGGGTATGATTCAGTTGGAGTATTGTTGAAAAATCAAGATCAATATACTCTACATAAAAGTATAGGAAGTGTAGATTGCTTTTTAAATAAGTATAAGCAAAAACTTGATACCACCTGTTCAAACTGTATATTAGGACATACTCGATGGGCAACGCATGGACAAGTATCAGAGGAAAATGCACATCCCAAATGTAATGGTAATATAGCAATCGTACATAATGGAGTTGTCGAAAACTTTGTCTCTCTACGGAATTGGCTTTCTAATATAGAGAAAATTGATGTTGAAACAATTCAAAGTGATACCACTTTACTGTTACATGTTGTGCAGTATTTTCTAGATGAATCCCCTGATATTCAAAGTGCTTTCAGAAAAGCATTAAAAAAAATAGAGGGTATTTTTGCTATAGTTGTTTTATTTTTACGAGAGAAAAATACCGAATTATATGGAATGACAAAAGGTACAGACTTAATATGTGGAGTATCGGATTCAGAAATATGTGTAACATCCGATTTGTTTTCAGTTTCAGAAAGGTATAATGAATACTTGAATATCAGCACTGAAGAACTATTGTATATCTCCAATGGTAAATTAACTATATATAACGCTCAGAACCAAATAAAAATCACTAATGATAATATCTCAGAGAATACATATAAAACAGTTCTCACTAATATTAGCAAATATGATAATTATTCATCCTATTTTCTTGCAGAAATGCATGAACAACCAGATATTGTTCATAATCTTCTAACACAAAAAATGGATAGTGAAATGCTAGATCTAGTTCACAAATTATCTATTATCAAAAAAGTAATCTTTGTATCTTGTGGATCATCTTATATTGCAACCAATATTGCAAAATATTGGTTGAGAAGCATAAATATCGAAGCATATGTTGAATATGCCTCTGAATATAGCAACTACGATCATCATGATGATAAAATCGTTGTGTTTGTAAGTCAATCTGGAGAAACAATGGATACCGTAAATTGTGCTAAACTATTCAAAAATCACCATTATACCGTAGCATTAGTGAATAACGTCAATAGTGCTTTATCCAGAGTCACAAATCACGTAAATGCCATGAATATACGTGAAGAACTAAGTGTTGTTGCCACCAAAAGCTTTACTTCCCAACTAGCTTGTTTATATCGTATATATTTAGGACTAAAAAACAACAAAATTAAATTCGTTAACATTGCTGATACTCTAAGAGAAGTGATCTCTTACGTTACAAATAAGATAGATATATTGTTACCCTTGTTAAAAGAATATACCGGATTTATGTTCACTGGCAGAGGAGAAGGATATGGAATTGCACAAGAAGGAGCTCTAAAAATGAAAGAACTTGCTTATGTCTATTCTGATGCAGTTCCTTGTGGTGAATTAAAACACGGTTCCATTGCGCTACTAGGCGAAGGATTATGTGTTGTCTTTTTTCTACCCAATGATTCATTTCTGTATAAAAATCTGATCACACTACATGAAATATATGCTAGATCTCATAATGTATTAATTGTCGCAGATAATGAAACCTCACAGTATTTATCTAAATTCAGTAAGGCATATGTAACAATAGTACCTAAAATACACAATTTGTACGTTTTCTCTCATGCTATATTCATACAGATTTTGGCCTATAAAGTTGCTGTTACAGTGCATAACAATATAGATAGACCACGAAATCTTGCCAAATGTGTAACTGTAGTATAGCATTCAACCTCTCTGTGCACTCCATGGACATACTACTAAACTGATATAACCATGCTCAATATGCTTGTGTTGAGGATGATAATTTAAACATTCCTCAACACAACAGGCACTTACCGGTCTGGTTTCTTCATTGAAGAACTATCATTCTGTCCATCTTGCATCTCTCTTTTTAAATTTCTTAGACCACGTCCTATATCTTCTATTACACTCGGTAACTTACCTGCTCCAAATAGAATCATAATAATGATTAAAACCATAAATATTTGCCATATGCCTACTGCCATTTTCTCAACCTTAATTAATATACATTCTAACGGTAGATTATATACTACCCTACTTGCATTATATCATAGTAGATAAGTTATGATATACACATGCAAGATAATATGCAAAAATTAATAAATTATTTTTTATTTATATATAACTATACCTGTTACCTAAGAGACAACTCAGTACATCTTATTATCAAACCTACTGTTTTTGTATAACCAAGTATCTGTAACACTGAGTAGCCAATCAGAATAACAAAAGCATCACATGAATTTTTGCAATAAACCCTACTTTAATCTATAAATTATTGTTTATAATATTCTAGTCTTTGTCTTATACCATAACTACCGGTTTAATCTATGCCCGAGTTTCAATAATAAGGTATCATGTATTAATATTACACTTATTGCCATAGACAAAAATCTGCCCATGAAAATACTTCAAATATCATAATATTCAAGCTGAATATATCACTGAAAAATGCATCGTTCTCTTACGGCGAACATTTTCTACAAAGTTCTTATTCTCTTGATTGTACAACACCAATTAATTTGATATGTTCTTATTCATTGGTTAACTAGATTATTGAATTAATGCAAGAATATAAGTTTGTTCATTTGAGCGCTCATAGTGATTACTCAATGTTAAAAAGCACTTTAAAAATTCAAGACCTTATATCATTAGCTCTGGAAAATAACATGTCTGCCATTGCTTTAACCGACTATAATAATTTATCTGGTAGCCTAGAATTTTCCATTGAAGCTATTAAAGCTAAAATTAAACCTATTATTGGATGTGATATCAACATATTATACAATAATTTTGTATATCCTATCCAATTGCTAGCATTAAATAATGAAGGATTTTATACTTTAGGAGAGATAACATCAAAAATATTCAATAATTGTCAAACTTATCCTGTTGAGAAAATCAAAAACCATAAAAACTTGATATGTATTGCTAAAAATACTATATGTACAAACCCCAAATTCTTGCAATCTCTCTTGAGCGTATTTAAAACAAACCTTTACATGGGTATAGAGCGTTACGGAACTACAGAAGAACAGAATAGTAAAGTAGTCGAATTAGCATATAAATATAATATACCCATTGTAGCAATAAACAACATTTTTTTTAAGAATAAAGAACAATTCAAGGCGTATAACGTTTTAAAGTCTATAGAGGGAAATACTAATATATCTGATAATCTTGCAGAACAAGAATGTTATTTTAAAAGCCATCAAGAAATGATTGATATATTCTATGATTTACCTGAAGCCATATATAATACTGTGGTTATAGCTCGTAGATGTACAGTCATTCTCGAAAAAAGACCCCCCACTTTACCTCTTTTTACAGAACAAGATGAGGAAAAAGAAATCACGTTACAAGCACAGTCTGGATTGCAACAAAAGTTCATCAATACAACTATCCCTGCTGAATATCAAGAACGTTTAAAATATGAACTAAACATCATTACCAGCATGCAATATTCTGGTTACTTTCTAATTGTTTCTGATTTTATCAAATGGAGCAAACATAATAATGTTCCTGTGGGACCAGGACGGGGATCAGGAGTAGGATCATTGGTTGCATGGTGTCTAGAAATAACTGATCTGGATCCACTGGAATATGATCTAATATTTGAACGTTTTTTAAACCCTCAACGTATATCAATGCCAGATTTTGATATAGACTTCTGTCAGGAGAAAAGGCCTTTAGTTATTGAATATATTCGAAAAAAATATGGACATATTGCCCATATTGTCACCTTCGGAAAATTACAAGCCAGAGCAGTTATTAAAGATGTATCACGTGTCTTGAAAATACCATATTCGATATCTGAACATATATCAAAAATGATACCTCATGACCCTATTAACCCTGTCACACTCCAACAAGCAATTGATCATAACCCTGAACTGCAAAAATATTTACATGATGAGTTAACATCTGAAATGATGAAAATATCTGTCGAACTAGAAGGAAGACTAAGACATGTATCAGTACATGCAGCAGGTATTGTAATTAGTTCAGAACCTCTAATGAACCAATTACCGATATATTATGATGATACTTTACCCAATCCAGTGACCCAGTATTCAATGAAATATGTAGAATTTTCAGGACTTGTGAAATTCGATTTTCTTGGCTTAAAAACCTTAACTATTATCACAAATATTGTACAACAGATTAAACCTCAGTTAGCAATTAATGCAATTCCGATGAATGATCCAAAAACTTTCCAATTATTATCCTCAGGTAAATCAGTTGGAATATTTCAGTTAGAAAGTTCTTTTATGTATGAAACTCTGAGAAATGCAAAACCAGATACCATAGAAGACATTATTGCTCTAATTTCTTTAAATCGCCCCGGCCCAATGGAAAACATCCCATCATATATCAATAGAAAACACCATAAAGAAAAAATTGAGTATTTGCATCCAATGTTGTTAAATATTCTATATAAAACGTTTGGTGTTATCATATATCAAGAACAAGTAATGGAAATTGCTAAACAACTCTCTGGTTATACCATGGCAGATGCAGACCTATTAAGACGTGCAATGGGTAAAAAAATTACATCCGAAATGGATGAACAACAAATGAAATTTATCGAAGGAGCTACCAAAAACAACATTAATATTGAAACAGCTGAGAAAATTTTCCAACTAGTTGCTAAATTTGCAGGCTATGGATTTAATAAATCTCACGCCGCGGCATATGCTCTGATTTCCTATCAGACAGCCTACCTTAAGGCAAATTATACAATAGAATTTTTAATAGAAAACATGAACATTGATATACAAGATTCTGATAGATTGTTGATTTTTTGCAATGAAGCTAGAAATTTTGGTATTGAGATACTACCACCAGACATTAATTTGTCAAAAATGTATTTCTCACTGGAAAATGAAAAAATAAGATTTGGATTGCTTGCAATCAAAGGCATAGGTCATAAAGTGGCAGAGATGTTATCTCGGATGAAATACAATTCAATGATGGATTTTGTCAGTGCATTGGATAATAAGATTGTTAACAAAAAATCATTATCTAGTCTGATTAAATCGGGAGCTTTTGACAATTTAGAGCTCAATCAGAATAAATTATTATCATCAGTAGAAGTGATGTTGCAATATGGACAGATTCATCAATGTAATCAACTGAATTTGTTTCAAGAACAGGAAACATTTAAATTAATTGACAGTGCGTTTCCTTCAATAGACGAAAAAAATAGTTTTGAATATGAATCATTAGGTTTTTATTATTTTAATCATCCATTAAAAGTATATATGGATTCTTTGACATTCGATGATAACATAGTTCCTGTTATATTACTAAGTTATACTCTAAAATCGAAAAACAATGAAAAATTTGCATTCTTAAAGCTAAACAGTATAAATGATTTGTATTCACTACCCATATATGGAACTAAGAAAGTGCATCAATATCAATCATTACTAGTGAAAAATAATCGTCTCCTTATGGTAACAGATAATGATAGAAAACGACTTATCTCTATACATAATCTAGACAACTATATACTCGGACAAAGTGGAAATAATATTGAAATAATAGTTGAGTCGGTAAATGCAATATCAGAAATCAAGAAATGCATTAGTAAGGATATATTATATTCAATTACAATTATCAAGAAATATCCGGATAAAGAACTCAAATTCCAATTACCTGGCAAATATAAAATAGATTTAAGTAAATTACTATATGTTAAAGATATTCAACTGATAAATCATCATATCAAACAAAAAACCAGAACCAAGAATACTAGAATTGTTCCATAAAAATCATATATTATTAACGATCTATCTATAAACAAAATAACAGTCTTTAAGTACTGACTAGACTGTAGTACATCACCATAATGATACCCACTACCAAATATCCTCTTTCAGATAACAATCCCCCTTATAAACAACTAACCAAGCAGTTATAAGTCTTCTAATCACAGGTTCTCAAAAAAAATCTTTGCCTAACCAAACATACCAATCCACAGATTACAAAAAATTTTCTACAAGGCTACTAATAAATAGATAACCAGTTGCCAAAAAACATATCCAAAGTTGAGAATTTAGCACAACACATATAACATTCAAAGACCGAATACTGGAAAGCAGACTGAAAAGAGCCACCATGCAAAAACATCAGAAAGTTGCGGGAGCAGGATTCGAACCTGCGACCTCCAGGTTATGAGCCTGGCAAGCTAACCGGACTGCTCCATCCCGCAACACACTTATACCATATACTCAGAATTATACAACTATATTTCAAAATAATTATTAAGAAATCATATTTATCATCTATATTATAATGTTCTTACCAATAACTATACAGGTCATATTACAACTCTTACAAAAAATTGTCACATATCAAAATACCCGATAAAATGACAATTCACACAAAAAGCCTAAAGATGTCATCATATCTCGTCCAGTACCTTATTTGTATCTTCAATACTCCAATTACGTACCCTGCGATACAGACAAATGATATAATTGTAAACAGGATATATTTCCAATATACAGTCGAAAGCATAAAAATACTTACATTATATATAAAAAACAATGTACACTCATATCCTAAACTATAGGCATACCTTATCGAGTGATATACATGCAAACTCAAAGATCAATATCACCTATAATTGTTGTAATATGTGTGTCTTAATATTACTCGGTATTTCATTCTGTGATAGAACCACAATACTTGGATTAAATCGTGTTACTAATTCATAAAATAGTGGTCTTATTTTATTCGATGATACAACAAAAATCACATGATCATGCTTCATGCTATATATGTTATAAATTGTTTGAATTCTATTAACTAATTCTTCTAGCTCTCGTGGTGGTAAAACAATTTTACCCTGTGAAATATGCTCATTAAATAGTGATTCCTTCTTGGCAGTCACAGATATTATATCAATTTTTTTATCTCGATTAAGATATTTTGAAGATATTTGAGATTTCAAGACGATCCTAACTTGTTCAGTGATAAAAGTTATGTCTTTTGAATACTCAATTGTTTGTCCTATTGTTTCTAGAATATCCGCAAGATTTTTAATTGATACTTGTTCTTTGAGTAAACTCTCCAATATTTGCTTTACAAGTGTTAATGAAACCTTAGTCGGTATTAGGTCTTCTACTAACTTACGATCTGTCTCAGAAAGTTTGGTAATTAATTGGTTTATTGCGTCATATGAGATCAAAGATCCAATATTTGCTTTCACTAGCTCTATAACATTAGTTACAATAACCATATTTGGCTCAACAATAGTATAATTCTTTGCCAAGCATTGTGCTCTTTTATCCTTAGTAACCCATTTTATAGGAATTCCAAACGTAGGATCATAACCATCTACACCCCCAATATTCATGGGTTGATTATTAGGATTTATGACCATAAACTTATTTACATAAGATTCATTCTGGGACATTACACTCTCCTTAATGAATATTTTATACTCATCGCTTCCAAGACTCAAATTATCACGTACACGGATTGTTGGAATTACAACTCCCATATCTGCAGCAAATTGTATTCTGGAAGACTTAATGCTATTACTAATCTTGTCTATCATAACCACAAGATTACTACCTAATTCTAAACGTATCACATCCATTGCCAACGCTTCTTCGACTCGATCAGAATCTTCCTTATCTTCCATCACACTTTGAGAATCTATTTTCTCTAACGAGGCTTGATGAGTCTTAAGAACATATATTACATATACACATGCTACAATTAGTGCTGATGTCAGAATAAAAATCATTAGTGGCATTCCAGGCATAGAACCCATAATAAGCAATAAAACACTGGTAATGACCATAACTATAGGATAATTACTGATTTGTCGAAATATCGCCTTGTTAGTTGCTTCATTAGTATCAGATTTAGTCACTAATAACCCCGAAGATACTGATACTATCAGAGCCGGAATCTGGCTCACAAGACCATCACCAATGGTTAACACAGAATAAGCACCTAAGGCATCACTAATAGCCATTCCATATTGCAATGTTCCTATTAATAGTCCTCCAACAAAATTCACCAATGTGATTAATATCCCAGCAATCGCATCTCCTCTTACAAATTTACTTGCACCATCCATTGCTCCAAAAAATGTATTTGAGATAGCTAATTCAGCTCGTTTTTCTTGTGCCTCCTTGCTGGTCATCACACCGGCTGCAACATCAGCATCAATCGCAAGTTGTTTCCCAGGCATCGCATCTAAGTTAAATCTCGCCGCAACTTCTGCAATACGTTCTGACCCTTTTGTAATAACAATAAAATTTATAATTGTAATAATAATAAAAATAATTATTCCTATTACCACTGATCCTTGCATAGCAAAATTACCAAATGAAGATATAATCTGCCCTGCTGCATCCATACCAGTATTCCCTCTGGAAAGTATTAACCTTGTAGATGCAATATTTAATGATAATCGCAAAAGTGTACTTATGAGTAATATTGCTGGAAACGCTGTAAACTCAACGGCCTGATTAATGAACAGTACATTCACAAGAATCAATATTGATAATGCTATAGATAATGAAAAGAACAAATCTAAAGTCACAGCAGGAACAGGCCAGAGAATTATAGCAATTATTGTAAATACAGAAATTGTAAAAATAATATTACCATATTTACTAATTCTATTAGCGTATCCAAGTATTTGCGACATGAATTGACTTATAAATATTCCCTACAACTATGAAGTAGAATCTCTGATTAGATAATTTTCTATTAAAATACAATGCAATATACTATATAGGTCACAATCAAAATGCATATCGAAAAATAAATACTGCATCTTCTATCTTATCTTCAAGCATAAACACCAATAAGCTTTAAATACGTGTTTATAAATATCAAATTTTCACATCACTCTCGTGTAAAGAATAAATATTAAGACACTTTTTCTCTCTCTTTACTTCAAAGTTACTACCCATCAGTCGCATCTAAATACCAGATGTTTCCGCGCTCTCTCATATAACCCCCCTCATTCATATCATTATATAAGGACTGAGTGCCAAAATGCGCGGGATAAACTTCAATACTCATATAAAACACTATTCCAAAATCTACTTCTTCAGCTCAAGTGTTTGTACGAATCTCAATCAAACATATTATTTAATTCAGATTTTAACTGCTTCGATTCACAAGAACTGTCATTACGGAGAACACTGCAAATAGTACTGGTACTGTTTATTCCTTCAAGTTCTTCTACAGAAGAGTACATTGTACATAAGATATAACATATCAGGATATTATTCATTGTATTTACAATTTAATCTATTTGATAATAATTATCATGATATATCACATATAAACATCAAATGACAAAGCTCCTATCGTTCATATTACCGGCATACTTGTCCTATTTCTATAAATAAAAATTTTTCTCCCTCATTCATTGATCTATAAAACTTATATTGACCTTATTAATTACTAGACAATGTCCCTAATTAGCTAATCTGAAAGAAGAGATTATAATTAGCATCAAGAAACCAAAAAAGATGCACCAAATGGTAATAGATGATAACTGTTGGAATAAACTAAAAGCATTGATTTCAGCAGGAAGAAGAGAAAATAATGTATTCCTGGAGGGAGTATGTTATATTTTGCGAGCGCCATGGAGGAATTTACCTAAGCAATATGGTGAGGCTATATAATAAATATCACAATTGGTCTAAGAAAGGATATTGAGATAATAGGAATTCAAAAAAGGTGGAGATCAAAAATTACATCAAGGTGCAGTGTGTAGTACCTTGCCAGAATAATCTGAAGATATCGGTAGATCAGCAGGTGGTTTTAACTTCAAAGATTCATGTGAAAGTCAATTCTTACGGACAGTTTTAAGTCCTGATCAAACTCATGATACTCAATTAGTAAATCATTTATTTTTAAATGAAAATATAAATATTTTCTAGAGCTGATGACATTAATTCACTAGACCTCCTGTAAAATTACCGTAATGAAAAAGGTATGAAGGTAATAATATAATTGATTATTTAGAAGCCATGATTTTAGATTGACAATACCAGCAATGATATTGAATTTGAGGTTATATCTTTTTCTTGCGATCTCTATGCGAAAGATATCGCAAGTCTTGAGAGTATGAATGACATTTTCAACCTTAATCCGAGTTTTGGAAAGGTATTATTACTTAAAACTTTCTTTTCCTTATGTAAACATAACCTAGAAAGCCTATTATTTAAGATGCTTGGGAGGAATTTTAGATTGCAGTAATATATCAGCACTGAATGGGATAAGACCTTTTGAAGAAATCACTAAAAACAAGAATTAGAGATGGTTGCAATACACATTGGACAAAAAAAGAGCTTGATGTACAAAAAGGAAATGCTGTATTAACTTTACAATAGAAGCTAGAAAATATTCATAAGATTATGGGAAAACTAAATGTTATTTCTTCTTCTTACTTATTTGCAAATGGCATAATATAGATATATTTAATGGCAATACCGTAGACTTTATAATTTTCTGTAAACAGTTCTAAGAATCAAAGAATACACACAGCTAGTATCAATTGTTGCAGATCAGATAATTTGTCCATAACACCCTTCTTGAAATTTACTGTAATGATTGATAAATGGTATTTATATTCATTTCATTTAAAAGCATTTCATAAGTATTCAAATTAGCAATAACGTACATAACGTAATCTCTTGTTTCTTCAAATGGAATACTTTCTATCCACTTAACTTTCTCATCTATTGTTCCTTGAAAATCTCCCATTGTATTCTTCCATACAGATACATTAGCAGTACCTGCATTATACGCCCCTGCAGACAATACAAATGATTTCTTATTCTCACCAAAGTATAATTTATGCATTAACATTGTTCCCAACTGTATATTACAAATAGGATTATGTAAAAGTTTTTGTTTATACTCTAATTTTATATCTCTAAATAACGATTTTGCTACACTTGGCATCAATTGCATAACACCAACAGCGCCTGAATTACTTATGGCCATATGATTAAACTCACTTTCTTGTCGCATAATCGATAGTAACCAACTATTACTCAGATCACTACTAAAAGTATTAACGTGGTGATCCATAGGATATAAGCTATCAAGCAGTATTACGTGTTGTGAGTTATGTAGGTATTTTGTGACTAATACCAAAAGATAGTTATTCGATGTCATATTTGCTATCCTGAGCATAATCTTGAAGTCATTTATATCATCTTTACGAATTATATAATTGACTATACACTTTACCAGACAATTTTCCTTTATATACGCAAAATAATATAGGGCTTTCAAAAGAGACTGGTGTGATGATGGTTGTTTATTAAATATGTGTATACTGGACAAAAACTCTTCTGTCTTCATAAATGGAGAATAATTGTATATATTATTTCCATTATATGAAAAATCAACATTGCTCATCTGATGTAGCTTATATAATGACATCTGTCCATAAAATAAATGCTTGTATATGGCACCTCGTTTATACCAAGAAATTGCTTCTCTTATATTACCCATCTTTTCATATGTATGACCAAGCCAATAATTCGCTCTACTAACACTGACAGGAGTTCTTACAAGCTGTTCAAATTCATGAAAATGATACAAAGATTTGTGATGATCAGACAAAAACTCCAAAGATAACCATCCCAAAAGCCACTGATTATTTATAGATCTGATTCTTTTCTCATTGTACGTACTATATAATATATCATATGCATCTTGAAAATAATCTGACATTTGGTGAAAAATCACTTCTCTTGCATATAACCTCTTCAGATAATTCCACTTTGAGGATGCAAATATATCTCGATCTAAATGTAAAAATTCTGAAAATAAACTAACAAACTGTATGATGTTATGTTCAGATGCAAGAACTCGCAAATATTTATATACAAGACCATAATCATGACGGTGCTTCTTGACATAATCAACACAAGAATTGTGTGCAGAAAAACGTAGACACATTTCTACATCCGGCATATGCACACAAGATTTCTCAACGATAACCCTCTTCAAATTCTTTTTTGGCAAATATCGCGGATCAAAAAAATAGTTGAACAAATATCCTACTTCCTGCGAGTTAAAACGATTCGAAGAAAGAGATGGATCAGGATCAACAACCGAATCATGTAAAAGATCCGTAAAATAAACCACCCCCCCATCACCAACCATATTCGCGTGATAATGTGCGTAGTACCAATCCATTCTCTTAATGGAGTATCTAAGCTTCTCTAGGTGAAAAATTTCTTTATCAGTTAAACCACGGCAATGGCACAACACGTTATCCAGAACATCCTGACTTGTAGCAGGAACCACAACAGCGAACAACACATAAGGACAAAGCAAAAAAACAAAGAAAAGGAGCATACCCAACCAACAAATAGATAGGCTAAGTTATAACGCTACCAAAAAAAAATAGATAAACTATTAACGTTTAGAATATTGAGATAACTTCCTTGCCTTTTTACGACCATATTTCTTTCTTTCAACCATACGAGAATCCCTAGTAAGTAATTTCTTAGATCTCAGAATTGAGCCAAAAGACTGATCAAACAACCTAAGAGCTTTACTTACCGCAAGCAAAATAGCTCCTGCCTGACCAGAAGTTCCACCACCCTTGACAGTGGCAACTATGATGAAATGATTCTCCTCCTTCACAAGTCTCAATGGATATATCAACATCCTAGCAAGAGAATCATTCTTGAAATAAGCATCATAGCTAACCCCATTAACCTTAAAAGAAAAATTACCCCTTTTTATCCAAACACGAGCAGTAGACTCTTTACGACTCCCACTACTATATATTCTCCCTAATCTATCAAAAGCAGGTGCAAAATCCTGCTCTTGAACTACTCGATTTAGCATTATAACCTACTATTTTTTCTATTCAAAGATGCGATATCTAACGGTATGGGCTTCTGAGAAGCATGCATGTGCTCAGGAGTAACATACAAATATAGATTCTTCATGATTTTATTCCTCAAAGGGCCAGAAGATAACATTCTCTTCACAGCATTACGTAATAAACTTGTTGGATTTGGCCCGGATAATATATTCTCAGGAGTAGATGTCTTGATCGCCCCAGGATAAGACGTATGACGATAATATTTCTTATCCGTCATTTTTTTACCGGTTAGACAAATTTTATCACAATTCACAACAATGATCTTATCTCCACAATCCGCAGAATCCGTGTAATAAGGCTTACGTTTCCCCTTTAATCTCAGTGCAATTATCGATGCCAAACGTCCTAATACCAAATCCTTAGCATCTACTATATACCATTGTCGCTCGAAATCTTTTTCTTTGAAAAAATAACTCCTCATATACCAATCAAATATCACCTCATCAAGAACATTATAAACTATAACAGGCAATATAATCAAATGTTTTGCAACATAATGCGTTAAATATCGTTATAAATAATTGAATTTAATAGCAAGTATGCTGGAAATGGTATAAATTATCTGATAGTAATTCGTAAAAATATTGATATATACAATAAAAGCATTTTATTTCTTGATCTTGTGCAAGCACTAGTCCAACGAATCGCATATCGTTTAATCCTCTTTATAGAAAAACTAAATTATGCACTTTATAAAAATGTGATTGTTTCCCTACAATTATTTTTTCTATCAATTATTAGCCACAAGTTAAATTTTTCGATAAAGTTTTACAGTACCCCACTTGTTAGCATATATTTATTTAGTAAAATTTACAAACAAAAATAAATCCTAGTTATTTCAAATAAACTTATGCATAAGAAATCTCCTTGAACTAGAATATGTTAAATATACAAATTATGCACTGTAAGATCTTGCAAATGATAAATCTATCGTTAATAATCTACTAACAATCTACCCTGATTCATTGATATGTATAGAATAATAGTTTTTTTTACAGTTTTTCTACTCTCATGCCAATTGCAAGCGGTAGAATTATCAGAAGCTCTCGAGAAGGCTTTAGAAAACAATCCCGAAATTGAGAATGCTAGATATGAATATCGAAAGTCTCTATTAGAACCTATGCAAGTTATTAGCAATACCATACCAGTACTAAAGTTTAGTACTGGTAATAATATATACTCAGAAAGTAATGATTTTGCAAACCCTAGTAGCTTGAATATCAGTGTAGAACATGCTCCCATGAGAGGAGCTTATGAGTTTACCTCTTATAAACGCGCAAAACATGCTGCGCAAATTGCCCAAACAAAATTTAAAAACGCAGTACAAGAAGTGAGTATAAAAGTTGTCAACACTTATTTTGAGATGATTTGCATCATGAATGTCAAAAAAGAATTGGAATCTTATGTAAACGCATTTTATTATATATATAATAACTACTGCTCTGAAGATAACTTCAAATGCAATATGTTTAAGTATTTTTTTGAGACTCACCAAGATACAATAAAAAATACGTTAGAAAAATCTAGAATTAACTATATCACGCTGGTGAACAGTGCACCTGATAACCTCAAATTACCAAAAAACCATATACCTAGAATCCCTGACAATATGAGATCCTTTGTTGATTCTTCCATTGAGAATAGTATAAGCATTCTCCAGAAATCCCAAGAACAAAAAGATAGCTATCTAGGAAAACAAGTGGCAATTACCAAAACAATGCCTAGCTTTAATATATATGGTGCTATTTACTTAAACAAGGGAGAATATCCCCTAAGGTATTCTGAAAAGTATAACTACCTTGGTTTGGTGTTTTCAATACCAATTACTCCATCAGGTAAAAATTTTACCAATATTGCAAAAGAGAATTTTAATTATAAACAAAGTATTCAAAATTACAGACAAAGCATCAAAGATGTAGAACAAAAAATGCAAAATATGTTTGCAGATTATAAAAGTTATAAAAGTCAGATAAAAAATACAAGACATTTCAGTGCTTTCTATAAAAAAACACTAGACTCAGCAATAAGCACAGATAGTAAGAACAGTACTCTTGATGACATAAATAATTATATTGATACTTTTAAAAAATATCAGACAGCGTTAAAAAATTATTATATCACGTTATATACAATGGCCATCTTGACTCAAGGAATCAACGCTTTAGGAGTACAAGAACCCTCTATTATCATATAAGTTTATATATTAGTGGATTTAAGTCGTTTTTGTGTTATTAATCAATAGTGTAATTGACTTCATTGTTTATGGTACATCGCTTCTCCAGTATAATGCAAATATCTCTGGTATGTCTCTTAACGTTCTTTCACAAAGATTTGCTTGCCCAAACGTTAAGAGAGTCAGTACAAAATGCTCTAGCCAATGATCATTTGTTACAAGGAGAGTTTTTTGCGTATAAATCATCTGTCCTGAATCTAGGTTCTGCTGTTGCAAGATTCTTACCATCTATTTCCGTAATAGTTAATGAGACACTATTCCAAGAAAGATACAATAATCCACGCAACAACAGTGGCCTGAATATTAGAATAGACCAAACTTTATACCAAGGTAGTCTTTTCGTCTCAGATTTGAAATCAAAAAAACACACTCAAGAACTGACAAAAACACAATATAATCAAAAAGTATATGATGTTGTACTTAGTGCAGTTAATGCACACACAAATTATATACAAAGGAAAAAAATATTGTCGTTGTATGATAAAAATATTACATTAATGAAAGATCAATTTGAAATTGCAAATGCTAAATATAATCTGGGTGAAATGACTAAAGTGGAATTATTATCATCACAAGCAAAATTAAGACAAGCAATATCTGACAGATCTCAGGCTTATGGTAATTATATTAATGCACAGACAGAGTATCTAAGAGTTACCGGTGTTCAACCGAAAAACTTAACTATTGTTGCATCTGATAATCCGACCCCTCCTAAATCTTTAACAGACTTATTACAAAAAGCAGAGCACAATAATCTCACAATCAAGAAATCTCAATTAAATCAGAAAATTGCTTATTATAATAAGCAATCCTATGTTGCTACAATGCATCCAAAATTGTCATTATTTAGCAATGTGCCCATTGGAGATAGCTCTGTAAAAGGTTATGAATCTACAAGTGAAATGGGGCTTTCTTTTAATTACCCCTTATTCAATGGAGGAGCTAATATAAGTAATTTCTTATCACAAAGTGCCTTGTATAAGAAATCCATTGAACAACATAAAGATACTCTAAAGCAAATTGAATCAAGAATTATATCTTTATGGAATAAATATAAAACTGATGTTGAATCAGAAAAAGCAGCTAACAGCCTTCTTGATGCTAGAACACAAGAATTGGATATAATTATTAAAGAATTTGAACTACGACTCAAAACAAGTCACAATGTTTTAGAAGCAAGTCTTGACAAATTAAATGCAGAAATAGCTTATGTACAACGCAAACATGACAAATATATTACCTTATACAACATAACATTTGAAATAGGAGATGTTCGTTTTATGCCTTTCAATGATATTATTAGTCAGTATATTATATGAAGTAATCTATTTTCAATTTATATATTGTAGAAATTCTTTAATGTTAATTAATAAATAATTTAGGAGATATAGTACATGATTAGAAAACCCAAAAATCGACAGAAAAAAAATCAAAATATAGACAATATTAAAGATGCACTTGAAAAGAGTGGTGACATAGATTGTGAAATACTTGAACTTAATAGAGTAACAGTTGAACACAAAACAGATACAACGCCTGATACCCCTATAACATCAGGATCAGTCATAGAAAACATCAATGATTCATTAAATAATATTTGTAGTATGGATAAAAATAAAGAAGAATACAATACAGAAATTTTGGATAATAAAAAACAAAGCATCAAAAGTATGATAAAGTCCTTGAAAAAAGATTATAACGCTGAAAAAGATGATAAATTAAACTCTAATCAGCAAAATATAGGACAACTTGATTATATCATCCAAGAAACTATCTCGCAGGTAATACGAGAATATCTACGTCCAATGAAAGACATAGATATGTATCTCTTAATTAAACAAATTGTAGCTACAGAAGTACAAAAAATTATGAATTCAGATGATGATAATTAAAACATGTTAAAGGAAGCTCTCAACTTCTTCTTTCCAATTGTATGTGTTATATGCAAAACAGAATGTAACAGCTCTATATGTACTAGTTGTTATCGTACAATGATACAAATAACATCCGAAACCTTCTGTATTGTCTGTGCAAAGAAGTTGAGATTTAAGGATCTAAGATGTATTGAGTGTAGTAGTATTTTTCATTACTTTCATGATAGTAAATCTTTATTCCTATATGAAAAAGCAACCCGAGAAATTGTTAAACAACTCAAATTCTATCGTAATACATATGTTGCAAAAATAATGGCTGTACTTATAGTTAAGAAATTTCGTCAATACATAGAAAATTATGACATAATAATCCCGGTTCCATCATCAAAACAACAAATATTTAAAAGATCTTTCAATCCAGCATCCTTATTAGCGATGCATATATCAAAAAAATGTAATGTGAAGTATGTTTGTAATTTTCTTACCAAAAAGCACCACACACGTTCTCAACATACAATAAAAAACAAAGAAACCAGACTACAAAATATACGAGGCTCTTTTGCAGTCAGAAAAAGTCCTTTCTTTGGCTCTAAAGTACTGATCATTGATGATGTAATCACAACTGGAGCCACAATACACGAATGTGCTAAATCATTATATAATCATGTATCTTCTATAGGAATATTATCATTCGCTCGAGTATTACTATAAAGACCCTCCAGATTTATACTAATCACAGTACCCCTATACCCTATCCAGCGGATTGTACTGAAATCTTCATATACATAGCTGAAACATATGATCTAGGCAGTGTCTCTAATTAAAATCTGAGGTAAAAAGATGTTATAGTTAGTATCAAAACACTCAAGAACATATGGGTAATAGATGATTGCTGTTGCAATAAGCCAAGAGCATTACTACCAGCAGGAAGAAGAGGAAATAATGAGAGATTATTCCTAAAAGCAGTATTAGAATATCACATTGGAGCACTAAGATTAACGAAGAGATATGGTAATTAATTGGAGGCCAATATATAACCGATATAACAATTGGTCTAAGAAAGATATTTGGAGTAGCAGAATTAAAAAATACGGAAACCAAGAATTACACATAGTTGATACAACCTATAGTAAAAGTGCATGATAGTCAATTGGGATACCATCTATTTTCAAATGAAAAATGTAAATATTTTCTAGCAGATAGAGCCTATGATATTAATCTATTAAGAGAAAAAGTTAATAAGAAACAATATTGAAACAATTATTCCTGGCAAAACTAACTGTTTACAAACAATAAATCATAATACTGATTTTACAAATCACGTAATATAGTAGAACGTTTCTTACAGAAGATGAAAAGATTTCATAGAACTCGCTTTGATAAAACTCCCAGAATGTATAACTGGTATCACTTTTATTAGCATCCTTGCTAACTTTAAAACTTTAGGAATATTGCCTAGTTAAATCGCTATAATAGCTCTCTTTTGAAACAAATAAGCCATTAAAAATCAAGTAATATATCTGATTTATTAGATACTTGAAATGATATATTTCAGTATATCTTCTCATCAAGCTTCTTACTTGTTATCAGTATGATCATACTTCCTACAACAAGGTATAACATAAATACCTCGATATACTCCTACTCCCTTTAATGCAGTTGATACTTATATGCATTACCTGTTTTAATTGAATCAAAATCTACTAAATATTTTGCAAAACAAAATACCACACATCTCATTCAGTACTTCAACTATCTTGCACAATCAACTTCTGAATGAGATTCATACCACACATCAGATAAACACGTTATAATATGATTAGGTATACAACCACTTTCAAGATTAGAAAAAGATAGAGTATCTACATGATTCATAGAATTTGTACGCTTCTTTAGAACATCTTCTACTATAACATCTCTCATATACGGAAAAACTTCACTATCTACAAGAACTTGTTCATTGACAGACATCCCATCAATTACAAAATCAGAATCACACAACGCAGAAGACTGACACTTACTAGACCCATCTACAGAAGAACCAAATAAATTTCTAAAATATCTACTTATTCTATCCATACTCCCTGTAACAGCAAGTGACAGAAAACTATCCTTAGGCATAGTATTAGCAAGTGTAAGCACCAGTGCACACCTAGCCATTCCTCCAACAAAGAAAGATCGCGGATCCTTTCTCCAGAGCTTCAGAACATCCTTAACTGAATCAGATCCACCTGACAGTTGCGCAAACGTATTCTCCATTGGAGTTGTTATTATACCACAAAATGCCTTAAAAACTTGTTCAATTACAAATTTTTGTTTACTTTCGTCTATATGAGAAGAAGAAACATACTCTTTAGAAATTGATGTTAATTGATTTGCAACATCAGAGCCAGCAAATACCGCAGAAGAGAAGAATAAATTTCTTACCCACAATGCAAGTATTCCATATTTTAAGTTCTGAAAAAAACGCGCTCTTTTCTTATCTAACTCATTAAAATTCTCCATGTTTACATTACATGCCTTTGCTTCCTCCCTTGTAAGTGTCAACAAATTTAGAAGTTTCCCATTATGAACCAGAGGAAACTGTTTTCTCATAACCTGTAACCACTTTTCACGTGGTTCCAAAAAAGATGCTAAAGCACTTTCCAATAATGAGTTAATCAATGCTAGATACAAACCACCACTTACATAACCCTTATCCATAAGAGATCTAGTTACAGAATTTGTCAGGAGAGAACTTACTAACCTCCTACGCATATGTACACCCATATCACCAACAAAGAATTTTATGGGTACTCCAAGAATATGGTCACGAAATATTGAATAATACCTATCACCTGTAACAACACGTAAAGTGACAAGTTTTGCATTGGCAGTCAATAGTGGTTGGATAGCCACTGTGCCAACTGTAAGATTAGTATAATTCTCAGCAAAAACTTTCAAAAAATCTTTAATATTACCACCAAAGTGTACAAAAATACCTGGATTGCTTATATTTGATGTTATGGTTGACAATTCATTTACATCCTTACTAGAAGATAACGTTGTCACAGATGTCACATTCTCCAACGAATCTATGGATCCTTGCACCGAGGATGTACAGAGAAAACGTTTTAGAATAATATTAGAAAAATTGGCAAAGGGATTTATAAAAACTTCCAAAGACCATATAAGACTCATTACCTGCTTAACTGATATTCCCGATGAATGTTCTCTTTTAGATTCATTTGTCATAGAGAAATGTATTGTAATTGCAGTAAAATTATCACATTTTCCATATTAATCAACACCTTAGTTCAAAATACTTTCAAACAATCTTAATTCTTTAGCTTGTATGATTCAAAATCCTCAGAATATGATATAACATATCCACTTGCTCAATAATCAATTAGAATTAAAACCACTTCGAAAATATAGCACACTTTATTCTATGTAATATGATCAAAATTGATATTTATATTTCCCAACTATTTGATTGTGCGCCTCCTTTATATAACAAATCCCCCTGAAAAATACTTTATAGAATAGAAGATATACTGTATTTCTAATGACTAAAATTCATATCGCTACTCAAGATTAGCAAGCAGATTATTGTCCTTTTCTATAGAGTAATCACCAGTGAAGCACGCATCGCAGAACCTACGATTAGTCTTATGAAAAGAATATCCCAGCGCTCTATATAGCAATTCTATTGGCAAAAATTTTACAGATGTGATACCCAGATATTCTGCTAATTTTTCACTACATAGACTATTTGAGATTAATTCTTCGGTATTTGGAGTATCAATCCCATAAAAACAGGAATGTCGGATAGCAGGACTAGAGATAATCAAGTGTATCTCTTGTGCATCAGCTTGTTTTAACATCTGAGAAATTGCTTTCATAGTATTCCCCCTGACTATACTATCATCCACAATAATAACTTTTTTATTATGAATAACCGATCTGTTGATCTGTAACTTAACTGACAATGCTTTTTGCTTATCATTTGGATCTATAAATGTACGTCCAACATAGCTATTCTTGACAATTGCAAATTCTATTGGAATATTCGATGCCTGACTATACCCTAATGCAGTGGCAATACCGGAATCTGGCATTGGTATTACCATATCAGCAGACAACTGATAGATCTGAGCCAATAGAACACCAATATTTTTTCTTGTATTATACACATTAAGATTTTCTAGTGTACTATCTGGTCTAGCAAAATATATATATTCAAAAACACACATTTTCGCTAAAGCATATGCATTAGGTAGAAAAATAGAATGCATAGTATTATCGGTCTTAATCGTTAATATTTCTCCAGGTAGCACATCCCTGATAAAATCCATATTTAATGTATGTAAAGCACATGTTTCTGAGGCAATTGCATAAGATCCATCTTTCTTACCGATAACCAATGGTCTAATGCCTTGTACATCTCTAACCGCTATTATAGAATCACCTGTCAATATAGCAATTGAAAAGGCTCCTTGAACATACTGAAAACTACTTTGTATTTTTTCTTCCAATGTATCTGCTTTAGAGTGCACTAACAAAGAAACAAATATTTCACTGTCTATGTCAGAGCTCAAAATCGTATCATTATTCTTATATAGATAAGAATGCAACTGATCCGTATTCACAATGTTCCCATTATATGACAAAGCAACATATTTACCGTCAATTTTAAAGCTTGCAGGTTGCGGAAATATGGATTCCTCGCTCCCACTTGTTGAATAGCGTACATGCCCTATCGCTCTTGTATTTGAAAAATCATGTTCAACATAACGAACATAGCCTTTTTCGTGGAAAAACACAGGTTCTGAATTAGTAAACGTGAATATTCCAAAGCTCTCATGTCCACGATGTTGCAAAGCCTTGAGACCTATTACCGTTGTCTCTACCGCATTGACATGACCCTGCACACAGAACACACCACACTTCTCTCTTAATTTTGTCACACTATATATAGTAATAAATTTTTATTCTTCATGTAGTATTCTTTAGCGTAGAATTATATCTCCAATATACGAATATTAATTCTGAAGCATACCAACAAATTATAATTTACTTCATAAACACATCGTATGGATGATTACGCAATTGATTACCGTGATAACATTGTTATATTATCACAGAATAATACAATACGGAAAGTCTCCGTAGAATACATTAGTCATACAACACTCAAGATGCTATCTTTTGCCCCTGATGAACAAGATAAAATGATTAATTCAGATATATCCAATATTCTTGCCAGTAGTACATTATCTGTTATCAATGATTACCTGGAATATGAAAGTTTTGGTAAATCCTTAGATGATATACTCCGTAAACTTAAATTTTGTGATTTTGTAAATAAAAATGGATCTGTGGTCAGAACAAAAGTCAAATCTACTCCTTATATTTCCAATCAGAATCCTGACAACATGTCCTACATATTGTATATTCGTAGCCTTTCTGTAATAAATTTGTTCAACAATTTTATTACCATGTACAATTATACTCCACCAATAAAGGACAAAATTACTCATATGTATCACGATGCAGAACTAAATAAATTATTGGAAATATACAGCAGTTTTGTACAAAACAACTCTATTGATGCTGTGGCATATTCCTTAAAAACTAGCTCAACTTCTTTTGGAATTGCAAATATCAGCAAAATCATTAATACAATGATAAGAGAATATGATCTGATGGGTTATGCGTCAACCGGATTATTCATGATTTTGACCTTTTATAATACAGATCCTAATGCTCTTTTAGCAAGAATCCAAACAGTATGCCAAAAATCAGGAATAGAGTATGATGCTCTTTCTTATGAAATAATATTTGCAAATCCTACATAAAGAATCTCTCCTCAGATTCCTCAATTCAAAATCATTCAACAAAGAAAGTTATGATACCTTGATATCATCAAAGATACAGCTATAGTAAAATATATCTTAATATACATACCTCATTTATGGATAATAAAGAAAACAAGACAAACAAAAAACGAAATCAGAAGAAAATTATGATAATTGAGATAAAAGTGTGGAAAACATAACGCTAATAAAAAGAGTAGAATGCTTTACAATAAAATGCCTGATAAAAAGGACTTAGAGAAGTTCCTCAAACCGACTAAAAAGGATAAAAAAACACCATAATGAAATGTCTAATAAGTAAGATCCCAAAAATTAGGAATGTTGCACGTCGTAACAACACCTTTCATTTAGTTTTGAATAGTCATTTATATGCTAATTGATATTTATATTCATACACACACCTCGCTACTCGCTCATTCAACCCATTCTCATTCTTTATATTATCAATATTTCTTTCTCAGTAAGAGGTTTTTCAGAAAGTCTAAAAAACTATACAATAGTGCTACGAAAAACAATAATATATAACTCCAATGAACAAAACACATAACCATCATCTGCATATTGCGTATCATAATATTTCACTATCTTGTTCAGTAAATCTTTTTGGAGTCTTCTTGTACGTCCCGAATAGAAGTTTGAAAGACCCAGACGTTTAATCTTATATAAAATATCAAAAAGTGTTTTATCATACAAACGAATTGTTTCGACATTCACTAAGGAGTGTGATAAATGCTTAATGATCTTAAGTATTTGCTCAATATTAGGTAACTTATACATATATTCTTCAGGTAAACAGTTATGATGTAACAATGTTTCCTGAAATTCTTTAAAATTATTGGCAGTACACATACTCCCAATAAATATACCGTCTTTCTTTAACAGCTTGTTTGATAAGAACAATACTTTTGCCAAATCATTTGTCTGCTCTAAAGTAAAGGCAGAAACAATAATATCAAACTTCTTATCAATGACCCCTAATGATTCAGGATCAAGAAAATATACCTCCACCAAAGAACATGGTTGTAAACCGGCAAAGGCCTTCCTAAAGGCTTCTCCATAAGCCCCGATATTCAGTATAGATAAGGGTGAAAGATCATCAGGAATATAATCTAAGAATAATTTATATACATGATATAGTACACTGATATCATCATCAGTATACTGATATCTATCTTTGACCGCTTTCACTAGAATACATACATTATTTAAACTCTATTAAAATAATTTTATAAGTTTTAGACCCCCTCGGTGTATCTACTTGTATAATATCGCCTACTGCTTTATTAATTGTCTGACGACCTATAGGAGAAGTTATGGACAATAAGCCACTCTCTAGATCTGATTCATATTCACTAACTATTTGATAACAAATTTCATTATCTGTTTCCATATCTAACATCGTCACTGTTGCACCAAAAGTAACCTTATCACCTGTCATATTTGCAACATCTATAACCTCTGCTGTTCCTAGAATGGATTTGTACTTTCTAATCTCTATATCAAGTAAATTTTGTTCATTAAGAGCTTCCTGGTAATCTCCATTCTCTGATAAATCACCTTTCTCCTTTGCAACCTCTTTCTCTTGCAATACGACAACTCTACGCTCTATCATATATTGCAACTTCGAGTCTAAACCATTAAAACCCTGCTTTGTAAGCAAAATCCTACCTTGAGTCATAATACACTGTTTTAATAACATTTATTCCAATTAACATATAACATACTTTAAAGGTGGTGACTATTGCTTTTTGGAGATGTCTACACCCAATATAGTACACATCATCATACACCTATCTCCTTAAATAAACAAAAAAATCAAATATCTATAACATGTTAAAATACATTACAGGTATTGCATTATCTCTGATTCTTAAACAGTTACAAGTAAACGCAAAAAAAAACAGATTTACACCTTGTGATAAAACGTATATCTGTTTTCTATACTTGATTACCTCAGAAAATCCTATGTAATTCGATATTTCTCTATATCATTTATGGTGACTCTACGAACATGGTCTGCATAATCAAATATACTCTCCACTGTTTGCAAATCCTTTTCTTTATATTCACTTTGCATACAGATCTTTTCAACAAAATAAAAAATTTCCTGAAACTTTATTAATCCACGCAGAAAATATTCTACCGCCACTTCATTTGCAACATTAATCGTAATATGTTGATTACTATGTACAAGGGTCATCATAGGATATTTTGTATAATCCACATCATAAAAGTTTAGAGATCTGATCTGTGCTAAATTCAAGGGTTGGGAATTAAATTTATTATCTTCGGGATAGTCTAAAGCATAAGACAATACCATTTTCATATCAGGATGAAACATAACAGATTTATTTAACCCTCCTCTACATGAGGCTATTGCATGCACAATACATTCTGGGTGAATCACAACATGAATATCTCTCTTACTCATACCAAACAAACATGATGCTTCAATTACCTCCAGTAATTTATTTGCCATGGTTGCAGAATCAACAGTTATCTTTTTTCCCATCAACCATTTAGGATGCTTCAGGGCATTCTCAATTGTATATTCTTTATTTCTAGAAAAAAAAGACCCTCCTGAAGCCGTAATTGTTACATCTGTAACATCATCACTTAAAATTTGTTGTAAACTGTAATGCTCAGAATCTAACGGTATTATTCGACCAGTTTTAATTTGACAAATAATATGTCCGCCACATACAATACTCTCTTTATTGACTAAACCTATAGTCTTATCATTCTGTAATAAAGTGACAACACTTCCCAATGCGTATATACCTGATATGGCAACAAAAAATATATCTGCATTTAAACTACAGATATTATCAAGTCCTGTCTTCCCATGTAACACTTTTACCATGTCTTGCCCAGACACCATTTTAGATAAAAGCGAATAATTTGAATCATTAGTGCTTAAAACATATTCAGGACAAAATTTGCGTGCCTGATCTACAAGTAAATTAATATTGTTATGCCCAACAAGTGCCACAACTCGAATATCTTGCCTAACTTGAATCAATTCCAGTACTTGTACACCAATAGAACCAGTTGATCCAAGTAAAACCACTCTCTTCACCATTTAATCACCTCACATGTTAATAACTGATAATAATAACATCTCCATATGAGCAATCATATCTTTTATATTGTATAATGCTACAACGATACTTATAATTAAGATTGGCAAGATATGAATATAAAACAACCGTGGGCAATAATAATAAAACATCTGAAATATTGATAAAAGCGTCTCACAAATACACATCCAAAAAAACTTCACAAGATAGAATTACTATATTTGACCTACGGGACTCGTTTCATGAGAAAGGATTTCCTTTCATTATGCTAGTTTTATCTCTGCCAATCTCTTTTCCTATCCCTGTTCCTCCTGGATTCACAACTTTTTTTGCAATACCTATGATGCTATTCTCCTTCCAGTTACTGATAGGATGTGAGTCCCCCTGGATACCTAAATGGCTAGGAAATAAATCTGTAAAAAGAACCACTTTAGCCAGAATACTCGAAAAAACTGGTAAAGTGCTTGTAAAAATTGAAAGATTCACAAATCCGAGATTTGACATTTTTAGTTCATTCATAGGAGAAAAAGTATATGCACTCGCAATGATAATATTTAGCATTTCCATCGCTATTCCAATACCTCTGACAAACTTTATACCTGCAATAGGTATAGCTCTCATGTCTATAGGAGTATTAAATAGAGATGGCATAGTGACAATCATTGGTTTCATTATCGGACTAACGGGAATACTAATAACAGTCATTATAATAATATTAGGACAAATATTCCTCGAAGAAACATTAAGCTGGTTATTTTTTTCCCACTAAAAATTTTTGATCAAGAAATCAAAAATTAAAGGATTTTTTTCAGAGTTTCCACCATATCTAAACACTCCCAAGAAAACCCCTCATTGCCATCTGATATATCACGCCCAAAATGACCATATACTGATGTCTGCATATATATAGGACGGCGTAAATTCAGAGTATTAATAATACCTATAACTGAAAAATCTATATTCTCCCTCAGATATGCAAGAATCCTTCCCTCAGATACAGAAGATGTACCATATGTCTGTAAAGTAATATCAACTGGATTAGACAAACCAATAACATAAGCAATACTCATCAGACATTTTCCTGCAAGCCCAGATGCAACAATGTTTTTGCAAAGATATCGAGCAAAATAAGCAGCGGATCTATCTATTTTAGTTGGATCTTTACCTGAAAAAGCTCCTCCGCCATGAGGTATTCCAGCACCATAACTATCTATGATAATTTTTCGACCTGTAAGCCCACAATCTGCCGACGGTCCACCCTCAATAAAGCTCCCTGATGGATTAATAAGAACCTCTGTCTCATCCTCCTTAAAAAGACGACCAAATGTTTCTCTAATATATGGCATAAGCATCAAAAGAACATTCTCAACACTTACTGACACATCATGTTGTATAGATAACACTAACGTCGAAACAAAATCTCCATTCTCCGAAAAAGTTACCTGACTCTTCGCATCTTTTCTGAGGCCTTTAAGCTTACCAGTAATAATAGCATTCTCAATATTTCTTAAAATGCTATGAGCATAATGTATTGCTATCGGCATATAATGTGTTGTCGTATCTTCAGCATAACCAAATACAATACCTTGATCCCCAGCGCCATCGTTCATAGTTACACTAGAATCAATCTCTCGCGACTGACCATGTAAATAAACCAAGACTTTAAGATTCGACCGGTGAAACCCCAAATTAGAAAGCTGTTTGTGATCAATAAAATCAAGTACCATATACTGAATCTTTTGGATATCATATTCAACCCCACCTACCTCACCTGAGATTATAATAATATCTTTTGATACCATACATTCAACAGCAACATGCGCATTAGAATTTTTACCTAAAAAATAATCCAGTAGAAAATCAGAAATTTGATCAGCTATTTTATCTGGATGGCCAGATGCCACAGACTCTACTGTATACATAAATTTTATAATCCATAACTCATAGGAACTATTATATTATTTTTTCATCATTTTAACAAACAATTAATAATATTACCCTAGCTTCTGCCAATAATGCACCATCAAAATATAGTCATATACTCTGATCCACCCAAGCAATGACTATGAAGTAAGTGCTTAGATAACATCGTTACCTGATAAAGCAAACCAGATATCGCAACACAGAGATTAAGATATTCAAAAATCACAACCACATTTTACATTCATCTATCCCTCTTCAAAGAGCGTTATAAAAACGCTTCCTGAGACAGGTAAGAGCTTAGAAAAACTGTTGTCAAAATTTAAATTACATCCTCAATCATCTACTCAACTCTACATCATTGACTACACAGAACACTCATCTCACAGAAGAATTGTTAAAAATACATACTTCTGCCTAATCGGCATATCTCCACTAGTCTATCAAAATTATTCTACACTCATGATGATATGCCTTTTACATTAAATCCATAAGAAGATATTGTACTATTCTCTTATTAAAGTGACAATGTATGATTTACTGAAGAATTCTCAGTTACTGCAATGCTGTTTAATTTAGTACTTGTTATATCACCACTACTTACTTGAGCAGTGCTATACAATGTATGCTTTACTGAAAAATTCTCAGTTGTTACTGCAGTGCTGTTTAATTTATCACTTGTTACATCAGCATTACTTACTTGAGCAACGCTATGCAATGTATGCTTTACTGAAGAATTCTCAGTTGTTACTGCAGTGCTGTTTAATTTATCACTTGTTACATCAGCATTACTTACTTGAGCAACACTATGCAATGTATGATTTACTGAAGAATTCTCAGTTACTGCAGTGCTGTTTAATTTATCACTTGTTACATCAGCATTACTTACTTGAGGTGTAGTCAAAGTGCTTACAGGATTTTCATCCCTTTGATAGACATCACACTCTTGGAAGTATGCTAAATGCATCAAATGCAGATTTCTATACTCAACCATTTCTTCATACTCTGGGGTACCTTCTGGAGGAAATACTACCTCTTTCGCTATATCATCCACAGTCATCTGCATAACTTCAGACATCATATAATTTGTTCCATCATGTACCCCCTTCATAAGTGATACCATCCTGTAAAACTCATCTTCCTGACCACAGTAGTCTTGACAGTTAGGACCTATCCGGTATAGGAACAGATCTATCAAGTCTAGTATCAACTTTCTATCAATATAGGATGGATATTTTAACAGGAAATACTTCTGTTTCAATAATTCTAACAGCTTCTCCAGAGAATGCGTAATCCATTCACACTCTGAATCAAAATCAGAGCGCAAAGCCTTTTGAAGAGTGTTAAATATAATGTTATGACCATCATCTAAAGAGAATATGTCATACGCCGTCACACGCGCCTCTCCCTTTGAAAAAATACTCTTTTGAAAGTCACGCTGAAGTGATGTATTCTTAATATCCTCTGCAATCATTTCAGCCATATAGGAGTAGCGCTCTGTAAGCTCTTCCCTCCGGTAATACTCAAACTTGAAGTCGTTATTTTGACACAACTTACCCAAAAATTCCATCCGCAAATAGTTCTTCTCCATACTCATCTGCAAATCATAGTATAAATCGTCCAGCTTCACCCTTGCTGAACATGTAATTGCCTCACATATCTCAAAATCAACAAACCTTTGTTCCTTCTGCATACCAGAAAATGTAGCACAAAAATTTGCAATCTCCTTCGTACCTCCATTTTTGACAACGTTTAACCAAATATCTGGATACTTTAATAACTCACTTTTTTCTTCTGCATCAAGATGACAACTGTTATTCACTATACTAATAGTTTCGTTTAACTGCTCTTCGCTAAGTGTCTTATTAGATGATAATCCCTCTAAACCACCCCCAAGATAATACAAAGGTTTCTGTTCTTTACATGCACCACTAACATCAGGGCTCTTAGAAGGAGCACTATTATCAAGACTTCTAGCAATTGCAACAATTCCTGTCCCCGTTAACACAAGCCCAACTAGAGTTGCTCCATAAAAGACCCAATTTTTACTCCAAACCCTATTGACAAAGCGTCTCACACCGGATTGTTGCCTATCAGTTGATTCACCCTGTAGTGCAACATTCTCATCATTAATCAACTGACCACGCTCAGCGTCTGCCTCTGCTATTGCTCGCCCTCCTGAAAACAAATCATCTTTATCCTGACCCCTCTCTCCTGCCGAGTAATCATTTAGGCTTGTTGTTGTATATTGTGTTGTATTCATATTTTTTATAAACTCATGTTAATATTACTGTAATAGAAATTATATTAGTTAACACTATTGTGTCAATATATATTATGATATAATCACATTAAGTCTATATATTAGATATCAATATACCAGACGCCCTGTCTAGCATTTCCTATAATCACAGGTGCAAAAATGACTTACCTAACGATTCCTCTTTCAACACTCTCATTTCGAATCACATCAGAAACAATATCCAGTTCAATATCAAACAACGATATACAATATTTCTATGACAAATCCTTTTTCTTATTTTTTATTCCCTTCTCTTGGTATTGTTATACTGATAACATACACTGCCACATCAAATTCCTACTCTACTTATGCAAACACACAAGAAACCTATTTGATAATACTTGCCAACCTTATTACAACATGCGCAATACGAAAAAAATACATAAATACTAGACCTCTTCCCCCATTGTATCCTATATTCCATTCATCAAAATCATACTATCTTTATATATGCAAACTAATAGCAATTACATATTATAAACACCTAATTTTTTCGATTATTACCCATAACCGTGATAACGATCCTAAATCTATACAGAATATTATCACCTGATATTGAACACTAAACCTTTCACCTTTCAAATAGCTTGATCATAAAACAAATGATCAAATTTATAGGTAACCTATATAACCTTTTTCATACGTCTAGTTTAACAATACAAATTAAGATATCAAAAAACCACTCAATACATATTCATGATCTGCTAATACACCTCTTTTTCTCTTCATTAGATATGATTTCTTGAGTATTATCTTCTATAGAATTCCGTAATTCTTCCATGAACTCTTTCCGTTTCATACCAGGAAGAATAGGTGGAAGTATCCTAATGGTCACCTGATCCACATATTTTTTCTTAGGCGCAAATAATCCTCTAGACCATGCTTGTTTCGTATTTAAGGCTATTGGTATAACAGGTATACCAATAGCTTTATAAATGAAAAATACTCCTGGCTTATATTGAGCCACCTCCTTCCTAGTACCCTCAGGAAAAACAACAATATTGTCATTCTTCCTAACTCTTTCTCTACATTTTTGAATAATCTTCTTCATATCTACCAAAGATATATTATCTCTAGCAACAGGAATAGACCTTATTTTGGGAAGTCCCAAACCCGCAATTGGAACAAACAATAACTCTCTTTTATACAAAAATACTCGATTTTTTACCATCTTATACATCAAGGCCACATCCATACAAGAACTATGTTTGCATGCAACAATATATTGGTTATCATCACGAAGATAATGCTCATTTTCAACCACATATGTTATATTGTATATATATCTCACGATAAATAAATACAACTTTGACCATTGCAAACACATCCATCTACAGCAATTATATGGCAACAGATAAAAAGGTATAATCAATATCATATAGAATGCCAACCAAAGCACGATCATCACATTAAAGATCAACTTACGCATGTGCTCCTCTTAAAATATAATATAGGTTATAATATAAACTGTAATCTTTTATCTATAAACACTAAATGCAAGATTTTTTATAATACACAATACTTAACATCTCGACAAAAGCAAAAAATTTGACTGTTATAAGCCATCTTCATGACAACAACAATATTTCAAGCGCACTACAATCATTGATAACTGAAGGACAAAACTCTATAACTGAATATTTTCTCAAATTTTTCCTCATAATCATATTATTACCCAACAAAAGATGTATTATTAATATAACTATTCAACCCGCTTATCTACGGTGTAGTTTAATTCAGGATTTACTTTGATTCGCAACCGCAAAATTATGTAAAACTAGACATTTAGGTTTTTCAGAACTATGATTCTTCTTATATGCTACACATTCCGAATATGCCGGGAAATATAAGTCCTGGATTTCTAATAAGACATCAGGCATCTTTATAACAATATCCATACCTAAGCATTTCTTTGTGGATTGCATCCAACTGCAAGGACAGATCTTGCAGTTCTCTCTCATTATCAGGACATATTTCATCCTACTGAATTTGTACTTCGGTTATTATTTCATTTATAACATTGATTATAAATTTTCTATCTACAGAGCTCTTATACTTTAAAAAATATCCTGTTTTTAAATCTTCTAATAAGGCATCTAAATCGTTTTTAACTCCTTCGCATGTCGAATCAGAGTTACTATATAACTTTTTAGAGATTCATGAAGATATCTACCAAGCATACTACAATCATTTGAAGACACTAAATTATATTCCAATCAACATCTTTTCCATAAGGTTTAGGACTTCTCAATCAAAGATCCCGAAAAAAAAGGCTTCTCGTATATCCAGACACTACTTGTCAAGCATACTCTCCCGAACATCTATAATGTCGTAATAACCCAAATTTTTTTGTAACCCTTCGTAGGGCATCTCGCATGCTCATTGCATGACTGTTAGCAAAGAAGCCGTTATGCACAATGATTCACAAAACCACTTTGTACATTTTATAGCAGTATTCACATTCGTTATCGATGTATCATCAGCAAACTTTTCGGTATTACCGAACAACTATAGATAAAAAAACAACTTAAGACAATCTTGATATAAAAAAATTATAAGATACGAGATAATCATTCTTATGGATTTACTATATCGTTTAGTTTTTCTATTAAACGAGTAAGATAATGGCAAATGAGAGAATTTTTATATTCTACCAAGAGGTTTCAGATTTTGTAATATAATGAACGTTAGATACTGTATAACACTTATAAACTCCGTAATCTGTACGCAAACATTTTATCCGATATACTTTCTGTAGTCTGAATGCCAATTTACTATAGGTATACTTTTAAAATCTATCGGTTTAAATGGTTAAAAGAAAATTTTTTCATGTACTCAACCGCTGACTGGAAGTTGAATATCGAGGTTAATACGGATGCAGAAAATGAAACGGTTTGGTTAAACCAACAACAAATCAAAGGGCTATTTCAAAGTTCTCTAAGCAATATATCAGAGCATATATCCAGTATATATGAATCGGGAGAATTGGCTCCACCTGAGACTACTCGGAATTTGCGAAATGTCTCTAATCAACCCGTTAAATACTATAATATTGATATGATAATATATCTCTGCATGTGAAAAATATCATAGATGAAAAGGAATTAGAGATATCAGTTATCGAGGAATACTCGATAACTGCCTCTGATGGAAAGTTGTATAAAAAAATTGATATAAATATCTATGCCTGATAGCATATATAACGCACCCTCAACTAATTATACACAAGGTTAAAACTAAAATTTAGCTTATTAATTTCTAGCTTTCATGGACAGTAGGAATTATTAGATGGAAGGTTGAAGATATATGGCAGATTTCAAGACAATGCCCAAATAACAGCATTCACATAACATCCAGGATAGAAAATCTTCTCATCCTTTGTAACATCTCTTTTAACCCTATCAAGAGTGGTTGGTTTTCTACCTACTGCATTTCAATGACCAGTGATCCTCAAACCCCGCATAACTTTTCTCGTCTCCATCCTGCAAGCATAATTCATACTTTTTACTAAGATGCCTAGCTCCCACTAAAATTTTATTTATGATTTCATCCAAATCTTTTTTGTTTCATTACTATCTTTTTCAATCAAAAAAGTAGCATCATATCTGCCAACTTGACCTTGATATATAGATTTTTCAAATAAATATGGAAAAGCTAATCTAACATTAAACAGCTTAACTCAGCCGTTTACAATTTTACAATAAGGTTTCATTTTAGTGTTTAGTTTCTATCAACAAGCTAAGCATAGAGGATCATAGGAAAAGATGATGAAAGATCTTGTGCAAAGCAGTCGAGTAAATATGTTATATACGCCAGGATCCAAGCCACATTCTGATAGATTAACAAAGTGCAAAAACAAACAGGTACAGCACATGAGTGAAGAATTGATGGAAAAAAAGGTTAAAGGTCATATTGTAGATAGGCATATTTTACATGTTAGTGTTCATGCTACGAATATGCATAATACTATAAGGATGTAATGTATTGCAAGAAGCACAAATAAAATACCCTGGATGCTGGATACAACTTATCATGATTGCTCATTCTATGACTCTGCTTTCTAAATTAAAATAACTATGAAGACAGATAATAATCACATTCTGAGTTTGATTGTCATCACCAGTATATGATACAATGTCTACAAATCACTTTCCAATAATGTACAGACATTCATTATCAGAAGAAATATGGCGAACAATCAAACAACAAATACCAGGAGATAAAGGGAAAGTTGGCAGACCAGCAATAGATAATCGGTTATTCATAGATGCAGTGTTATGGATACTATATACCGGTTCCTCATGGAGGAAATTACCAGCAGAGCTAGGATATTGGAAGCATGTTCATAGACGATTCTGCCGATGGAGAGATAAAGGTAGGTGGGAAATTGTCCTAGATATCTTATTACAAAATGATCAATATTCATGGATGATCTCTAATAAAAATCAGGAGTGGCCATGGATGAGAATGATATGTAGTAATGCTCCCCTCATAAAAACCATACCTAGGATTTACAGAACATTAGGACGATAAATAAATATCAGTAAACAGCTCCTCCTCCCCTGGAAGTTCATCTGATAATGCAAAATCCACCGCTTCTTGCACGATCTTCTTTACTCTCTTCGTGATTCCTAACAATTCCTCTTCTCTCGATGGATCTTCAGCTAAAATATTACTCTTCAAACCTTCAATACAATCAAAATTGTTCTTGATATAATCCACTTCTTCCTTTGAACGATACTTGGCAGGATCAGATACAGAGTGCCCTTTGTACCTGTTAGTTTTCATTTCGAGAATGATTGGTCCATTCTTTAAGCAATATTTTCGTGCAGCAGTAACATAATTTATTATTTCAAGCACATCCATTCCATTCACTTCATAACCAGGTATCTCAAAAGATCTACCGCGAATATACAAATCTTCACTACTTGAAACTCTAGAAATCGCTGTCCCCATACCGTACTTGTTATTTTCTATAATGTATACAACAGGAAGATTCCATATCTTAGCCATATTAAAAGATTCATATATTTGCCCCTGATTCATTGCCCCATCACCACAACAAGTAAAAGAGACACCATCCAGACCTTGATACTGATTAGAAAAAGCAAGACCTGTCCCTAATGGACCAGTAGCACCCACTATACCATGTCCTCCGAAAAAATTTGCAGATCTATTAAACATGTGCATAGACCCTCCTTTCCCCTTTGAAACACCATGCTTACGACCTAATAATTCAGCCATTACATACTTAGGATCCGTACCATATACTAACATAAACCCATGTATCCTATAAGTGCTAATTGCTTTATCATGCTCCGATGAACAGTATTTTAAAGCACAAGCTATCGCCTCTTGTCCATTATATAAATGACAGAACCCGCCAACGTTCCGTTGTTGATACTGTTTTGCAGTGTGATCTTCAAAAATCCTTATCAAAATCATCTGCTCTAAAATCATCACCCTATCTTCCAGTGATACCTTTTGGGGAACTACTTTCATATCTTAAACACTTAAACCGATATACATTAATACAGATTGTACATAGAAATATACACAAATGATTAACCTGAAAATTATACAGTTAATTGTCAAACTTTTCTTCAAATACGTCAAGAATATTTTCTTACACCCATATAATATATTATACACCAACTTCACCAAAGCATTCCTCTTCAAACAACCATTATCAGCAACTAACTACTTGCTGACCAATTTTTTGCAAATCACTCAATATCACACCCTATATCTCAATTATATATACCTCACAAATAAATATGCATTAATTAATATAAACACTGTAGACACTATACCTGTTAATAAACTATTGTTGTTATACATACAAATTGCCTACACATATATTTAGATTGTAAAAATCATAAATAACTTGTTGTATTGTCCCAAAATTTTAAGTAGATTAAAGTTTGTTGTACCTTATCATAGCTTTCGATCTTGCAATAAACCATGAAATTATCAAATTTTTACCTACCTCTCCTCAAGGATGTCACAGAACAAAATACCCTTGTATCTCACAAATTAACTTTACGGGCAGGAATGGTAAGAAGCATAGCATCAGGATTATATGCATGGCTTCCAATGGGACAAAGGGTCATTAATAACATCACCCAGATTATTAATCAAGAAATGGCATCAATACATTCTCATGAAACCTGTATGCCTATTATACAACCGCTAGAATTATGGAATACTTCAAACAGATTTGAATCGTATGGCAAAGAGATTGTCAAAATACAAGATAGACGAAATAGTAATCTCTTATTTGCACCTACGCATGAAGAAATATTCACCGTCATTACCAAAAATGATCTTAAAAGCTATAAGCAATTACCATTATTTCTACACCAAATAAGTTGTAAGTTCAGAGATGAAATACGGCCACGATTCGGTATAATGAGAAGCAGAGAGTTTATCATGAAAGATGGTTATAGTTTTGATATAAATGAAAAAAAGTCAATTGAATCATACTATGTCATGATGAAATCTTATTTCTCCATATTTAAAAAAATAGGAATTGATATAATTATCGCAGAATCACGTAGCGGACCAATTGGTGGTTCTATGAGTCACGAGTTTTTAGTCAAAATACCAGATAACAAGCTTGTTGGTGATGCAATATACTATGAAAAACAATTATTAGATAAGATCCAGGAATTAAACAATTCATCAAATATCCAGGACATGATCACAATACAAAAGTATTACTCTGCAATCGAAGAAATCTACCAAGAACAACCTCCAATGCAATACTTACCCATACAAAAATGTCATGGGATTGAAGTGGGACATATATTTCACTTTGGTGATAAATACACCAAATGTTTTAACGCAACCGTCAAAAATTCTCAGGGGCAGGATATATATCCTTATATGGGGTCGTACGGTATTGGAGTCTCTAGATTGGTAGCTGCAATAATCGAGGTTCATCACGATGAAAAAGGAATAAAATGGCCGTATCATATCGCTCCTTTCAAAGCTATTATACTCGTACTACATAAAGAAGCGTATGATATTGCTCAGAAAATATACAATTCTACAAACGTGATAGATGATATTTTATTGGATGATACACAAGATACCAACGGTACAAAATTTGCTCGTGCAGACCTAATAGGGATACCTATTCAATTGCTTATCGGCAAAAATACCATACAAAATAATAAAGTAGAGATTCGTACCAGATCATCAGGTAAAATCACAGAATTGCATATAGATGATGTGATACATATATTGAATTCAGATATTAAAAAATTATTATAATTCGTTTTATTTGAATCACCGCTAAGGAATCGTGCATTAACTCAACAAACACTTGACTTATATATCATGATATCTTCCGTGGAAATATTATTAGTTGCAAAAGAATATAATACTCTTATCTCAGAAAACCTTATTAAGATTGACCATATTATTCATAATATCAAGACTTTCAATATCATTGCTGGTATTGTTAATCTTAATCATGACTTCTAAATAATAGACCTCCTGTGAAATTACCTGATCTCTGACCCCAAGAATGCAATTAATCATAAATATTCAAATTACATATGTTCGTAAAGTCACCTTTTTTATAAATTTAATCTCACAAGAAGCCTATTATCTGTTCATTGCGTTTTGATAACTATTTCTTGTATCCATCTCTTCTTGAATATACATTTCAGTACAAGCTTATCAGTATAAACCTTTAAACTAAAAATATTTTCATCATTATATTCAAAATAATTTGATTTTATTTAATTAATAGTTTAATGTAAAAAAATACATATATTAAATATAAACGGTATGAAAAAGACCATAAAAACCCAAAATTTTGATCCTAAACTTCAACAATCAAGAGATGAACAGGAAAAGAAGATGCAAAAAAGGATTAAAATAGAAGAGAAAATACAAGACACACTTAGAAGGGAAAAGAAAATACAAGACAAAATTAAACAAGTGGAACAGAACATACAAAAAAATCTTCAAATGGAACAGGATATTGCACTCGCAATCAAAAAAATAGAACAACATACTTTAAACCTATCAGAACCAACGCATGGGTCATCTCATAGAAAAAATATTGCTCCAAGATCTAGTAGATACACTTATGATACAAATCCGAATAGCTCTCAAAAAGGATATACTGGTTATAATCCAATAACTAAACAATCTTCTGATTTTGCAAGTTTTTCTGATTATATCAAATCTGTAGATGCCTATTATGCAGGAGAGTCTAAAGTTACACATGCACAAGACGAATATAAGCATCAAAAAAACAATCTCAAACATGAACTTGTCAGTGCTATAGACAGAATATCAAGCGCAAACACTTACAGTAATGGGCATGATCCCTCTTATTCCTTCAGCGATACTGTAAAAATCAACAATAAGGAGTATATACCCGTCAGAGATGATCCAGAAATATACTTCGACATTGTCAAGAGATTTTCCAAGAAAATAGAAAATCTTGATACTCAACTTCAACATGTGATAAGAAAAATCGAAAAAAATGGTAATCAGAAGTATTTACCTTGGGTGAAACAAGAACTACATGATGTTATATCAATGCAAAATTATTTTTCTGATCGAGAATATATGATAAATGGACACTTGCACTTATATTCTCCAAATAAACCTATACAACAGCTCTCACCATTGTCTGAAGGAGAGAAGGATACCAATCATATTTCCTCCAATGCAGAAGTAAAAAGGGCATTGATTACCGCATCTCCAATAGAGCGAAAAATAGCCGTCGAATCACCACCCAGAATAATAGCAGAGATAGATACTTCTAAACTCATAAGACCAACTCCTATACCTCGACCAGAACGAGAACCAGAACCAGAACAAATACGTAAACCAAGAATAGTACCACTTCGGATACACCCTGACGATCAGGAACAAAGTGAGGCACAACCTAGCACAAGCACACAACACGATACAGGCAAAAAAGAGAATAGTAAAAAATCAAAGAAAAACTCTAAATCATCCTGCAAACCAGATCAAGCCACCTATAGTGATACGGATGATAGTGATAATCATACGCCAAGCACAAGTACACAACATGGCACAGGTAAAAAAGATAGTAAAAAATCAAAGAAAAACACTAAATCATCCTGCAAACCAGATCAAGACAGTATTCCTGATAGTGATGGTAAGGGGCAATCAGAAGTCTCTAGTCGTCATGATAATGAGAAGGAGCTAGAAAAACTACAATCATCATATAATAACCGTAAAAAGAACCCTGGAGACCCTGTATATCTATTTGATGGAATTTTATATCGCAAGAGATCGTCTGGATTTGAACCATTACACAGAAACCAGAAAATAATATTTGATGATACACAATACGAATCTCATATTGAAAGACAACTAGTACGTGCAGCTAGAAAACAAACATCAGTACTTGATTCAATTGTTGAAGAACCTCCAAAAAAGATTCCTCCTAAACCCAAAAGAAAAGAAGTAAGTATACTTGGAAATCCAATTGTACCACAGTCAGAACGCACCGTTTTAGGTAAACCAAAAGAAGTTGTAAACAATATGAGCTTTGCAGATTATGAACAGATGACCTACCAAATAACCATAGGAAGACAGCGTAATAATGCAATAAGTCAACAGAAAAAAACAGTAGATGAATATAACAAGTTCAAGGCAACTCATTACAGTCGTAAAAAAACACTTTTAAACCGAGCCTATAATCCAGACCAAGGATTTAGTGCTAATATAGCAAAACCATCAAAACCAGAGAATCAAACTACTAAATCCATCAAAAAAACTTGTATTGCAAGTAATCAAAAAGTAATTGAACAGAATGAAACAACAACAATACCTGACTCAACACCAGAACAGGCTAAGGACTCAATGAAGTTATATGCAAAAATACTCAATACAACTCGACAAGAAAAAGAATGCTCAACAGAAAAACAAAACCCCTCGAAAGATAAAATTAAAAATATTGAATCTCGTGCCCAAAGTGTCAAATCATATACCCAATCCGAATATTTAAATAAAATAATGGATGCACCTAATCTTCCTTCCAGTGCAAAACACCAATCATATTCTCGCTCTGTACAAGGATCGAAGAGTGTCTGTAGCATTTCCGTGGCATCTGTTAGTTCAGAGAAGCAATATCAGAACTTAAAAACCAGACACCAGAAAATAAGTGAATATGTAAATAAGGAGTTTGGCAAGCAAATCACTCAGAATATCCGAGAAAGATGCTACAATTTGCATAGCAATCCCGATAATAAACTCACTAGTAGCATACAACAAAAATACAACGACTTGTTTAATAAACAAAGTTATACACATCAAGGTCTCGGGAGAAGGTCCACCAAAATAAGTGCCAAAAATCCACAAAGTATCTGGACCTCGCAAGAACAAAAACTAACACCTGAGAAATTGATAAAAACTATTCCTAAAGCGCTAACAACCTCTCTCGTAGCCCCAGTCCTTACTAAGCCAAGATTAGAACCTGCCTTACATAACAACCATAATAAACCAACCCCTATACCAGGAACATATTAATAATCACTAATATTTCTCTCAAATGAAACAAGACTATTTAAACGCTTTGACAGCGTTTAAATAGTCGCACTGAGGCAAAATAATTTGGATCGGCGCACATTAACAAATTTCCCAGAGCAATTTTCACAAAGATAATTCATTGAACATCCTCCCATTTATTAGGAAGAATATACTTCATTTCTCTAACATTCACTATCAATATCTTTCCAAAATATTAGTTATACATCAATATAACCTTACATTTACCATATATCTTTTTACTGTTAGACTTCATACATCCTGTTGTAAAAAAATCACGAGAATGAATCTAAACTTCAACGTATCATTTAATGAATTATACACAGTAAGTGGTATACATAAAATTAATACTCTTTTTAATCAAACAACCTCTAACTCAGAATCTCTAACTGCTTTAGCAGTAAAGTTAGAAGAATTTATTATCAATCTATTTGGAATTGGTGAACATTATGTCAAGATACAAAAAAAAATAGAAAATGCTCTGATATTAAATAAATGCAAACAGCAATTTGTCAAAAAAAACAAATATATAGAAATTGATGATACTGAGTTCGAACAGGTCAAAAAAGAAATAGAACAAACTTTGCAATCCAACCAAATCACAGATATAAAATTAGCAAAAAATATTATTCACTGGATGTCCAATACTGATAAATATAAAAGTCAGTTATTATTAGCTCAACAATATATCTCATACAGCATCAAACATAAAAAACATCCTGTTCTTACAAAATTACCAATAAAACTTAACTATTCTATTCCTTTCCAAAAAAATGGTCAACAAGGAATTTTACATGCTCATAAGAATAATGACCTATTGTGCTCTGGTAACAAAATTAAGATTCGTGATCGCTTCAATTACACAAACAAGGATCCCTCTACCGAAGAAGCAATCTCTGAGAGCAAGTATTGCCTAATATGTCACATCAGAAAAAAAGATAGCTGTAGTACTGGATATTACAAAAAATCTCAACTACAACAGTCCGAAGTTGGAACCCCTTTGACCGGATGCCCTCTACAACAAAAAATTTCAGAAGCTCATGAGTTACTTAACCAAGGGCACTTAGTTGCAGCATTCATACTCATCATGATAGATAATCCTATGTGTGCCGCAACAGGTCAACATATATGCAATGAATGTAAAATTTCATGTATATTTCAAAAGCAGACTCCTGTAGATATTCCTCAGGTAGAGAGTTATATACTACAATGTATATTATCATTAAACTATGGATTTGAAATATATTCCCTATTATCAAAATGGAACCCCTTAAGAATTTCTCAACCACTACCAAAAGAATACAACGGACAAAATATATTGATATCAGGCATGGGCCCTGCAGGGTTCACACTTGCATATTATTTAAGTAATGCTGGTTGTAATATTGTAGGAATTGATGGTATAAAAATCGAACCCTTAACATATGATCTGGTAGGACAGTACGATAAAAAACTGGACCAAAAGTTAGGATTTCAACCAATCAAACACATCCATGATCATTTCAGTGACTTACAAAAACGTATAATATATGGATTTGGAGGAGTCATGGAATATGGGATTACCTCTCGCTGGAATAAGAACTTATTACTGGTTATTCGTCTATTATTAGAACGTAGAAATAATTTCTTACTTAAAAGTGGAATTACTCTTAACAATTACAATTATACGCAGATAAAAAACTTAGGATTTCACCATGTTGCCTTGACTAGTGGAGCAGGTAATCCCAGATATATAGACCTAGAAACTATTCATTAAAATATTTTCTGTTAAAGCATTCATCTTGTTTCTGTTTAGAGATGAAAATTTGCAAACAAAATTCTAAGTCACAATAGCTTGCGTAAACTAGGACTAAGACTTAGATTAATCAAAACCTATTGAAAGCAAACAACAATAAACCATCATAAATGCATGAAATCTCTGACCCAAATTTCGCACCTGATATCTCTTCAGAATTCACCAACACATAAGAATACGTGCAATATAATTATCAATAACCTTCATTAAACACTTCGAGTTCGTAAGTTTGAGTTATTCATAACAGTCCATCATAACCTATACCTAAATCAACCCTGCATAGCTGATCATACTCTATCATACATGCTCCTTTATCATATGGAATGAATCAATATGTTTCCACTCAATATTTCTCAATCCCAGTTCTTGAGCATTCTTTTTTAGTTCTTGTAAACTCAAATCATCATAATAACTGACAATCCACTTTACACTCGGATTTACACTTTGTATACGTTTAAAGTACATTTCATCAGACAGACATAAAGAATGTCCTATTACAACAATCTCACTTACTTGTTGATCGAAAAATCTCTTATATTTTGATATTCTCTCGTTAGAATTTTTATCTAAACTTTGTGAAAATTTTTTAATTGCAAGTTTCGCATTTCTTAAATCCCCCCAATAACCGTAATTCTTAGTGCCTGGCAACATTGTGATTCCACTGCCACCACGACCTCCCTTAACAGCATAGTTTTTATAACCTGCTTTTGCAACAGAACGATCATACATATTCTCATGTGAGTCCACTAAATACTCAGATACAGCACGATTATTATAATCCATTTTCCCTATATGTATATCGTTCATATCATTCACAGAACCATGTATGTAACATATTCGCTCATGATTAACATCATATACTTTCTCTAATGTTCTGGTATAATTAAAATTTAAAAAAATTGCATTATCCTTCTCTATATTCAATTTTTTACCTATTTTATCTACTGAACCTGAGCTATCTACCCTACTAATCCACTCTGGAAAATGATACAAAATCTCCTTATGAAAGTACCTTAATAATCTATTTGGATGTTTAATATTTCTATCATCAGAAAGGCCACATTCGTCTAATTGATTTAGATCTCCAGCACAGGTACGCTGATAAAATGTTCTATAACTCCCATTTGAAAGAATACTTTCGAATTTATTCCATTCTGTATCATCCATAGGATCTATACAGAGACAAATCGCAACTAACGTCAGAAACGGTGATATCTCCATTATTTCATTTAGTCTTGCCCCGTCGGGAGGAAAGTATGCATGACCTGCTTCAAAAGGGTGTTTGGTCATCTCTTCCAATATGTTGATTATTTCTTGAGAAGAGCCATTTTTCCTATGAAACTCCAATTCTCTTTTTGTTCCAAGCCGACTCCCTTCACGCTGTCCCATATTATGCTGAAGAAAATCACTTTCCCTAATTATTTTTTCTATATCAGGTGAAAGAACAGCATGTTCAATCAAATAATCATCACGAAAATCCCCAAAACTAGATTTAATTCCATGGTGAAGATCAAATCCATTTCCGATTACAAAAAGTGTTAATCCAGTATTTTTCATACTTCTAAATATTACTCATCAGCAATAAAGGTTAAAAGATATCACGAAAAATATCAATTTTAAATACTAGTAATACAACCATTAAGAGAATAATCACTATATCTTATACCTCTCTTCATAGATATAGATAAATATACACTCGTGTACCGCTAATCATGAAAACAAATACTTTGAAATAATAACCTACGCATCTTCTTCAATGAATTTAACCCTAGAAACAACACGATCACTCTCAATCAAGAGTCCTCTCTTTGTCTGTGGCAATATCTGTCATCACTTACAAAAGTTATCTCATTCTACTGATATCATTTGAGACTCTAATATAAGTTCAACTAATGCAAATTTAACTCCGCCGAATCCATTAACCCATAAAAACTATGATCGCTGTATAACCGTAATCTTCCTAATAAACACGCTTTTTAGGAGGAATATATTGAACAGCGTCCGTCATAGTTTTCTTTGCAACATCTTTATACTGTAATATAAATTCACATCCGCCGTCTGACATGTCAATTTTGCTCAAAGAATGTACCATATAATTCTCATCATCTCTTTCAGGAAAATCATATCTGCAATGTGCACCACGACTCTCTTTCCTATGAAGTGCGCTATTTATTGTTACAAATGCCTGTGATAGCAAATTCTTCAACTCTAATGTTTCAACCAAATCAGTATTCCATTCAAGAGACCTGTCTTGAATCTTTACATCCTGAAACGAAGACATCACTTCATTCATTTTTTGCACACCCATAGATAAACTTTCATGATCCCTAAAAACACCTGCATACGTCTGCATAACATGTTGCATGTTTTCTCTGATCTGCGCAGTTGGTATCTGTCCATCTGCATAACGCATCTTATCAAAATCTGCGATTATTTTATCACATACATGACTGTTGATCTCTTTATGAGCTTGCCCAGCTTCCACAATTTCACGAGCACGAATAGCAGCAGCACGACCAAATACAACCAGATCCAATAACGAATTCGACCCTAGTCGGTTTGCTCCATGCACAGAGATACATGCTGCTTCTCCAACTGCCATCAAACCAGGCACAACACTTTCCTTGCCATTTTGATCATAATTTAAAACTTCTCCATGATAATTTGTTGGAATTCCTCCCATATTATAATGTACTGTAGGAATTACAGGTATAGGCTCTTTCGTTACATCTACATTGGCAAATATACGTGCTGTCTCCATAATACCTGGCAATCTTTGTTTGAGTACTTTTGCATCTATATGAGAAAGCTGTAAGTATATATGATCCTTCTTTGACCCGACCCCACGACCTTCTTTTATCTCAGTAGCCATAGACCTAGACACAACATCTCTAGAGGCTAAATCCTTCGCAGAAGGGGCATAACGTTGCATAAAACGTTCTCCCTCAGAGTTCAGAAGATAACCACCCTCACCTCTACATCCTTCAGTCATGAGACAACCCACTCCATATATACCAGTCGGATGAAACTGTACAAACTCCATGTCCTCAAGGAAGATATTTTGCCTTTGCACCATAGCATTACCATCTCCAGTACATGTATGTGCGCTTGTGGCAGAAAAGTAAGCACGACCATACCCTCCTGTAGCAATTACCGTAACATGGGCACGAATCTCATGAATTGTTCCATTCTGCAAATTCCATGCAATCACCCCACAACACTTAGAGTTCTCATCCATAATAAGATCTAATACAAAGTATTCCACAAAGAATTCTGCATTCAACTTAAGACATTGCTGATATAAAGTATGCAATATGGCGTGCCCTGTTTTATCCGCTGCTGCACAGGTACGCTGAGCCGGTTTTCCTTCTCCATATTCGGTAGTCATCCCACCAAATGCTCTCTGGTATATACGCCCATCTGCAGTCCGAGAAAAAGGAACACCATAACGTTCCAACTCAATAACTGCATCTTTTGCGTTAGCACACATATACTCTATAGCATCTTGATCACCTAACCAATCTGAACCTTTCACAGTATCATACATATGCCATCTCCAATCATCGTCTCCCATATTACCTAATGCTGCACTAATACCTCCTTGCGCAGCAACTGTATGACTCCTTGTTGGAAAAACCTTACTTACACATACTGTTTTTAGCCCTTTTTCTGCAATCCCTAGAGTTGCACGCAAACCTGACCCTCCAGCGCCTACAACTACTACATCGTAAAAATGCTTAATTATTTTGTACATACTTGCTTTATATAATTACAAAATTATTGGTGATATTACCAAATAAGAAACGTTTTAAGTGTAACTTAAGTTTCGATAAATATTCACCTTTCATGCTTCCGTCGATGGGAAAAAAATCTCTACCAGGACAGATAGCATTTACATTAATGACTGGTTTGAGCTTATAAGCGAGCATCGTTGTTAGCTCCTTCAGCATCTTTTTAAACAAAACGTAGTAAAAATACCGATCTGAATTTAATGCAAAGACCATTTCATCGCACATATTAATAATACTACCTCGACTGAAAAACTTAGTAAATAGAGAAGATAATATCAAAGGCGCCTGTAAATTAACAGAATACAATAGTTCAATATTGCTAATGCTTAGATCTTCGAAGGAAGAATTTAAAAACACCGCAGCATTATTAACAAGAACCCTAGCACCTGGACAGTGATCCTTGGCATATATCATTAAATTTTCTATATCTGATATCCTAGTGAAATCTCCTTTGACTATATCGCACTTGACAGAATATTTATCCTGAATCTTTCTTTGAATATCACAAGCATAATGCTCAGAAGTGTTATAATGCACAAGAATATTAAAATCATATCCCGCAATAATATCCGCAATACAGGCTCCAACTCTTTGTGATGCGCCAGTTATAATTGCCGTTCCATTCATGAAAAATACATATTATAAATATTTCGTTACTCTCAACGTAACCAATGATATGATAGTGAAAAACTATCTCTCTGTAAACATCAAGTTGGAATATGAATATAACGAACACCTATAGCAAACATATTTCTTCCATGTTAATTAATGACACAATCACCAAACATTATCTTTCCAGATTGATAAAATCAGAGGGAAAGAAATTGCAAAAAACACACTACACGTTATATTATGTAAAATTAATAAACATCAAGTTTTAGTATACGTCGATTCCTCATATTTATACGTAATCAAAATCATCAAAATTCTACACACCCTATCCAATATCCGGACAAATATTCCTCTAACAAACTATTCAAAGCACCTTTGATTCCAATTGCTCTTGCATTCATACAAGCAAAGTTTGTAATTATATTGAGTTTATCCCATATATACATCGATAATAATATTATATTCATGCTTTTCATAACTTACAATAAATCGCTATAAAACTATTGACTTATCGACTTACAGAATGCTCAATTGCTGTTTTACATAACATAATTTATTCATTAACGCATAAAAGGTTGTTCATGATTATGTCTCATTTTACTCCCTATAAACAGTCACGTTACAAAGCAGTAATTATTCCTTTTTTATTGGGGTCAACATGTTATGCATATCAGTATATTGCACGAATATCACCTAATGTGATGTACAATTGGATCTTGTTAAAATACAACGTTCGATTTCTCAAATATCACAGTACATAGCATATTACATAATGTATGCCCTAGCACAAATTCCAGGTGGTATCCTAGTTGATAGATTTGGAATGCATTGTATGCAATTTGATGGTTGGAATTGGAAGCTTAGGAATGTATGTGCATTCATTTTGGGTATTATATTTAGGGAGATTACTTAGTGGCTTAAGATCAGAAATAATAGTAATATGACTATTTACTACGGCAAATAAATTTGCGCCTAACAAAGTAAGTTTAATGATCGGAATCTCTATAACAATAGGTCTTTTCGGAGCAATGTTTGCAGGACAACCTTTGTTGTATTTGTCTAATCTCTTCTCATGGAAAAAAATCTGTCTTATTATAAGACCCATAACTTTCCATACTTAATATAAAATACTCTCCAATTGCTTCTCCACTTCATCACATTCTATACCACTTTCAAGTATATCAACCTTTATATACTATGCAAAAACAAGTAATTCAGAATATATTTATCTATTCTTAACAATTCCCTGTTCAGAATGTTTACGGGAGGTATGCTTATGCAATCATACAAATTGTTATCTCAATCCATACGAGATATAGCTGAATACGATATATATGGAACAGTAATATCTGTGCGTGGTAGCACCTTAAAATGCACCGGTATTATTGATCAGGTGTCTACATACGATCTTTGTCAGATCTACAGCTCTGGTGGCACAGTGCTTGCTATTGTGCTATCCGTTAATTTAGAGTACGCCACGCTAATGATGATGAATATCATAAGCACAGTCAAAGTCGGAGATAGAGTAGTCCCGACCACCGGTTCTTCTGGTATATATCCCCATAAATCTTGGTTGGGTAATATAATAGACCCGATGTGCAATTCACTGAATAAATCTACACCTCTGCTAAAAGGAAGCAAAGCATATTCTTTATATCACTCCAACGGACAACATGGTATCAAACAATACCTATTAGATAAAATCGACACTGGCATTAAAATTGTCAATACTTTTGTAACATGCGTAAAAGGACAAAGAATGGGAGTGTTTGCAGGATCAGGCATTGGTAAATCAACATTACTATCCATGATTGCAAGATATTCATCTGCAGATGTTAAAATAATTGGATTAATTGGAGAACGAAATATAGAAGTAAATAAGTTTCTTGCAGATTATGATCTTGACGGAGACAATTCAAATACTATTATTGTGTATTCTGGAAGCGAAGACAGTCCTGTCATGCGTCATAGAGCAACTCTGCTTACTATGGCGTTATCTGAGTATTTTCGAGATCTTGGTCTAGATGTAGTATGCATACTTGATAGTCTAACTCGTTTCGCAATGGCTCGTAGAGAAATTGGCTTGCAAATTGGAGAAATGCCAGTCAGCAAGGGTTATACTAGTGGCGTTTTTGAAGAATTACCTAAACTGCTAGAAAGATTAGGCCCTGTGGTTCAAGACCAAAAAGGTAGCATTACCGGATTTTTATCTGTTCTTGTTGACGGCGATGATTATAATGAAGTTCTTACCGATACCATCAGAGGAATTCTGGATGGACAAATTGTACTGAGTAGAAAGATTGCAGAACAAAATATTTTTCCTGCAATTGACATATTATCAAGTATCTCTCGAGCAGTACCACAATGTTATACTCCTGAAGAAAGTAACATGATAGGAGAATCACGCAGATTGCTATCTGAATACACAGAACTACAAGATCTAGTAAATCTAGGTATCTATAAAACTGGGGCAGACAAAGAAAAAGATCGTATATTACAGTTTTCCACTTTATTGAAAGAATTCATGAACCAGAAGCCGAATGATTACTGTGATTTACAGTCTTCTTTCAACAATTTAGCAAGCATTCATAAAGAGATTAATATTTCAAAGTAGCGAAATATGTTTAAAATATATCAACCATACAATACTCATCCCTGATCCTCTATAACTTAGATTTAACATATTGTTGAATATAAAGTCTAACCAGTAGTACTAAAACATCTCTTATCTTCCTTCTTCCCCAATCCCTAGAATGAGAAATAATACAAAACCTTCTCAAAATATTTATGATCTATTAATAAAATTTCTGTTATAATGTGAGGGTATACTTATGCAAAAAACACTTGATGATATGTTACCATGAAAATCAATTCCTTGAGGACTACGATGCAAAAGCAAGTATCTATGATAAGGGATTTAACTTTGGATATGGCGTTTACGAGGTGATTCTTGTGCACAATGGTATTTTAGTGAACATATTTAAACATATTGATAGAATCTATGAATCTGCAAAATTCATAGATATCATCCACCTCCCAGATAAGTCAGAATTGATGGATTATATCTCCAGAGTAGTCCATCTGAATAGATTGCGTTTTGGATCAATATATATACAAATTACATATGGTAGAGCAGAATATCGAAATTATAATGCAATCACAAATCAGCCTTCCATAACAATCACTGCACAACCAGAACAACCTATCGGGTCGAATAAAATTACCGCTATGTTCTATCAAGATATGCGACATGGTTATAGAAATATCAAATCAATTTCATTGTTGCCCAATGTACTACTTAAAAAACGCGCTCAAAAAAATGGATTCGATGAAATCATTATGTATGATAAACATTCGAATTATGTCACAGAATGTACAAGTAGCAACTTATTTGTAGTTAACCATGATCAGACAGTCATCACACCTCCTGATAATGGCAACATAGTTCCTGGCATCACCAGAAATACCGTAATAGATCTTTTTCGACAAAATAATATTAGTGTCGTAGAGCGAGAAATTACAACACAAGAAGTCAATGATGCTATCGAGTTGTTCACCACAGCGTCGATCACAAAGATAAGTTCTATCGTAAAAATTGGAGACATTGTCAAACAATCTGGCTCTATTACAGATACCGCATGTAAACTATATGGTTCTTTTTTAGAAAATTATGACAGTCAACAAGCATAAACACAAATTGCAAGGCATATTATTTGACTGGGACAATACTATAGTTGATAACCATGCACTTACCTTACAAGCAAAACGTAATCTGTTTCGTAGAATGCATGTTGCCTTCCCAGATAATTTATCACACTATACAGCATCTCGAAGAAACTTGTTTAGACAATACTTTCCAGATAAAATTGCGGAAGCAAACGAAGTTTTTGACCAAGAACTTGCAAAATTTGACTATATTGATCTTAATTTATTCCCTGATGTTCTTGTAACGTTAAAGATATTACAAGATAAGAATCTTGCCATAGGTATAGTAAGTAATAAAAGATCTGACATACTAAACAAAGAAATAGAATACTTCAAAATGCAAGATTTATTCCAAGTTGTTGTCGGTTCAGGAGATACAGAATACGATAAACCAAATCCTGAACCTCTGTTGTATGCAATTTCAAGTTTGCAGTTAGATAAAAAAAATGTATTATTTATAGGTGACAGCGTAATTGATTTCGAATGTGCCTCAGATTCAGGATGTGCGTTTATAGGATATAGATTACACCTAGATGGTTGTTCCTTTACAACTATCGATAATCACTTAGCATTGATTGATATACTAAATAGCGAATTTCTGATATGAAGAAGCAGATTGCCCCTAAAGACTTACAACCAGAAAACTTCTCTTTTTCTGATCCAAAACAGATAACAAAAATAATTAACAAGTATCCTCCAGAATACAAAAAAAGTGCGTTAATGCCTTTGTTGTTTTTAGCTCAAGAAGAATGCAATGGCTGGATACCAACAAAAGCCATGGCAGAAATAGGACGAATACTAAATGTAACACCGTTACATGTTCTGGAAGTAGCGTCATTCTATAGCATGTATAACTTATCCCCAATAGGCAAATATCATATTCAGGTATGTCAAACAACACCTTGTTGGTTGTGCCAAAGTGATAATGTATTAAATGCAATTAAAAGTTTCCTCGAAATTGATGTATCACATACAACAGAAGATAATCTGTTTACCCTGTCGGTTGTAGAATGTTTAGGTGCATGTACCAACGCTCCCATTGTGCAAATCAACAATGATTTTCACGAAAATGTCACACCCGAATCTATAGTATCAATCCTAACATGTATTAAGAATGATAATATGTAAATGAACATACTATACGTTTCTCCAAAAATCGAGATGATATTAGATTATACCTTTAAAGATCGTAACCTTTTAGTAGAGGCTTTGGCACATCCCAGCATTAGGAACATTAAGAATGTTAGCTATCAACGACTGGAGTTTTTAGGCGATGCAATACTTAATAGCATCATTGCCGAAATGCTATTCAAATACTTTATTCATGATAATGAAGGATCTTTATCAAAAAAACATGTCCAGCTAGTATGTAGTGATACTTTATATGAAATAGCTTTAGAATTACAAATCGCACCCTTTATAATTATGGAACAACATGCAAGAAACAACCGTAATAATTACTCACAAAATGTTCTTGAAAACGTTCTAGAAGCCTTAATTGCTGCAATATACTTAGATTCCTCTTTCCCTAGAATAAAAAAATTTATCCATACTCATTGGTCATCCAGATTATATGATTTATCATTAGCCCCTGCAGACCCAAAAAACACCTTACAAGAAATAGTGCAAAATGAACATAAAGTATTGCCAAAGTATATATTGCTGTCACAAACAGGAAAAGATCACAAGCCTGTATTTACCACTCAGGTAGAGGTTCCAAACCAAGAACCCGTAATTGCGTCTGGACCATCGAAGAAAATATCGGATAAAAACGCTGCTATACTTATGATCAAACAGATACAGAATGAAAATGAAGTAAATAAAGATTAGAACCTGTATATCACATTAAAGCGACACCTTCTCTTTTAACAACGTCAATAATTTTAGACAACAACTCATAATTCTCTTCATGAGTTTCTGTTTCAACAAGAAAACGAATCACATCTTCTGTACCAGATTGACGAATAAATAACCTCGCATTTTTACCAGAAAAAAGATCTTCTATAGAATGCATCACAGCACTATTAATCTGATCCACAGGTATATTCACTAATTGCGTCACATATGGTTTGAAATCGTATATCTCGTTCCTATTAATCGGCAAGTGCGAGAGGATCCATAACATTGATCCTATAGAATCTGATGGATAAAGAGGATCTATTATAATATGACCAGAAGGTTCAAAACCAATTGAGCCTTCATATTTCCTCATAGCATCCATAATATTTCTATCACCAACATCAGCAATAATAACCTGTGTATTATATTGCTGAAGATATGATATAACGTTGCTTGGTGTCATCTTAGTTGTTATAACATATCTGATTTCCTTCAACTTTACTATATATACTATTAATTGAGTAATATCAATATTGTTTCCACAATCATCATATATAGCTATCCTATCCCCATCCCCGTCAAACATAAAAACATAATCATACCCATAACTTAACTTTCTAGTTGTACTGTTTATATTATAACCATCTATGGTATCGTCTATTACTACACAATCATGATGTATCCAAGGTAACAAATTATGAACTATCTGCGATGTTGCCCCGTTATTACAACTCACAAGTATCTTGTATGTATTATGACGTTTGTAAAAACACTTCAACAAATAACAAATATATATCTTTTTATAATCATAATCTGTTACAATAAAATCACTTAGAGGATAATTTGGAATATCTGTATAATATATATGCCGATCATGCACAAAAATATCAGATATTTTCGTCTCCAAAATATAAGATACCTTCTCACCTATATGATTAAAAACCTTAAATCCAGAATAATTATTACCATTATGAGATGCAGTAATCATGAACCCCAGATCTGCTTCTAGTTCTGGGGTCAGCAAAGAGATTGATGCTGTTGGTAATATTCCAAGAAAAATAGGATTGATATTATATTGCAAGGAAACATGTATAAGCGACATAATAATTTTCGTATTTGCCGACCTCCCATCATGGGCAAAAATCAATTTCTTCACAGGTTTAGTACAACACTGAAACATAGCTGAAAATAATATACACATCTGACCAGAATGAAATAAAAAATGATTATTTTTTCTTCTTATCCCATCGGTTCCAAATAAGTTCATTGCTCTGAAATATATGTAATTATATGTTTATCTCTCATTTTCTGGATAAATTCTTCTGTTTCTGCCCCGATGTTATCCTGATAAATATCGTTAGTTACCTCAGTTTGCAAACTATTATTACACACCACAAAACTCTCTTGTTCATTTACTGGAATGACACTAAACGTTGCATATTCTTTAATCATATCGGGTGTAATCGGTTCATATTTAAAGAACTTATCTTGTTGTTGAAAACAGTACCTTTTAACTCTGAAGGTCTCTGATACATCTTGATCATTACTGATGAGAACCCCTTCCAGAGAACCATTAATCATTGCTTCACTACCAAATTCTGTAATATGAAGAACAATATAATTACTCCCTGTATTGATGATAGGAGTACTTCCAATTGACTCCCGCAAGATCACCTCTTGAACTCGAGCACTCAAAGTGTCAATTTTAACATTTATCGACTTACTAACTTTTATACCTTCTGGTAGTTTAGCTGATTTATTCTCTAAAATTTTATCCATATACAATTTTATATCATTCTCTGAATATACAGAATTAGGAAAGGTATATTTTGTGAAAGTAACCAGACTTTTCGAATTTACACTATCTACTCGTTCTACAAGCCTTTTTTTGATCAAATCTTGATCGAGACTAATATAAGGAATCACATGAACTTCCAAAATCTTATAAATCAGATTAGATACCGTAGCATAACTTCTGACAATATGCATATCTGATTCGCTAAGATTAAGCGCATAATAAGGCTCCAAACTTTGCTCAATCTCCTCATGATTAGGTTGAATGTTAAATTGCTGTGCTGTACTCAAAACAACCATTTCATCTATTAACACCTCTAACATCAAGTGCTTATCTCTTTCATTCACACGATTTTGTGTAATTTTCTCCAAGACACGAACCCTGTCTATTATATCGACATTTGTTATAGGTTGACCATCTACAGTAGCTAATATGTGTATATCATTTGCAAAAGCTACCTCTGTATATAAAAATAGTACTAGAATAAAAATTATCTTATTCATCACTCATTGCCTCCCTAAGGAAAGAGTATAATTTCTTAAGCTCTGCCAAAACATCCAACATATTCTTATCATTATCTTGCTCATTTTCAAAGTATAGAAAATTCTTCGCACCCTGGATAGTATATTTCTGATTATGTAATAGATCCTGTATCGTTTTAATAGTTTTAACGTCATTAATGTCATATAATCTTTTGCCCTTTTGCCTTGATGGGTTAATCTGAGGAAATTGTGTCTCCCAATAACGCAAGACATATTCTTTTATCCCTAACTCTCTTGCAACTTCAGTTATCGTCTTGAGAAGTTTATCTTCTGGGTTAACTAGAGACATATTATAATAACGTATTCGATAAATATTTCTATTATACCAAATAATTCTTGAATATATTATACCAATTGTTATAAAATAACTTTGGGTCGTGAGATTATTCGACACGTTCATTTAATTATTTGTTGATACTGATATGTTCTTTCTCAATTTTTTCCTATTAATTTTCTGTTTGTTATTCTCTGGAAATATCCACGCTACAGATTCGCCTTGTACTGGTGATGAATGCAAACCAATAGCTGTATATAATACTTGGGAAGTATATTCTGTCCCAGACAGAAATAGCAAACAAGAAAATAAACAAATCTGTTTCCTTGCTTCGGCTCCTATTTTCTCATCTGGTAGTTATACCAAAAGAGGAGATCCTGTCGTATATATACGACACATTTCCAATGAAATCTCAGAAGTCAGTGCTACTCCTGGATACCCTCTTCAAAAAGATACATACGGAGAAATTGCAGTCTCTTACACAAAAGATTCTCTGGGTCCAATTAGAGATCAAATCACTACCACATTAAAAGATCAGGGTTTATGTATAATCCCCGCTAATCAGAAGGAAAAAATCCTGATGGATCTTGTAGTTGAAGAGTTTGTATGGTTCCGAGACTATAATGACGATAATAATGTCGTAAAGTCTATGAAAAGAGGTTATTATCTCTTCTTTCTTGGAAAATCTAGGAAAAACACCTGCTCAATTGATGTATATTCACTAGAAGGATTTATTAAAGCCTTTAATAAAATGAACGCCCTATGCCAGGAATAATATGCTGTCTGAGTAAGCGAGTTGAATAATCATGACCCCAAGAGTACTTATTATAACTGGTTTAGGGTTAAACTGTGACCATGAAACAGATTTTGCATTCAAAACATCTGGGTTTAGTACCACAAGAATGCATTTCAACACCTTCCTAGAAATGTCATCAAGTAACACAAAAAGAAAAGATCTGAATACTTTCGATGTTTTAGTCTTTCCAGGAGGTTTCTCATACGCTGATAGCCTGGGAGCTGGTGTGTTTATGGCTTTTAAATTGGAGTTGGCAAGAGAATGGTTACAAGATTTTATAGTATCAAAAAAATTAATACTCGGTATATGCAATGGTTGCCAGATACTTCTGCGTTTCTTTAAGAACTTAGGAATTTCCATTACCATAAACACAGGAAAAAATTTCATATGTAATTGGCAAGAACTTGAAGTGAAAAAAACAAGCATTTGGTTCAAAAAACAAAATCAATCTCTTGCATTGCCCATTGCCCATAAAGAGGGTCGTTTCCAAGGCGATATACCGCAAAATTTAATCGCTCTAACATATAAAAACACTCCTAATGGGTCTGCTCATGATGTGGCTGCAATTACAGATACAACGGGTCAAATATTATTCTCAATGCCACACCCAGAAAGAGCCATTCAAGATCATCATCAACCTATGTACCATTATCACCTCGAATGCATAAAACGATCTTCAAAATATCTTGAACCTCAAGACAATATATTTGACAACGCATATTCTTACTTTATGCAATGATATGGAACACGAACTCATTGGTACAAATTATTCACAATGGGAACCGTACATTCCATCTATGTCTGTGGTATTGCAAAAAATCCTGAATCTCTTAAACCACAAATATCCAATTTCATTATTTCTTACTGATGATCCGACAATTCAATCAGTTAATTTTCAATATAGAAATAAGAATTCCCCTACCAATGTACTTTCTTTTTCCTATCTTGAAGAAAATGATCTCTCTTATGTAGAAATCCAAAACCTATCTGGAGAAATTATACTATCTTTCGATACACTGAAGAGAGAATCACATGAATACAACATACCATTTGATCATCATGCAACACATATGTTAGTACATGGAATTCTGCACATCCTAGGTTATGACCATACCAATCTTGCCGAACAACAGTTAATGGAAAAAAAGGAGTTGGAAATTTTATCATACCTTAATATCCATACTACTATATACAAGTAGCACGCATATTACGAAAAAATATTATACCAAAGGTAAATCTTGAGCAACTGATTGACCCCCCTTTAGGTTAAAGTAATACAAATACGCAACAAGTACTATCAGAGATGTACAAAAAAATTACACAACATTGTAAAAAGGATAATTCTGAATAATTCTGTAATGTAAGTATGATCGCCTTCTCTCTTATCAAAACAGAATCACATTATATTTTAAATCTAATGCTTCTGTTCTTGAATGCAAAAATAACAATAGTCTTCCCATATAAGCCTCAATTAACTTTCACAATTCCCAAAAATCAGAGACCAAATCACTCATACGTCAATCACATCCATGCTCCTAAAATTATTCACTATCTTTTCTGTATCTTCTATCGTACATCATAAAATTAGTATATATATGAGATTCCACCGGGGCATAAAAGGAATTTATGAGGGTAGATAGTATCTAGATTACAAAACAATGAGGGGCTAAAACCCAATATAGTAATATGCTATGCACATTAAATACCATAGACATAGGAACACAAAAATGCTCCAGTAATCGAAAGAAATAAGCATATCAAGATAACAACAAAAATATATTAGCCAGAACGCCGGAATTTAAAGTGATAGAAGGTTTTAACAGGTAAAGCAGACATAAATTCTGCCAATGAATTGACAAAAAATATTCAGAGTTGCTATGTAGTACAGGATAAAGAGTATGATAGTGATAACATAGAAAAAGAACTATATAATATTCCACCTGGTGAATCGTATTAAACCCATTATATATAACAAGCATATATTCAGATTCTGGTCTAGAATAGAAAATTTCTTCGCTCAACTCAAGGAAACGTTCAGCTTTGCGATTTGAAAAATCAGACTTATCTTTTCTATCTTTCATTGCTTTTTCTTGTATTAAATATCACCTTTGTTAACAGTGCCTAGACACTAAAACCCTTCATTCCTATAGTCATCTCATTGAATAGATTGAAATTTCACGCACAATATTATAAAGATTAATGTATATCCTATTTAATTGAAATTATATGCATAATATTTAGATGTGGAAAATATGCGTCTAGCATTTGGTATCAAGAGACATAATCTTGAAGTACACAAACTATTTGCAATTAGCACTAAAAATATTACCGAAGGAAGTCTATAATTATAGTGTCAAGCGTAGTTCCTGAAATCAATCCTTAATTCCCGATATGTTAAAAGAATACTATAATAAAACTACAAAATTTTTATCAGAAAAAAAGTTTAAACCAACAATAACGCATGTCAATAAAAAACATATTGGTATTGATAGGGTATATAATACAATTACTTCAACCGTGAGATTCCCAAATATTCTAAGAATTGATATAGAAATCGTCACCACCTTTGATCTCATAGCAATATCATCTTCTCTGAACAACTATGCCTCTCTAATTCCTAAACCTGATCCCTAACAGATGCTTTATATCAGTCATTCAATAGTAGTAATTACTGAAAATATATAGCATTACTAAAAGAATGATAGAGTTTTTGAATAGAAATTATAGTGATTTTATCATAGTTTGCGCAGATGTTTTTTCAAATATTGTACCAGATTATTCACAAAAGATACCTAATATATAAGCAAACTAACATTAGAAAGTATTTCTTGATCAAGTTATGTTAATAGTAGATAATAGTAGCCTATATGTTGCAGTAGAGCATATATTACAACACAATCCCAAATTTATTGCTGTAGATACTGAATTTATCAGAAGAAAAAACACCTTCTTTCCTAGTCTCTCATTAGTGCAGATATGCTTTCAAGAACAAGTACTTATAATAGATGTATTGAGCAAACATTTAAATGATTATACTCCATTGAAAAATATTTTTAATCATCCTGATATCATTAAAATATTTTATGATTGTAGCCAAGATGTTGTCGCCCTGTCTGATATCTTGAACATTATCCCATATCCTATCGTAGATCTACAAGCCATGATAATGTTATACAAATCTTATAGTTCCCCTCCTAGTTATATGAAAATGGTATATGACATCTTAGGACATACTATAGATAAAAGCGAAAAAACAAGTAACTGGATGATACGTCCTTTATCTAAAACACAAATCATATATGCTAGTGTAGATGTGTTGTATTTATATCGTTTGTACCAAAACTATGTAATTCATGACTTTCAGAAATATGATTTGAATAAAAAATCTTGTTTCTTTGAAGATATGCAGAACATCTATCATAATACAAGCAATATATTGCAAAATGCATTATCAAATTATTTCCCTAGTATCTCGATGCTTGCAGTATATTGTTTAAGTAATGCACGCATACAAAGTTCGGTAGAAGAAATCAGTAAAAAATATAATTTAGATTCAAAATTAGTATCAGATACGTTGAACAAGCACCTTCCTCAGGTGCAAGAGATTGATTTCGATGAACAACTTCATGATTTATTATCAATATGCAAAATATTTATAAGAAGTAAATGTTTAGTTTATGATATCTCATATACATATGTAGTCAGAAAAAAAACCCAGCTTAAAGAATTTATCATGGGATACGATAACAACAATATTATTCGTAATGGATGGAGATATAGTTTTTGCGGAAAAGAACTCTCAGATTTCATATCAGGACGCCAAAACATACAATTTTCTCTAAAACATAACAAAATCATATCAGTCAATAAAAAAACCAACAAATAACATTACTACAATCTTATTCAAGATATGATACGTTTATATATAAATGTTATGAACAATAGAAGACATCATAACAAACTTTCACAGAAACCAGAAAGTATATGACATAAATTTCTACAAGAACTCCTGTAAAATCCAAGTTTCCAAATAAGGCGATGTGAAAAACTTTAACTTGCCCTCTATTGGTTAATAAATAACGATATCATGAGGTTTTGAATTCATCGGATATCTGTTATGCATACACAGGTTTGTAGATTCATAAAGAAGCTATTGCAGCAGACTTAGTTTCTATTTCCAAAAGCAAAAACTCTCCAAGGAAGATATAGGAGTGCTTATTATAGATGCTACAGAACAACCTATGGCACGTCCTAAGAAAAAACAAAAAATCATGCTATTCTGGGAAGAAGAAAGTTCATACTATACGGAGGTTAGAATTAATAATAAGAGGCGAATTGTGCAAGTATCTAAATCTTATCCTGGCTCATCTCAATAATCTAAAGTATTGGAGTATTCTGGTTATCAAGGTATTAATCATTATCATAAAAATTCTGTATATCCTTATAAAAACGCCAAGTCTATGAAAGTAAGTTCTCAAGAAAAAGACCATAATACCCTTCTGGCCAAAACTCGTATTAAGGTTGAGCATGTTATTCGTACTCTCAAGACTTTCAGTATACTTCCACATAGATATCATAATAAGAGAAAAAGGTATCACATCAAATGCAATATCATTGCTGGTATTGTCAATCTAAATCATGGTTTTTAGCTACTCAGTTACATAACCCTTTCTGCCTCTATCTTGCTTTGATACTCTCGCAGAAGATCTATTCACTATTAATAAAATTCATAAAATAATCATTAACTTAAACTATACCTAAAATATCTGTCAAAGACTCTTGTAACATTCATAATACAGAATACACCCCTTCAAAAGACTCCATGCTTTGGTATAATTCATCAGATAATAACCAATACAACTCCTACCTTATCCACACCATCATGACTTCAAACTTTAAAACATTACCTAATCAACTCAAATAGTACATTATGATTTTATCTTAAAATATAATTTATTTTTCCTATATTTAATAGTTATTTAACTATTCCCCAAATTATATATAATATGTTATAGTGCAATATAATATAATGATTATTAAATATACAATCGCTTAGTAAATATTTAAATTTATTTATTTTCGTTAAAATATTTTATTTTGTTTATGCTTATGTTATCATTGATGTATATATGGGGTAAACTCAATATATCTTTATAGGTTATTAAAAAAAATTAGGTTGGAATGACAAAATACACACAAAATGCAGAGGGTGTACTCAAAAATGAAAAAACAGTTGCGAATATACAAAAATCTCTTCGTGGTTTAGAAGACCCTAAGAATGCAGATAAAATTGGCTTGAGAAAAGTTTTACAAAATGCAACACCTGCAGCAGACGCTAAATCAAGTAATGATCCAGTTAATCCTCTTAGAAAACAATTGGCAAGTAATCGTGCATTAAACAGACAACTTATTAAAGGTCGTGCACAGAGAAAGTCGGTAATTGCCTTCTTCAGACTTGCAATGTACTTGACAGCAGTCACTGTTCTTTCAGCAATAATCGCCACAAAAATTGTAATGCCATTTTATGCTATGAGTATTATGCCAGCTGTATTACCTACTATCCTGGTATCTCTGCTTGCTATCTGTCTAATAGGGTTTGTAATACATTCTTGCAGTTCCGTGATGCATTATAATAAGGCATCCGATATTCTAAAAGATGATACTGGTATCATGGGAACTTGGAATGCCGACGTATCAAAAGATGTTCAAAAACGTGAAGGTAAATTTGCTGACACAGATCCTTTAGCGTTTTTTGCTGTTCTTAAAGAAAAAGAGTCGTTTAATGGTAAATCTGGTGATATGATAAGATCATTACTTGGTCTCCTCATGGTAGTCCCTATCGTTGTTGCTATGGTGACTATCCCAGGATTATTGGTCAATCCTCTTATGATTACTATGCTTGTAGCAACCTCATTAGCTGCAGTTGCTAATATATTTGAAGCATATCAAGAATGTACTTGGTTTAAAAGTATGGCAGGTCAAGATCAACCATCAAAAGATTTATTAATAAAAGAAGTTAATTCATCAAATATTAAAACTAGTGACAAAATTTCAGAAGAAGCAAGAGATATTCTGAACAGGGCTGTCAAAGATGAAGATAGTGTACACACTCCACTATCTTTAATGAGTGATATAAAAGTTATCAACTATGGGTTATCAGCAGAAGTTGCAAAGTAGATATTATCAATCTTAATAAGATTAACTTATAAGATCCGATCATGTATTAATTTGGATCTGAGTGTATGTGAACCTCAACGTTACAGAATTCTGGTGTTTTTGTTCTGGAATTCTGTATAAAAAGGATCTCTCGGACATTGGCTTATTATGGTTTATTTTGTGTATTTTTCATAATAATAGATATACACTTCTTTCTGTATACTAAGTTTTAACGATTTCTCTATCAATATGAAGTTTCATGATACTATTCTGGTGTTACTTGTGGTCTTTTGCTGGAGTACAGGATATTTAGCTCAGTCCTACCTTGTTAAATTCGTCCCACCTTTCTTCGCAATGTTTTTAGAAAGTGCTATAGTATCAATAGTATATAGTCCTATATTACTCTATAAAAAACCCCCGGCTAACCTGTCCTTTCTTATGGTTCTAGGGTTCTTATGGGGTCCAGGAACATACGGTAGTATGTTACTGGCTGTCTCCTTGGGTATCAATGTTAGCGTGGTTTCTGTTATAGGTAAGACAAATGTTATCTTTGCAATTATATTTGCCAGAATATTTTTCAACGAGAAAATGAATTTTGCAACAATTTTGGGTATACTAACATCGTTTACTGGACTATTATTTCTACTCAACACAGTGCATATATTTTCTAACCTTCCATCTCTATTCTCTCTGATGGTCTTTGCTGTATCTTGGGCGAGTTATAACATGTTTGTGAAAAAACTTTCTAACATGAAGAAAAATCAAGATGAACCTCTTAATATGTCTGTATTAGTTCCCTGGGTATCTGTGTGCGCCATGCCTCAACTATTTTGTATTTCATACTGCTTTGAAGACTGGAATATTGATATATATTCTATACCAATCCACTTTATCTTTGTACTTGCGTATCAATCGTTAGTTGTTACATGTATTGTACTCTCTATCTGGTTTCGTCTAATAACAAAATATCCTATGTATAAGGTAGGTCCTTTTGCTCTATTATTACCTGTCTTTGGCATGATATCAGGAATTGTTCTGCTTAGAGAACAAGTCACAACTTTACAACTTATCAGCAGTATAATCATGATTTCTGGTCTAGTCATTGTATCAGTACAAAAAATTAATCAATATATTCAAAACGTTTATACAACACGATCATTATCAATTAGACAATAATTTTCCATGAAAACTTCTACCGAGCGTATCTTATACATCTTTGTGTGTTTCGTGATGGTGAGCATTTTGGTATGCACTATGTTGTGGTACCTGAAGAAATACTCAGTATTTTTTTATACCCCAACTGAAGCATTACACATGATAAACAAAGAAATACGTCTCTCCGGGATGTTATTAGAAAATAACATCCATAAAGAACCAGATGGAAATGTATCTTTCCAGGTGCATGATGGTATTACCACTATAAACGTCTTATATAATGGGAAAGTACCACCAATGTTACAAGATGGAGTCGTCTTAAGAGGAACACTATCTCCTGAAGGAATCTTTATTGCTTATTCCATGATCAACAAACATGATGAGCGTTATATGCCAAAAAACAGAACATAAATATCAAAGTTATTATAAAAAGATATAAGAACACTCTACTTCTTTACTAAAGTATAAATCCTTGCCTATTTTTAAACCTGATACCTTCGACTATACATATAAAAACCAATCTATCAAGGTCTTTTTGATCAACAGAGCAAGTAATAATAAACACTAACTATTGTGTACATACAATTGTTCAAACAGCAAATGTAAAATATAAAAAAGACTTCACACTCTCAAACAGAAACAACCTAAATACAACAGAATTATGTACACTTCGATCAATATAATCGATTGTTATACTTCTCCAACAATACTGATTTTGGAAAATGATTCCCATTAATAATCAAAAAGTTTTGTGCAATAACACTACCAATTTTCTGACACTCAAATAATTTTTCTATATCTTTCTGATAAAGCGGATTCACAGTAATCACTATTGACTGTGTATTATAATCAGATTGCACCTCTGCTTCAACACCGTAATCAAAAAAGCAAGCTAACATTTTACGTATAATAGTCATTGTCACCCCACCACCATCAAATTCAACCGCAAGAGCAGAAACAATCCAACCTTTGGAAACTGCCATCATATACTTCTTAAAGAACTGCACTGTATTATCAAGATCAACTGCATAGTTATTTCCATATTCAACTCCTACCAAATATAATAAATCTCCTACAAACTTAATTTCCGGTGAAATAGTTTTTTTAATATCCCCTATAATTCCAAGACCACTAATTAGTAAAACAGGATTGTTCTCTACCTTCTGACTCTGTCCCAGCAAATTATAAATCACGGCATTATTGAACATACTATCTTTCCCAGAAATGAAAGGAGTCATAAATCCTATAGCACCATCATAACAGGCTTGCGTAGCCTTCTTCAACATCCATAGTTTATAACGATTGTCCGAATTAGACCAACAGAAATTATCCAAAAGAGCAATCTTATCCAGAGGCGTACCTACAGAAACCAACTTTCTAACGACTTCCTCAATAAAAATCATTACCTTATTGTATGGATCTTCATTCTTAATTTCAGCAAGTCCCTGTGCAAAAGAAACACCATACTTTTTCCCTAATAAAGGAGTAATAATTGAAACTGGAGAATGTACCTGATTTGGACCAATAACAGGTTTTAAAACGCTATTCCCCTGCACTTCATGATCATACATCCCAAATAAAGAACTTCTACTACATATATTTATATCTGAAACCATATCAGTGATATCAGAAAACATACGCTCAGATATTTTATTAAGATGTATAACCTTTTCGGTCAACAAATGCATTTTTGGAGCACCTTCATGAAGAAAACCCGTGGATATATCAATAACTTTTTCACCCTTGTTATATGTCACAACAGCACGTTTTGAATTATTAAAGACTCCTATTTCGTATGCCAAGATACCATGTATCTTGGCAATATCTAACAATTTGGATAAATTTTCTGGCGGTACTGCAAGGGTCATACGTTCTTGCGACTCTGACACCCATATCTCCCAAGGAGACATCGTAACATCTTTTAAATAGGGTACTGTTTTATCCAAATCTACAATAAATCCATTCTCACCAAGTTCACCAACAGATGAAGAGAAACCTCCTGCTCCATTATCAGTCAACACAGTGTACAGTCCTTTCATCTCTTTGATTAATGCATCTGATAATTTTTTCTGCATAAAAGGGTTCCCCTTTTGAACCATGCGAGATGAAATATTATTAGACATCCCTGCAGAAGAAATAGTTGCACCATGTATGCCATCCTTTCCTACTTTAGAACCTAAAATCACCACCAAGTCCCCCTTATTAGGAACACGGTCAAAAACACTTTCAGAGTCCGCTCCCTGATTTGCAATTAATCCAATACTACCAACAAAAACCAAAGGTTTTGCTTTAAAAGCATTACCATACTTTATAAATCCTTGTATTGTTGGAATCCCCGATAAATTACCACCTATTTCTACACCTTCGATGACACCCGTAATAATATCTGATCCTTTCAGAACGCGATTTTCAAAGTATACATCATAATACATTGGTTCTTCATGTTCCACATTATTTAAACAGAACCCAAAAACATTCGCAATGGGTAAAGCTCCTGTACCAAAACCTAGAATATCTCGATTCACACCCAGAACGCCTGTTACGGCACCTCCTTGGGGCATAATAGCGCAGGGGGTATTATGAGTCTCTACTTTACATGCAATACTATATTGTCGATTTAAACGTACAGCCCCAGCATTATCAGAAAATACAGACATACAAAAATCAGGTTTGTTCTCCATGATCTTTTTTGTCGCGCCCTGTATATAAGTTTGATACAATCCTGTAGGCAAATCATCAATTGGAGAAGACATAATAGTATGTTTACAATGTTCGGACCAGGTCTGCGCGAAGAATTCCATCTCTGCATCTGTCGGATTACGTTTTTCAGTATTCAGAAAATAGTTATAGAGGGCTATCATTTGATTAATATCCAACACCCAACAGGAATGCAACATCAGATCTTGTAATTGATGTTCTTGTCCCTTTGTCTCAAGTAAAGGAATTTCAGAATGAGCGACAATATAACGAAAGGCTTCATCATTATACTTATACTCAAATATCTTTCTGTCAGAAACAGCGCTATCAAATCTGATCTTTATAGACATATGTCCCATATCTAACCTAGGAAAGAAGCTTGTCAAAAACATGTTAGAAACGCTTACTTCAGGTTCTGGAATTTCAAAAAGGGAATGTAACGCTTCAACTAATACATCTTTTCGATTATCATCATATCCTTTTTTAACTTCAAGTTCTACACAATACGCATCTGCAATAGTATGCAAATAATCCATGGTATATGCAGAAAAATCTGGTAAATATTGGTTCCAAAAGATAAAACCAGCTCTAATTTCCACTGCTGTCCTATCAGGATATACAATTAATATGTGATTATCAGGAAGAAAAAAAATGCATCTCCAGGTATTTAAAATAGTATCAACAATCCCATTAGCTAAATTCACAACTTTCTCAATAAGCATCAAATTATGAATTACATAGACATTCACAACAAGACCTGCATGATCACAATATCTGTAGTTCTGACAACACTTAACAGAATTGCTAATCAACATAGCTTTATTATCATATTTATCCAAATTTAGAACTTCGATTCTGGAGGATCTTACTTGTATGTGTTTATAATCTTCAATATTATTTATTTTTTTCTGCATAGCGTTACACAACATTTGCTCTCAGTATATAGCAAAACGGTTTATAGGAACAGAGAGAGATTATAGATTGAAATTTTGAATTGAACAGGAAAAATCAATAACCAGATATAACAACACAATACTTCCCTAGATTAACCATATGATAACAGAATGGAGCATTAACATGTATTCCTACATAGACCTCCTGTGAAAGAGTATATGATTGAATAATATCAACATATGAACAAAATGATGAAGCTAAGATATAAGAAGGTCTGCAAGAAACGACGGTTATTTTCAGACTATTTGGGACAACGATAAATAAATTCAATAAAATAGTTAAAAGAGTACAGCCTATATGGAAAAGCAAGGTACTACAAAGAACAAGAACACCAAATAAGTTGTTTAAATTAGAAGATATGTTATTGTCATTACACTACCGTAGTTATGTTACACAGGATTCATAGGATATTTGTTTGGTGATACACAATGTTAATCTTAATCATGACTTCTGATTAATTCATTACAAATCCATCTCATATTATGTGACATTAATGTAATTTCACAGAAAGTATAATAGAATCCAAATATTCTTCCCAGATCAGAGAAAATTGCATATACTAGATACCCAACTTCAGAAATAAATAAAAACTCGAATAAAAATATTTATATATATTCGAGGCAAGAGAATGTGCAAAATATCTTTTCTAATTAAAGAATGATCATCTTTTTAAGAATCTAGTTTGCTTATCATTTTCTGCATAATTATTCTACCAATCCTTCAAAAAAAGACCAATACTATGTTTTGCAATAAGCCTTTATCAAGCAAATTGAGAAGGGAATATTATAATTAATATACTCGAAACAACAAAAAACATGACAATGGATAAATCATATATTTCTAAAAAGAATTATATTAAATTTACAAAATATCCCCACTATTATGACCTGCCTTGGTCATTAATGGCAGATACACCTTGAATACTACCCTCGCTCACTTTCATTTGCCCTGAAGGACCATCCTTTGGATTATGACTTGTCCCCCTCGCGACATAACCCTGTAGAGTGTTTTCACGATCTTTCATTGCATTATTATACTTACCATTCTGACCTATCTCATCAGATGATATACCATAATTCACAGGAAGTTCATTAAACCTGTTATAAGCATATAGTTCTCCATCTGCAACATTATAAAAGTCCTTATTTCCCAACACGTCTACCAAGAATCTGTTGATATCCAAATCTCTAGTTCCATGATCATCTGCATAAATCATCTTGGATCCTGTTTCATATACAGGAATACTAGGTGACTCATACTGCGCATAAGATATTCCAACATCCTGCCCACCATTCTCAATATACACATTTTCTTTTACAGAAATTTCTTTTGTTACATCATCATAAGATACTGAGACAAGAGCATCTTGAGGCAAGTTAGTATCAAGAGGTTTTCCATCTTTATCTATATGCACCATAAGAGATTTTAACAGAGATCCATATTTCAACTCTATAGCTAATGGTGTTATCTCTTTTACCTCACCCTCACCAGAAAAAACTACCTCATATAAATATCCATTATTGGAAGAATAAATATGAGTATTCTTCTTCATGGAGGTCATACGTGGCACCAACCCTACGGTATCCTGACCACTCACCTGATTACTAACCTTAACATTGACTGGATACCTGTATTCTACATTTTCTGCTTTGAGAACATTATCTACTTCTGTCTCATTAAAAGCATATACCGGGCTATTTTCATCAGATGATAACGTTATATGAGCCCCCCCAGTGGTTGCTCGCAAATCAATTTTACCACCAGCAACATGTAAGTCATTGATATCATAAAACATACGGTTCTCTTCCCCTTTTGTCGACGGATCATATGCCATTTCTCCAACACATAACAACTGCGTACCATTACCAATATGGTTATCCAAGATATCTCTCACCTCGTTATCTGACATTTGCACGTTAATCTCCTCTTCTACAGGCAACATATATATCATTTTCCTACCGGTTAGTTGGTTTTGCACAACAAACATAGGAAACATCTTTTCTGCTCCATCTTTGTTCAACACTTTTACTCCCTGCAGATATTGAGCATCGCTCTGATTATAAACTAGGCTCTCTTGTTTCGGAAAGTTATTAACAAAACTCGTAGATACATTCTGTACAACTGACCTTTGTCTATCCATTACGCCTTCTACACGTGATATCACATCTTCTTTAGGCAATGAAAAAGCCAGCAAAGTGGAATATGCTTCTACTCCCTTCGTCTCTATTCTTTCCTTCTCACTCTGAAGTTCTAAAGTTTCCTTAATTGAAATATCAGGAGTTGACACTTCTAATCCTAGAGACTTCCCATTCATCATATCTTTCCGGGCATCATTTATTTTGCTTCTTGTCCTCACAAAAGACACTATATTCACAATAGCAATAGATAAAAACGATACCCCAGCTATTACTGGTACAGAAATTGTTAGCGCTACAGTAGAAACACCCAAGAACGGACCAACAAATAATAATGTCATTGCTAAACCTAGCGTGGTACCTGCTATCGGACCAACAATTTTCACAGCAACATTCGCACGACTACTATTTTCTATAAAATCTCGTCTCAACTGAACTATTCTATCAGCTTCACGAATAATATGCTTATCATAAGGAGCAATTTCCTTATCAGTTACTCTTGCCAAATGTGGTTGTTGTTCTTTAATTGTCGCTACATACTCATCATGCACCTCCTTAAGAACCTGCTTACGATCAGCAAATCCCCCTCGTGGCTGTGCAGTAATTGCATAATCCATAGCGCGTGATAATACATTTCCTACCAATGCTATTATCGCAACTGGCACAACAGCAGCAAGAACTGGAGCACCTGCAACAACAACCACTGTTATAGCTCCAATAGATCCTAAAACTGTTACTATATTTCTAAAAATCCCATAACTAACCGCTCTGTTCTTATCAAGGGTAGCCAGAGAATTTGTCTTTTGCTCCTCTAATAAATTCTTATTCTTATTTAACCCCTGCAACTCCTGATCAAGCTCATTGAGATACTCTTGATCACCAAAATGCAATTCTATATTTTGCTTTACTGCATCATAGTTATTGTCACCCATTCTCTCCCGCAAGCCCTGAGAATTCTCCTTATCCTTCTCATGAAAATCATTTAAATCCTTATATAAATCCTTTATCTGGGTTATACGTCTTGCATTATGAGCTAACTCTGTATCAAAATATCCCTTTATCATTCTCTCTTGATAATATTTCCGAAACTCATTAGTTCTCTCAGTTTTATATTTAATAAGACCTGCTGATATAGCAGAAGTAGCGGTTAAAACGATCCCAATAGGTCCAAGCGCGAATGACCCAAGTATTGCAAAATTCACTGCCGTAACACCGGTCAATGCTACAACACCTATCATTCCAGCTGTCACAACAGCAGAACCCGTACTTTTTGCTCGATCACCAACATTCTTATCCCAATTTTCCAATTCTTTATTTACACGACTAGATACATCCGTTTTCTGGAATTGAGCATCTTGCCCTAATTCTGTTGAAATCTCCTGCACAACACTCGGCGACTGAAGACCTTTTATCTCATTATTCTTCATCATCTCATCCAGAACAAGAGCCCGTCTAGTATCCTGTGCACTCTCAGCTGAGTATTTCCACACAGACACTCCAACGAGACTACCTATTGCTGTAAGGAGAGTCCCCATAAGAGGAATCAGTCCTCCTCCTGACAACATGGCCAATACAAAAACTGGTATAGTAACAATCGGTACTGCCATATAGGCCCAATTACGTCTTGCGTCATCCTTTTTATCTTCAAGATCTGATATATACTCAATATTCCCATATTTATCGGTAATTTTCTCTGTAGCACTTTTCCCACTACCCAACGAAAAAATTTCCTTCGGTTCCTGACTAACATAGGAACGAGCCAATACTCGTTCAACAGTAGACGTTATCTCAAGTGCATTATCTTGATTTTCCGATTCCTGCAAGTTGGAATCTATATCCTTCCACCTAATAGCATAACTTGCACTCAAAAATTCTTCCGCATCCTCTTGATCAAGAACAGTCGACTTTACATCTGATTTATTTTCCCCTGATACACCGTTACCTTGTTTATTTTTTTTCTTCCCCTTAACACCTTGTATCAAACTTTGAGCCGTGTTTTTTATACCTTGCCCAGCTTTTTCTATCTGCTCTTTAACTGTCTTCCCTTTACTGTATGAGGTTTCTGGTATTTCGATTCCTTGACCCGTGTTTTTTATATCTTGACCAGCTTTTTCTATCTGCTCTTTAACTATCTTCCCTTTCCTGTCTGAGGTTTCTGGCATTTCGATTCTCACTTATTTTAAACCACACCACCAACTATAGTATAAAAATATTTATATTTTGTTAAAAAACTATATTGCACTCAATGAATTACAATATAAAAACTCTTATCAATGTTAACAAAGGTGTATTTTTGACAGTATAATTCATATGAAGATTTAAAATTAGAGCAAAATAGGTATTGGATTACATGATGAAGCGTAATAGAGCAAGTAATTTCTTTGATCATGAGAGATAAATATCATGGTGTGAACAGTACTTTATCAATACACGTTACAAAGCAAATATGTCCTCTGGTAGCAACAAATATATTAATTCCAAATATATTATTTAAAAAAATTCTCAAACAAACACCTACCCAATCCACGATACTTTATCAAATTCTGTAAATAAACAACGCCCCCTCTAGATTCTGTTTACATAAGGAAAAGAAAGTCTTAATTGATGAAGCAGGAATAAAAAGGAATAATGAAATTATTCCATATAAAAAACAAAATCCCTATGACAAATCATCACCTAAAAGCAAGAGAATGGTAATTTATTGCCAGAAAGTTAAATGTAATAAAATGGATTAGAAAGTCAGTTGATTTACGACTAGAGTGAGCATACTTATATATTGAAAGGGGGGATGTCAATGGAGATTTTTTTCAAAAGCATATGGAACAGAGGGGTACAGTATATCAACGTTTTAGTTAATAAGCACATACTTGTGCATCAGGTCATGGAAATAAAGCAGAAGTTTGGGAAAATCTAAAGGAGGATTTACTTCTAAAGCCTTAATAGATGCTTTGGGTAATCCATTAAAATTTATAATTACTGGAGGAAATAGAAATGATATTTATCAAGGCAGAGGCTCTGACGGAAAACTTGTATTTCCTCTTTGAAATCTCATATATATACTGTGCCATCTTCCATAACATTTAGGGAGATCCCTCTATGATATTCCTGTTCTTAATATATACACAAAATAATTGATAATGACTAATAATCAGTGGATGTCCTGTCCATATGTAAATCACATTCTACACTCAGGTCAAACTTTTGTTAAAGTTGGTCTACTTAAAGAAGCGTTAATAAGAAAGTATTATGAAATATCATAACAAACCAGAGCAACAAGCATAATAAAATTTCAAACACAATCAAAATATTATGAATATGATATCGCCTAAAGCTCAAAACAAGTAAGAATTAATGTGATATTATCCCGTCCAATAGAAGAAAAAAACAATACAAACTCGATTCCCTATCAGTGATATCGATCACGTAACACACCCCCACGTATTTTTCCATAAATACATTGTTAAAAACTTACTCATATCATGGTACTAAAGTAATCCAACAGGGAATTCCAGCTCTTTCTCAACACTTATAATGTTCTGAATTCCTTCAACAGCACGATTAATATACACTGTAATATCAACCTCAAAACAGGATAAAACATAATTCGCCACAGAAGATTGCAACGATGGTCTACCAACACCAAAACGCATTCTATAATAACGATTTCCTAAGTGTTCATCAACAGACTTTATCCCATTATGACCGCCTGACGACCCCCCCTGCTTACATTTTATTACACCTAACTCGAGATCTATATCATCATGAATAACAAGCAAATTACTCATTTCATATTTATAAAAGGACCTTAATTGCGCCAGCGGTATTCCTGAACGGTTCATAAACAAACATGGTTTAAATAGAATTACAGAACGACCGAATATAGACATCTTTGAGATCATACCAGAGAACTTCTCGGAAAAACTAGGAAAAGCCATCTCCGAGTGTAGTTTATTCAAGATCAGGAAGCCTATATTATGTCTAGTATTCTCATATTGATCTCCAACATTCCCTAAGCCTGCGATCACATAGGGAGGAATCATGAAACATCTTCTTGAATATCCTCTTTCTTCGATGCTCTAACTTTACGACCAACCACAGTTACAATAACATTGCATTTCTCTTTTTTAGAAAAATTCACACCTTCATCAAGAACTATTGATGATTTCTTTACCACATCTCCTATCCCAAGATTCGCTACATCTATATTAATGGATTTTGGCATCTTACTTGGAACACACTCAACCAACAAAGATCTCTTAACCAAATTCAGGCTACCTCCGTACTTTACCCCCTCACAAACATCAGTAGACACAAGAGTAACAGGAACATCAAAAACATAGCTATCATTTTCATTTACGAGTAGAAAATCAACATGCATCAGCCTCATAGTTACAGGATGGATATCACAAGATTTCACATAAGCTAGGAACTCCCTATCATTTACTTTTAAAGTTACAATAGAAGATTTGATTTTCTTATGATTTTTAACAAAAGATATATGATCAATAAAAAACGTTAAATTATCAAAGCCTTTCCCATAAGCGACGGCAGGTACTAAACCATCATCACGCTGTTTTACAACAAACCCTTTATATTCTGATTCTATATTACGTCTAACACATTCTATTTTCACTGCTTACTTATACTAAATTCTACCATCTTCTAATCTATCACTTATTAGAGTACTATGCAAATCCTTATTAGTACCGAAGTACGAAATTATTAAGACTGATATCAAACCTAGTAATACGAGAACTAATGCTGGAACAGAGGCATCTATATACCTTTCCTCTGTAATTAGGTCATACACTTTGATGGCAATAGTATCAAACTTGAAAGGCCGAATAATTAATGTTGATGTCAATTCCTTGACAGAATCCAGAAAAACCAATAAGAAAGAATATATAACCGCTCTGGAGATCATCGGGATATGAACGGTAAAATAAGTCTTAAATTTTCTCTTACCAACAATAGAAGAAAACCAATCATATTCCATAGGCACTTTCCTTAAACTTGTCTCAATGGCACTCATTGGAATAGCAAGGAACCTAAATGAGTATGCATATATAATGGCAAATGTAGTCCCTATCATGCTAATTTGCACATTTATAGAAACCTGTTGCAAGATCCACATAATAGCTTTCGCAAACATAGCTAAAGCAGAAATAATACCAAACGCCACAACCATACTTGGAACAGCGTAACCTATAGATACACATCTTGCAAACCACCTTATATAACCATCTATCCTCATGATACAGCAAAAAAACAAAGCCATCATAACTGTAATAAAAGCTGCTATAAAAGACACAGAAAAGCTATTGTACACACATACCAAAAACTCTTTTATACTATATACAGAAGATGAATATTGAACCGCCCACATCACTAAAGGTATTAATGGAATCATAAAACCTAAAATAGGTCCTATTAACACACATAATAACAATATAATCCCTTTTGTTCCCGGAATATTTTTGAAAACAAATTGCCTATCAAAATCAAATGTCATACATTTATAGTCACGTGCATAAATGACTTTTTTCGTGAAAATAAATAAGAATAACACACATACTAACATCCAAAGTATAATATGACCGGCTAGTACATAATCTCTTAACAAAAACCAAGATCTATATATAACAGTTGCACAAGTATTCAGTCCAAAAATCTGTGCAGTCGCAAAATCAGACATAACCTCCATAGCCACAAGCATCATACCCATCAAACTGGCAGGCAAACATAAAGGCAATACTATTTTAACTAGAGAAAAAAAATGTCCTCTTCCTAATATCTTCGAAATAAGGATAGTTGTACAATTCAACTCCATTTTTGCAAGAGTTACTATATACACATAAGGATATAGACCCGCCCCCATCACAAACATATACAATATTAACGGATGTACTGCGCATAAAACACAGTAATCACTAAACAAGGCATTATCTATAAAATAACCATAAGATAAAGCACTAATGTACATTGGAACCGCAAGAGGAAACACCAGAATATACCTTACTATACTTCTACCATAAAAATCATAAAAACTTATCACAGTTGCCAGTATAATGCCCAACCCACCAGCAATAGTCACAGTCCCAACAGTCGCAATTACTGTATTCAAAACATATTCCCATATATTTGCAGGCATTATATTGTAGGTATCATTGACAAAACAAGGCAATATCAGCGATATTATTGGAAACAAAAATAGAGCAAAAGGTATGTATATGATGTTCTTTCCACGCATAAAATCTGATCTACCTATTTAAAAATGATTAATAAAAAGGAAATATTCCAGTTTCTAACATTAACAATCAGATCTGAAAAAGTACTCCTAGCAATCTCTGGAGGTGCAGATAGCATCCTCCTACTACATATGATACATCAATGGACATTAACAAGCAAACTGAATACCAAGATAGCTGTTTGTCATGTTGATCATAATATACGGTATCAGTCGTCACAAGACTCTGTCTTTGTTAGAAAAATATGTTCCAATATGAACATACCTATATTTGTAAAAACAATAGAATGGAAAGAATCCCCTCCTACAAGTAACATACAAAGTCGATGTCGTACTAAAAGATACAAAATACTAGAAGGCATGTGTAACACAAAAAACATTAAATATTTACTTACTGGACATCACCGCGATGATAATATAGAAACATTTCTACTCAACCTGGAACGTGGAAGTGGGATAGATGGACTATCATCGATTGCTAGATGTAAGAAAATATCAAAAGACCTTACCATATTACGTCCATTACTAAATATTGGAAAAGAAGACATTTACAGCTATTTGAAAGCACACAACTTTGATTGGATTGAGGATCCGTCAAATACGAATACAAAATACAAACGCAACTTCCTACGTAAAATAATCGATACAGAAAGTCTTACGCTGAAAAATCGTATTCTTAACACTATCAGCCATATACAGAATTCCATGTATACAGTTTATCATTATGCATACATAGAAATGCAAAAAATTATAACAGTGAATCACGGATTTATAACAATTGAGATCTCTTCTTTTGTAAAGTTACCACAAGAAATCCAATCTAGGATACTGATGTGGTGTATACAAGTTATAGGAGGGAAACCCTATAAACCCAAATATACAACACTACAAAGAATTCTATCTTCGGAAAAAATATCATTAACAATTTCTTCCTGCTATGTCAAAAAAACAAAAAAAGAATTAAAAATTCTAAAAGAATATCAACACATTACAGATGTCATAGAAATCTTACCAAATGGAACTATCTTATGGGATAAAAGATTTACAATCACCAACAACTCAACGACCACTCTGTCAGTAACTAGAAATTCAGTAGAATATATTAATTCAGAACATAAAACCCTATACACAGAAAACGTCTTATTGACAATGCCAATTGCAATCATAGAACAAAAGACAATTCTTCTGATTAATCACCTATCTGGTATAAGAATAACATTTAATTTTTATAGCTTATTACATAACATCCACCCATGGTTCATGGAAAATATTGAACATCCTAATTAATAATATTACATGAAGAATGTTCATGTAACTGTGAAAATATCCTAATATCATCACCAAAGCTTGCAAACGAGGCACCCAATCAAAATTTACTCATAAAACGATCATTCACTATAAGTAGCTTATCAGGAAATGATAAGATGATTTTAGTACTATTATTTTTGCTAGATAAAGACCATTTAACCTTTTGCGATGCCATATGTTCACGAGCAATATATAAACTAATCTCCGGCTCAGGAATCGGTATATAACTATTATCATTATTCCCATTACTATATATGAACTGCTGTTGGTTAGTAAAAGATATTTCTATATCACAACTAAATATAATAGAAGCCTTTTTGCCTTTCTGCGTATAATAAGTACCAATAATGATTGTATTATGTTGATCACAATATGCAATAATACTAGTCATAATATGAAGTATTGCTGTATAAGTTTTATGATAATCAAGTAACATTATTGGGATAATTTCTTGAGTTTGTTCAAAATCGACATGTATATGCTGAGAATATATCCTTTCTTTAAGATGTTTCAGAATCTTTTCAATGATATCATGAATCGATACGTGTGACGTATTATGAACGGGTATTGTATTATTAGTAATCTTGATAATCTCTATTAAATTATCAACCATATCCATCAATTTTTTACTTTCTTGATCAACTGTCTCCGTGTATAAGTTTTGAGCATTATAGAAGTCTAAAGCTTGATTTTTTATTATATTAGACATACTCAGTAAAGTAGAAATAGGGTTTCTGAGTTCATGAGTTAAATTATGCAAAAATTGACTTGTTATATGAGAATCAATATTCTTCCAATTCTGCTGTTCAGAAAGTGGATTGACACTTTTCACAACAAAACGAAACGATGGCTTCAGATTATTCGATAAATATGTGAGTCCCGTAGACATAGTGAATAAACTGACTAAAAACGTAACAAACATCTGAAGATAAGGAGTCAACATAAATTTTGTTTTCGAATTCGGACATAAATACAGCGTATATGTAGAATTTATAGGTGAAATATTACAGTGTTGTAATTTATTGATATTGAAATCTTGACTTGAGATAACACGCGTGTATTTTTCTCGATCTTGACTAGCCACAACAACAAAAGATAAGTTTGATGTATTTTCGACATAATGTTTCATGATATTATATAAATTCAGAGGAAACTCATGATTAAGAATTTCTGCAAGCGATTTCTCAGTGGATAACGTATTGTTCAACTTATAGTGCGTAAAATTTATATCTTGATGATTCTGTATGTATTGAATTGTGTCTTGTATATTATGCAATACTCGTGATAATTCCTGTTCATATTCCTTGTATCCAGTGTTATAACGTTGTAATATCTCGGAAACAAAAAAAGAAACTAGAATTGAACATATTGGAATTATTATATTAAAGACTATGAATCTTACATCACTGAACAGATATGTTATTCTCTGAACATTTGCATTTGCTTTCATTACATAAGTCGTAGTACCGTAGTAGAATAAAATTACTACATATGGGAAGTGATGTCAAATATATCCATGAGCAGTATATAATGATCATCAAAAATCATTATAGATCCATCTCTTGATCACAATCCTGAGAATAATAGATCATAGGCACTTTTCTTTTATAACTACTGCCCAGCATCGTCTATTCAAAAAAGCCTTCTAGCACCGAAATAAACTTGTGCATCACTGTGGTAAAAAAATATTGAACAAAAACATCTGCCATGCTACAATGAAGTACGAGGGCGGTTAGCTCAGTTGGTAGAGCTCTTCGTTTACACCGAAGAGGTCAGCGGTTCGAGCCCGTTACCGCCCACCGGTCTGAGATATAATACAAACCATTACGTAATCTTTGAGATTAGATAAAAAATTATTCGTTTCAACGCAAAGTGGCTAGTGCATTTCTTGTTACTGTCCTAATCAGGGTTGGAAATGTAGTGCTGTTTTTTCTTAACAAAAAAGTTCATAGGGGGTTTCCTACCCACAGCTATTGCCAAATACCCCCAAGTTCTTATATAAGATTAATAAGGGGATAATCCCTACTAACCACATACCAAAAAACATTGCTACTCCTTTCACCATACCTATATCAGAGCAGGTCATATACATCGAAATATCTTTAACCTTTAACATCACTTTCACTACTTATAGTAGGTAGGCGTACTATAATTATACTAAAGTAGTCTTAATAATAGTAGGCAGTGTCCCTAATTAGCGAATCTGAAAGAAGGTGTTATGATGAGTATCAAGATAAACCAAAAAACCATGGGACAAATGGCAATAGATGATAAGTGTCGGGACAAACTAAAATCATTGCTTCCAGTAGGAAGAAAAAATAATAGTGTATTGGCAGGAGTAGAGTTTACGAACTTGGAGACCCCTGGAGGGATTTACCTAAGGAATAATGGAATACATACTAGATATAACACTTGGTTTAAAAAAGGACATTTAGATAAAAAAATCGAGATCAAGATTACACCCATAGTTGATGCGTCTATAGTGAAAGTGCATCAAGATGCACTGCGTAAGCTTGTCAAAAAAATCTGAATATATTGGGAGACCAGCAGGTGGTTTAACTTCAAAGATTCATGTTAAAGTCAATTCTTATGCACAGTTTTAAGTCCTGATCAAACTCATGATAGTCAATTAGTAAATCATTTATGCAAATGAAAAATGTAAATATTTTCTGGCAGATAGCGCTTATGATACTAATTTACTGAGAAATAAGTTAAAAAATAGCAATATTGAAGCAGTAATCCCTGGAAAATTAACTGTTTGCAAAAAACTATTCATAATACTAATCTTTACAAATCACATAATTTAGTAGAACTTTTCTTTCAAAAGATAAAAAGATTTCGCAGAATTGCTACTCGCTTTAATAAAACTTCTAGAATATACCTTATTACTTTTGTTAGCATATTACTGATTCTCAAACTTTAGGGACATTACCTATTTTGCCTCTATCTATCACTCTGTTTACAAGAAAAATATTTAGAGAACTTAAAAAGTTGATATACATAATCAATCCCCTTCCTTTTTGCTGAATCTTGAATGAATTTTTCATAATAACCCAATTCTTAAAATCTATGATTATTTACCTAACGAAAAAGATATCTGTATTGTATTATAAACAATTCTTCATTCCATAAAATCATCTATATTAGCATTCACTTCTCGTAAGTTGATACTAACTATAGAAATACACTTGCAACCTCTCAAGCCCTAATTACAAAAACTTCCTCAAACTTCTCTATTGGCACTTCCCTTCATGAACAAACCCTATTATCTATGGTAAAGGCAAACACCTTCCAATTAATTATCAAACATAATACTGTATCATATCATAATATCGATTCTAACATATTTTGATCCTGTCCAATTATTACATTTTCCCATCTAATAATATATATATATCCGAACACTCAATATTCACTGTTTTTCAAATAACTGAGTCACCTAAAACAACATACCATCTCTCCATTCTTCCAAATGCTTCAAATGTTCGGTATCCAACGATATAACCCTAAAAGGACTACTATCATATTTTCTATATACTCCATTGAGAAAATTTTTCCAATTCTCACGCATAAATAATTCTTCATCTTCAACAAAGAAATTAGGAACCAATAATGTCACTCCATATTCCTTAAATATATTCTCTAATGACATACTAATATAACGCACCAATAAAGCTATCTTATAATACGCAATACTTTGTGCAAATTGTCTAAGAAAATCTTGATTGTACATACTTAAATCCGCATCTACATATACCCCAACATAAGATGGACACTGTTCAATAACCTTAAATATGTATCCTAAATTTTCTATATTCTTAAGATTAGACAACTCAGGAGAAAGCGATAAAAACCCATCGGAATGATCATTTTCTTCTGTTATATTACGCGCAGGAATATATAAAAACATCGAATTTGTAGATAAACAAATATTTTCTCTTACTATATACGAATACGGAGAAACAATAAAATTGTAATTATGACCAAATCCCGTCATATCCTTCTCACTCAATGAAAGAAACACATATATTTCCACTGCATCATCCTTGCTCCCCCATGCATCATCATTCTGATCCTGTGAATCATCTTCTATCATCCCCTCATCATGGGTTGTCTCAACATACACTAACTTTTTGTTCTTCAATAAGAATGCCTCGTACTCATTCCCAACAAAATAAAAATACCCACATGCTAATACAATTAATAGCAGAAGGCAAAAAATTACAATTTTTTTCTTCATAAACAATTATCTTAATTTATAGCAACTACAAATACCCAACAGCACACTGAGTATATAACAAAATATATACTATATTCAATATATTTGCCATATACTTATCATTGTATGGTAGATGTTAATATACGACCCAGAAATAAAACCCCCCAGAACACATGATAAGAAGAAACTATAGAGAAGCCTATAAGTTTTCTATCCTATAGATTAAATACACTTGCAGAAATCTTCACTACATAAAAATAATCAATAAGCATATACCCGAATAAATCAATCCGGTACTCTCCCTATAAAGATTGTGAATGTGCATTATCCCCTGATACCTGCACATTTTGCATATTCATAGCTACTTCTCTCGATTTACTTATATCTGCATAAGCATTGTTAATTAACAAGAATGCAAAACGGGCTTCGATATTTTTTAAACAGTTCACACATGCATTTAGAGAGTCTTTCTCCCCCCTAGTCATAGAACGACCTTCTTTCTCACACGTGTCAAAATAATTTGTGATAGATTGTTTACAAGTTTCAATCCCTTTTCGTTTTTCAACTATAGATTTATACGCACCTGCATGGTCATACTCCTTCTTCTGAAAATCACTAATCTTTACACCCTCTAATGATTCCATCTCATATAATGCTTTTGTGATCTTATCAGGAATACTTCCCTTTACTGTCAGATCTAATGGTATAATCCCAGAAATCAGCTCTTCCAACTTATCATCAGATAATCGTTCCACAGTAACATACAATTTCTCCATAGGAACCCCACTGGGAGAGCTATATCCTACATTTGTTATAAGATCATTGTTATCTATAATTTTCTCCACGTCACTACGGAACTCCTTATAACTCCTTGTATCAGACAACTCATTCAACAACCCCTGCATTATTAAATCATCAGTTATAAGATCCACGTTCTCTCGATTACAATTCAAATCCTTGCACATCAAGTCAATGCATTTCCTTGTAAACTTACTGTAACTAAATATTGCATCCTTTGGCAAAACATATGAAGAGTCTCTATATCTTTGAATTAATTCAAGAATGTTCCTTTCCCATCCTTCATTATATAAATTATGATTCTCCTCAAAATCCTTAATTTTTACACGTAAATGACCAGCTAGAATCATCAATTTTGGACATTTTATAGGATTCTTCTTATACTGCTCGTTATAATGCTCAATACCAGTTCTATAAAGTCGCAACTCGTTAAAAAATTCCTTACATGTCATTTGAGAAACTGTAGAATCATGATGAGTATCTTGCTTCGCATGCCCAACACCCAGAAAATGCTTAAGAACGGGAGTGACCCCTTGCGCACAAGATTCTTCAATATATATCTTCAAAGCTTCTGTCGCCATATCATGATCAAAAACAATACGATACATCTGATAAGAAAAAGACTCATAAATCTCCTCATCCACTGTTCCATCTTTCTTTAAAGGAGCAGTATCAATACAAGGAGAATACATAACATCTATACTTTCCTTCCTATACTTCCCTATTAGATTCCCCACAGCCTGCCTGTACTTTTTAAATGCTTGATTACGTCTCGTTTCTTTATCAATAGCATATTGATTGTTCGCATCTTCCATACTTGATGAGAACGCATTTTTCTTATATGTCTCTAACTCTACAGATATTTGCAATTGATCACTTGCATTCTCTTTCACTTCCTTATACAGTGCTTTAATACCATTTTCTATATATTCAGAACATTTTCCTTGTGCTCGTAAAGGAACCATTTCAAGCTCATGGGCTTGATCGACCAATATCCATAATTCTTGCAACTTTGCACTATAAAATCCTTCAAATTCTCTTTCAAGCAAAAATAATTTCTCTAAGTTTATATTCTCATGAGTATATTCTTTTAATATCTCTTCTGGACTGTTATGATGAAATTCTGCTAATTTTTCACTACATACCTTCTTAAGTTTTTCCTGATAATTATTCAGCAGTTCTTCCTGCACTCCTTGCTGATAAAGCCCTGCAAAAATTCTTAATCCTACTTTTCCTACATTCTCACTATATTTTTTAAATGCGTCAAAATATTTTTTCTTGATCTCTTCACCCAATGTAGATACTGTCTCCTTTTTGTTTAAAATATTCTCGTAAAGAGATATGAATTTTGCATCTTGAATATCTGAGTAAGCACAAAGATTCAAATCCGTAGTAGGGCCAAAAATACTTCGACGCTTCTGTACCGCCTCCAAACCATATCCATCACTTATATCAGCCAAAATATACCTAAAACGAGAAATATACTCATAATTCTCTGCATCAGTATAAATTTTAACACTAGGGCTTACTTTCTTTATCTCGTCAAGTAACTTATGATAAAATTCACGATATTCTTGCTGATCTTCCTGTGTAACATACCTTTCCGCAAGCAGTGGATTTCGACACTCCATAGATGGACAAACATCAGCAACTTTCCTACTTATGATATTGTATGTATATATATATATTCCACCAGAATTCTTTATAAGCTCTCTTTGTTCATCATTTAGTATTGTTGTTCCCTGCCCCTCTTGTAACCTCTTATGAATTAGATCATAATCTAAAGGGATAGATGTAACCATCAAAGTGAATCCCTTAGGCAATGTATCTTTACTCATATTTACCCTGACAAAATTAAAGAATTTGGATTCTAACATGACACCATCATAATGTCAATAATTTGTTGTTAACATCATAATCATATTTCTGGTATCAATTTTTACCTTATTATAAGTTAAAATATTAATACTTAACCTTTCCTATATCACCCCAACTCTGAAATATTCAGAAAACTCAAGCTCTAAAAACTAATAAAACCCACCACAAATAGCAAATCTGTAAATTTCTCTTATCTGTTTAGAAAATAGTTCAACTACAATTGAATATTTTCACTCAAATACACATGATCTACCAAATAAACATTAAATTTTATTCAAAAATTTCTCCGAATATATCAATACACAGTGTGTCCTTTTACTTTTATTCATCTATATAAAGTTTAAATACCATAGCGATTGCTATAATCAAGCATATGCCGTTTCAACTTCCATATTTCTCATCATTTATATATCTCAGTTCTAAAACTCCATCTTTCAAAAAAAACCTCTTCTCCACTGTAACTCTCCGATAGTTTTAGTAAAGAATTATTCCTTATTTAATTCAACAAGTTCCCAACAAAACAACTCTTATCTTATCATTGAAACAAGATATTCTATATTCTTTATATCATATTCAGATGAATATGCTCTAGGTTTTACAGGAGTGACCGTCACAAAACCATTATACATAGGATGTCTATGAAGCTCTCTAGAATCATAATTAAAGCTATTTTTCTCAAATATAAAATATTCATCCTCCTCATAAAGATCTACTTTGGCTTTAGTTTTATACATATTGTCAGTCACAATCTTTAATCCTTTAGGTTGAAAACATGGAAAATTTACATTCAAAGCAATATCATTAAATAGAGAAGTATGCTTAAGATACAAAGAGAAAAAATCTTCAAATATCTTGTTCTGTATATGGAATTCTATTGATTTTTTTTCTGATAAATAAAATTGACTTAAAGATATTGAAGGAATGTTATTCATCACCCCTTCCAATGCTCCAGACAAAGTAGAAGAATAATTTGAGTCTAACCCTATATTTGCTCCCAAATTAATTCCAGATACTACAAGATCTGGGATTACTGGCATCATATATAACCCGAATAACACACAATCCACCGTTGTACCTTGCACAGCATAAAAGTCTTCCCCTTTGCAAGAATACTCAATAGGCAAACCCATTGTTACAGCATGCCCCTGAGCACTCCTATCTTCATTAGGTGAAAACACATATACCTTTTTAATATTCGAATTCTTTTGTAAATAGTTTTTAATACAGAGCAATCCACTCGACTCAAAACCATCATCATTTGTTAACAGAACTATCATATGCTAAATTCTTTTACTATCATATATATATAGTCTTATAGATCCTTTTTGTAAAAAGTTAAGCTTCTTATAAATATGTTGAGAGGTTGCACCAACTGCCTGCACAACCACCTTTTTTATTCCCAACTCTTTCAACATATATAATCTCTTCAACACTATTAAATAACCAAAACCTTTATTTCTATAGGCAGGCAATATTCCATCACAATAAAAACAAGACATATCATTGTGAATAAGAAAAGCACACATACCAATAAATCTATTGCTATCTCTTTCTGTTACTAGAAAGTATTTTAAGAATTTATCTTCTCCTTTTTGCAAAACTCTTATCGCCCTGCTGTTTATCCCTGATCCATGCAAAAAGATAGTACTGGTCAACGAATCTAAAATCCTAACAGTCTCTATACTATTTACAGTATGAAAGGTAATTGCATCAATGTCCATATTAAATGCATACAGATCTGTAGATTGCAGATCGAGCTCTAACGGCATAGGAGTATATCCGGCCTCTACTTTATCATGATTTTTCAGAAACTGTTCAATACTAGTAATCTTTTCCGTAGCAATAGGTATTGTAATAGATTCTCCTTTCTTCAAAAGGGAAAAAATATAAGAAAACCTTGATTGTTTGATATTTCTCTTTAAGAATAAAAAGTTCATTAAAGAAGCTTGTCCTCCATTAAGCGTCATTACAAAATCTTTCTCTTGTATAATTTTCCAAGCTGAAGCTTTAGAAATGTAAGAATGATAATCCACTAATGCTCTTGCAGGCAAAGAGTCCAATAAAAATGACATTATTACAAAAAATATATTAATATAACAGTAAAAAAAGCAGCTAATATATCATCAAAATTGACTCCAAATCCTCCTTTTATATTCTGATCACACCAAGATATAGGAAAAGGCTTAACAATGTCAAAGAATCTAAAAATCAAGAAAGATAGCGCTAAGTAAACCATAGTCCCCTTGTTCATTGTATGCAAGCACAAAAAAACAGCACATTGGGCAATTATCTCATCAATAATCACCTCCTTAGGATCCCCCTCTACATCCCGATCTCCACAATATACATTAATCGTATAAATTGTGAGAAAAAACATTATAAACAAACCTATTGCAAAATAAAGACGGTACCTATCAATCAACGGTACAAATAAGAAAGCCATCAAACTACCAACAGTCCCAGGAGCCATTCTTACATAACCTATATAGAAAAAAGTAGATATAATAGTACAAAAGTGACTTATCAAATTCAAACTATTCTCCTAACAATAACCAAAGTAAGTTTACAATAATCCGCAACAAATATATAGTATCCATTAATTAAAAATAAGTTTTATTATGTTACCATAACTCATGCTACGTTTCACATCTTTACTGAAAATCAAGTCAATGAAAAAATATTTAAATAAATATATCATCTTATCAATAGTAACTTGCATAATCATCTGGTTTGTATTCCAAAGACCCCCCTCAATAAAAGAGACAAATGACAACCAGAGTTCTAGTTACAATTTTGTAATTAGCAACATCTTGCGACAGGAAAAGGATATATATCTAAGTTTTTATGGACAAGTATCATCTGAAAGAAATGCGACTATTGTGTCCGAGTGTACCGGTTATATAAAAAACATTCTAGCCAATGATGGTGATTTAGTATGCGCAGATCAGCCATTAATTGAAATAGATACTCGAAATAAAAAAAATATAGTTAGTACTGCTGATGCTAACCTACAACTAAAACAAGAAGAATACTATGCAGAGGAAGAACTGTATAATGATGGTTATAGTTCATATATAGATTTTTTAAAGGCTCAATCCGCCTTAAAACAAGCTGAAGAAAATACAGTCAGCGCTTATAGACAATTAAGTGACTGTACAGTGAAATCACCTTTTGATGGAAAAATTGATAACTTTATTGTCACGGAAGGAAATCCTGTGTATGAATATAATACCGAGCTTATTAGAATGTTTGATCATAAAAAATATATTGCTGAGATATACATTAATGAACCCTCAAAAACCGTAGTCAAAATAGGACAACAAGTGATTATAGAATCAAGTAATTGCAGTAAAAAATATGAAGGTACAGTATTTTTTATCAGCAACTATAATGCTAATAATAACTCTTCATATTTAGTAAAAATAAGATTCAACAACCCAGATGAAGTAGAACTACCAATTTTTTCATCTGTTAGAGTATTCATAAATACACAAAAATCACTCTCTTTCCATGTACCAAGCCCTGCTTTATCCTTAGACATGGAAGGAAATATAGGTATCAAAATTATAGAAAATAGACAAGTTAAATTTGTTCCTGTGACCCTCATAGAAGAAAATCGTGACGGTGCTTGGGTGTATAATGAAGAGCTCTCTGCTCAAGAACAAGTAAATGTCATCACAATAGGGAATGTATACGCAAAAGATGGATATGAAATACCAGATGCAATATTTGATAAAATGGATATTTAGACTGTGGAGACAAGCGGAGTCGAACCGCTGACCTTTTGTGTGCAAAACAAATGCTCTACCAACTGAGCTATGCCCCCAAACTGATAATTATATAATATATTCTATAATAGATTTGGTCAATAGTTATAGAAATGTTTTGAGATCATACTGTTTAAGTAGTATCCTGTTAAATGAAATGTAACTTGTATTACTCTATGCAACTTTCACTAACGGATAGTAACCTTTATAGTTTTTTTCTTGCTTTCTGCCGTGTGGGAGGAATTTTTCTGTTCACCCCTTTCTTGATGTATGTAAATATGAAAACAAAAGTTGCATTTGCCGTTCTAATTTCTTATATAATCAGCTATGCCTTTGACTTAAAACCTTTTATACAAGAAGATTACTTACTTTTTTGTCTTCTTGAAATAGTAACCGGTGTCACTATAGGTATCTTAATGAATATTCTATATAGCGTATTGGAGATAATGGGATCAATCATTTCACATACAGTTGGCCTATCAAACTCAAACTTATTTGATTATGAATCTGGAATTCAGAGTGTAGTAATAAGCAAATTCCTAAACATTACATTCTTAGCTATGTTCTTTGTTACCAACTTGCACTTATTATTCATAGAAGGAATATTTAATAGTTACCATACTATTCCATTAGACAATAATTCTTTCTATACCGAAATAGTAAACAACTTTGTACTGTTCATTAATGAAATATTCTGGTTATCAGTTAAATTAACAGCTCCTATATGGGTAACTTCCTTCTTCATCTCATTTAGTGCCGGTATATTAAACAGATTGATACCTTATATGCAAATATATTTTGTCTCTATTCCATTTCAGATATTTATCGGTTTCATACTCTTATTTTTAGTCATAAAACACATGATGACAGGATATACAGATTATCACAGAGAGTTATTAGTAAATGTCTTTTATAACTGATAAATACAATTATGAAGTAGTATAATATCAATATATTTGTGTTATATTCTACTCGATATAGTTACTGTTCATGCTATAATAACTGTTGAGATAAGTCTTACTTGAGAAATTTTATGCAATCGTGTCGTAGAACGGTTTTGGCATTAGTTGTAATTGCTGTATGTTGCACTTCTTGTTCAATGACAGATCCTGAGGACTTAACTCTCAAAAGTCCTTGTGCAAATGTTGGAGATTTATCATATGGTTACAATAAATAACATCCTAAATAAAATAGCACCTTCTGATACAGTAAGAATTGCAGAACTCGCAAAAAAGTTAAAAAAAGAAGGAAAAGACATTATATCCCTGAGTTTAGGCGAAAGCGATCTAGATAGCCCTGATTTTGCTCTAGAAGGAGCTACAAAAGCCATAGTTTCAGGAGATACAAGATACCCTCCAGTTCCTGGCCATATATCCCTAAGAGAAGCTATTGTCAGAAAATTAGAATTGGAAAATAAACTAAAATATAACGTAGCTGATATAGTAGTATGCAACGGGGCAAAACACGCTCTGTTTAACATATTTTTCTCCGTTATAAATCCTGGTGATGAAGTGATTTTGTTTCTTCCAACATGGGTATCTTACTCTAAAATGGTTGAACTTGCTGGTGGTATTGCAAAAAAAGTGAAATGTAACCAGGACTTTTCAATAGATATAGAGAGCTTTAAGCAAACAATTAATCACAAAACCAAGGCTATTGTCTTAAACTCGCCAAATAACCCTTCTGGAGCCGTGTATAACGAAAAGGAATTATCACAAATTGCAGAGATACTTGTTGATCATCCTGACGTAATAATTATCAGCGATGATATATATGAGAACATAATTTATGATATGAATAAAGTCCCTCATATTCTGGATAATTATCCCAATCTAATAGATAGAACCTGTATTGTCAATGGAGTGTCCAAGGGTTACGCTATGACTGGATGGCGCGTTGGATATGTTGCATCAAAGTCACAAGATATCGTTAAAAGTATAAACAAATTACAAACTCATACAACAGGAGGAGTCTGTACAATTGCAGAAGGAGCTGCTTTGGGAGCGATATCTCATACAAATAAAGATAGATCCTTCTTTCAAGATCAAAACAATATGTATAAAGAAAAACGAGATATAGCACTAAAAATACTACAAGATGTCAAAGGTCTGTCTATCAATGTTCCACAAGGAGCATTCTATCTTTTTATTGATTGCCAGAATTATATTGGACGTAAAGGACTGTTTGTCCCAGAAATAAACAATTCGATAGATATAGCACAAGATTTGTTAGACCACGCCTTAGTTGCTGTTGTACCAGGCGAAGCATTTGAAATGCAAGGGTTTTTTAGAATGTCTTATGCACTCAGCAAAGATTCTCTGATTATGGCTTGTAATCGTATAAAAAAATATTTTTCTGAATTATCGGATGCATTATGAATTTTGTAAAAAAATTTTCTGTCCCTGCGGTGTCATCTCAAGGACAAAAAATATATATTGATATTATGATCGGCACTCCTCATACCGATGTATCTTCCCCAGCTTATTTTCAAAACAAATGGTTGTCCAGTAACAAAAGTTTTTCTATAGATGGAAAAATTATGTCTGTTCTTCATAAAATATCGATAATGTCCCGCGAAAAGAATATACCTTTGACAGTACTGTTTGAAGAAGTCTTAACAAGAGCTAAGATACTATAAATCTGCGAGTATTACCGAACAACTATAGATAAAAAAGCAACTCAAAGATTATGGAATACATGATAATCATTCTTATGGATTTACTATACCGTTTATTTTTTCTATTAAAACAAGCAAGATAATGAAGAATGAGAGAGTTTTTAGATTCTACCTAAGAGGTTTCAGTTTTATCTTCTATCTCAAGCGTATATCACAAAATATTTTATAACTCTTCTTTCTTTAGCTCAGCACTTTTCTATGTGATAATTTCGTACACATACAGCGTGCAACTCTACTGCCTTCATTGATTCACATGGATTATTATAATAGTATCTATCTATTTCCTCTATATAAGGAAAATGGTAATTAAAAATTTCATTCCCTAAGTTATCATGACCATCAGATAATTCTTTGACTATATGATTGATCAAGTATTGATTATGTATATTTGCATCCTCTCCCAAGTATATTTGTGAAATCTGAGAATGAGAAACATCCCTGAAATTACCATCTAGCTGTTGAGATACTGCTGATACAACGTTTTGTATTGATTTTTCTAACTCAGATATCATCATAGTGATAATAGATCGCCAAACTACATCATTTAACTCATCATTACCTGATGATGAATGATTATTACTTTCTATATATTTTGCTTTCATATTGAATATTCGTTTTATATTTTCTCGACATAGAAGTAAAGCAGATGCTCTTTTATTATGTGAAACTATGAAAGTATCACAAAAAGCACTATATGCTGTTATCAATCCTTTATTAGCATATTGTTGTTGCGGTAATACATGTGTAATTTTCGATGTTGCTGTATCAAAAACAAATTCTGTAACTTGGTCAGGGTCAAATACTTGTAATTGATGTAAGGATATATTTTTGTCAGATAATTGGTTGATGACTTTTAAGAGCATATCAGATGTATTATCTTTTGTTTTCTTTGGAAATCTAGATCCAATTATTCGTAGATCCAATGGTTCATTTTCAGAATCACGTATGTGCGAAAGAGCAAGAGACAATGGTGTAAGATTTGTTATCTTGAATAGAATATGGGCTAATATAGCTTTCTTATTATTAGGATTCCATATTACAACTGCAATACAACCATGGAGCATATCAGTGCCTATTTTCTCCTTGTTGACTGAAGAAATATAAATTTCTCCTTGTTCTACTCTATAAGCATTTTCTTGTTCATCATGTCTATATGTTGCATATGGGAACAGATCATATATCCTGTTAGATAGATATAACAAATGATCTCTAAAATATTGTTGTTTTTCATCAGTGCATCTTGTTATTAAGTATGATAGGTGATGATAACAATACACTAAGCAATGACATTGAATAATTTTAGGCATATTACTATTAGCTAGTATTTCCATGACTATAATTAACATTTCATTAATAGCTTTATCTATTTTCTTCTGAGAATATTTGGAATATGATTTACGCAAGCATTTTACTATCTTTTGCGTTTTGATATCCTGTCCGCGTTTAATACTGATTTTCTTGTAACTTTCATAAGGGGACTTTAAAATATTAAAAATTTCTTCATATGTACGCAATATAGTTGGTACTTTGCGTGGTATCAGTCCTGGTATCTTATGTTTTTCAACTGATTGTAAGAAATCAGATATGGATTTATACTTTCCTGTGAGTAACATACGTTCTTTAATTAGCTATATGTTTATATATATAACATATAATTTATTGTTTTTTCAATACATAAAAACTTCTTATGATTTCAAGATTGGTATACATATTTACTAAAATTTGTAATCAATAGTTAATAGTGATACCGTGTCATTTGTAAATAAAAATAAATTTAATTGTATCTTTAAGGTATAAAAAGGTCAGAAAATATAATGCTTGTACATAAAGCAGAAATCAGGTAAGACGGATACTTAATTTCACATGCTCTCTCTATCGTTGCACAGATTAACAGTGAATGATCCTAATAATACCACTATATCCTCCATTCCCCCCCTGATTCTATTCTTGACTCTTTCCAGGTCGAACTTGATTTGCTCTGCTGTTATTTCAATCCAGATAGATATCAGTTTATTATGTATCCCTGTAAGTCTTTCTATTGTCCTAATTCCACAATTCTCTCAATATAACTTGATTACTTTCAATCTATCTGATCCATTTTTATCCTTGTGTCTCCTAGTTATATTTGCATACTTTTCATTTGTATCTTTGTTTGCCTCGTGCTAATCCATTCTTGATGCTTTTTTACTTACGCAACGCTTTCAATTTCCTGCCATATCGCACCTTAGCATACCTGTTGTTTCCTTTCTAACAAATTCAGCTGTCCTTGTCTATCTTTAATCGTCAATGCCAATCCGCGCTATTCTTTTTGTAAAAGATCTGTTTTATAATATAATTTCAGCGATACTTAAGACTATAATGGAAAATTTTAAAAACATAGATTCTTTCTACAGAGAAAACGTGTCCTTCTCATACAAACAAGAGAATAGTATGTACGTTTTGTCAATGTTCCCTTATCCATCTGGACAAATTCATGTCGGACATTTAAGAAATTACACTATAGGTGATGTAATCGCTAGATATTATCGGGGACAAGGGATAAGCGTGTTGTACCCAATAGGTTGGGATGCTTTTGGCTTACCTGCTGAGAATGCTGCAATAAATTCAGGAGTACATCCAAAAAAATGGACTAAAGAAAATATACATTCTATGAAGTCCGACCTAAAAAATCTGAATCTATCTTATGACTGGTCCAAGGAATTCAGTACTTCTGATGAACATTATTGTAAATATGAGCAAATGATATTCGCTACTTTGTTTAAACAGGGGCTTGTATATAGAAAAAAATCAGAAGTCAACTGGGATCCAATAGATAAAACAGTTCTTGCAAATGAACAAGTTGTAGATGGCAAAGGATGGAGATCAGGTGCAATAATTGAAAAAAAAATGCTAGAGCAATGGTTTTTCAAAATCACTGACTTTGCAGAAGATCTGTTACAAGGTCTAGACACATTAAAAGATTGGCCAGAACAAGTACGATCAATGCAAAAAAGATGGATCGGTAAATCAATAGGCATGTGCATAAAATTTCCTCTAGTGAATTCAAATACTGAAATAGAGGTTTTTACAACCAGACCAGAAACCATATTTGGTGTCACGTTCATAGCTGTATCCAAAGATCATCCTATAGTGCAAAATACTAATACACCAAATACCAGCATAAAAGTCCATCACCCTATCAATCACAAAATTATAATCCCTGTCTTTATTGCTGATTTTGTATTATCGTCATATGGATGTGGAGCAGTTTGCTCCGTGCCCGCACACGATAAGAGAGATTTCGACTTCGCACAAGAACACAATATAGAGATAAACCCTGTCATACAAAGTGAAACCATACCGTACATACGTAGTGAAGGCATAATGATAAACTCGGAATTCTTAAATGGGATGCAAGTCCTAGATGCTAGAAGTAAGATAACCGAATATTTGCTACAAAACAACCTCGGAAAAAAAGAAATCAACTATAAAATAAAAGACTGGGGAATATCCAGACAACGATATTGGGGCAATCCAATTCCTGTTGTATACTGCGATGAATGTGGAATAGTTCTAGAAAATAGATTACCCGTGCTTTTACCTGATAATATAGATTTATCATCAGGACAAAATCTATCCAACCATCCTACCTGGAAATATACATCATGTCCTAATTGCAAAAAACATGCCACCCGTGAAACAGATACCTTTGATACATTTGTAGAATCATCATGGTATTTTCTTTATTTTTGTAATAAGCACAACCCTCTCGCAAGAGAACATATAGATAAAACAATGCCTGTAGATATATATATCGGGGGAATAGAACATGCAGTGATGCACCTTTTATATGCTAGATTTTTCATAAGAGCAATGTCTAAATGTAATTATTTCTCACTAGAAGAACCCTTTAAACACCTTATTACTCAAGGTATGGTATGTCATGAAACTTTCCAAGATTCCTCGGGAAATTGGTTGTACCCCTCTGAAGCAAAAGAAAAGCAGATGCTAAGAGAAGAAGTGATTCGAGGAAGAATCGAAAAAATGAGTAAGTCAAAGAAAAATGTTGTCAATTTACAAAATAGTGTAAATGAATATGGCTCTGATGTTTTAAAATTTTTCGTTCTTTCAGATAACCCAATAGATAAAGATATGGAATGGAATGAAGAAAAATTAAAATCTACTAGACGCTTTCTTACAAAAGTATTCAATTTATTCATATCAGATAAAAACAATAAAAACAATGAAAATAATTGGTTCTATCAACGAATAAAAAGTATATATGATAACACTAAAAATCTTGCATTTAATAAAGCAATAGCCAATATATATGAGATCACAAACATAGCAGTGGAAAAAGGATTGAACTCAGAGATGAAAAACTGCCTTATCAGGGTATTAGAATTATTTACACCATCAATGGCAGAATACATATGGAGAGTTATTCTAAAAAACACTACAGAACTGCATAAAATGCATTTCATAAATGTTGATCCCCTAATAGTTGAGAATAAGAACTTCAAAATAGCCGTACAAGTAAATGGAAAGTTCAAAGGCACAATAACTGTTAGTGAAAATATTCACGAATCGGAAGTAATTAAAACTGTTAAAGAAAAATTTAACCAAGAAATCAAGAAATACGTATATGTACCAAAAAAGATTTTCAATATAGTAACATAATATATTTTGCAATTATCCCCCCTGAAGAGGAATTGTATGAACGATTCTGTTTAACCTAATCATTTTTTCTTCAAGGTATATAAAGATCTTCTTAATGAAGATGCAACTACTAATAGTAAGGAATATGAAGCTTCACATTTAGTAAATAATTATTTTTGGAATCACATAGCTATGGTAAACCTAGAAAAGTGTTCTAAGGATAAACTTGAAGATTGTTGTGGATTTTTTTCAGTATGGTTAGTATCAGTTGAATATGAGGAGTGTTTTAAAGGGAAAAATCCTATGTATCATTTCTACTATAGAAAGATTAGACCTCCTGTGAAATTATAAGAAAAAGAGTATATGATTGAATAATATCAACAAATGAATAGAATGATGAAGCTAAATTATCAGAAGGTGACAAGAAGCCACGAGTATTTTTGAGGCTATTTGGTATGAAGGTAGGGAAATGCAGAAGAATACTCAAGAAAGTACAGATTGTGTGGAAAAGCAAGGTGCTGAAAAGAGCAAGAAGACCATATAAGTTGAGTCTATCTGATATGATGTTAGCATCATTTCTATACTACCGTAGCTATGTGACACAAGAATTCATAGGATATTTATTTGGTCGATTCACAAGTATGTGGGTTTATTAGGAAATTAGAACCCATTGTAGCTAGCATAGTATCTATCACTAAAAGTAAAAAACTATCCAAGGAAGATATAGAAACTAATCGAAAGTATTTGTAGATTCTGGATATCAAGGTATTCATAATTATCATAGAAGATCGGTATACCATCATAAAAATACCAAATGTAGGGAGGTCACTTCTGCAGAAAAAGATCATAATACTCTGCTTGCAAAAACTCGTATTAAGGTCGAACATGTCATTCGTAATCTGAAAACTTTCAATATCCTTTCTCATACATATGATAACAAAAGGAAGAGATATAATCTCAAATTTAATATCGTTGCTGGCATCGTCAACCTTAATTATGGCTTCTAATAATCCATTATATTATTCACCTCTGATCTTTTGTCTCAAACTAATTTCACAGTAGGTCTATTATGTGTTTTGCTGGATAACTTATTAAATAACCCTATATTTGATGTTTTAATATCTGATAGAAATGTAAATTTACTAAATAATGTTTTCCAGTAATTGAAAATTTAGTTCCTATTATAAATTCTTTATATACCTCACTTAGGTTCTGTTTACATAAGGAAAAGAAAGTTTTAGGTGATAAAGTAGGAATAAAAAAAAGGGATAATGAAATTATTACATATAAAAAACAAAATCCCTGTCACAGATTATCCCCTAAAAGCATGAGAACGGTAATTTATCAAAACATACCTGAAAGAAGTGAAGTTTATCAGAAAGACAGAGGATATAGACCATTTGAAGGAATATTGTTTATATTAAAAGGAGGATACCAATTTCGATTTACAATGGCCATCTTGATCTAGGTGTAAAGAATAAATCACAAGTACAGTTATTCCTAATATAATTTTGGTATCCTGCCCAAGCAATCATCACTGCATTATCTGTACAATACTTGATAGGAGGATATACACACTTTATATCTAGTTGATCTGTAAGACTCTGACGTATGTATTGATTAGCAGCCACACCTCCTGAAACCACAAGGGTATTCAGATCCCTATCCCCATATAACTCCTGTGATTTCTGTATAGAATTTTGTATCCTGTCCAATAGGATTTGTACTATAGTATATTCAAATGACGCACTAATATCTTCTTTATACTGCGAGTCATTGCTCTGACAAGAATGAATTGTATTGATTACTGATGTCTTGAGTCCAGAAAATGAAAAGTCATACTTTGATTTTGTCAATAGAGGTTTTGGAAAAGAAAATGCCTTGCGATTACCTCTCAATGCATACTGTTCGATCTCAGGACCTCCAGGATAAGATAATTGCATTTCCCGTGCTACTTTATCAAAACACTCCCCTATAGAATCATCAATTGTAGTTCCAATCTGCATATATTTACCTACATCTTCAACAACCAATATTTGACAGTGTCCACCTGATATTAATAAGAGAAGGAATGGCATCGTTATATCTAGAAACATAGTTACCATGAGCGCATGGCCTTCTAAATGGTTAACAGGTACCATTGGGATTCCTGTTATAAGAGATAAAGACTTTGCTAGCATAGTAGCCACTATCAAACCACCTATCAAGCCTGGTCCACCAGTAAATGCAATAAGGTTGATATCCTTCCAAGAAACCTTGGCATCTTGCAATACCTTCCCAATCATAGGACGCAACGACAACACGTGATTTCTTGCTGCATATTCAGGATACACACCACCAAACATGTTATGATCCTGAGAGAATATTGCTTCACTTAATATATGCCCACTGTCATCGATAATTGCTACTGCTGTCTCATCACAACTTGCTTCTATACCAAAAATGACCATTACTAATCACAATTTGCAACCTTATAACCTTTTTCTTTATAGTACCTACATGCTCCTGGATGTATATCATAAGGCAAATGATTGATATCTAAAAGGTCATTAACCTTTATGGTCTTAAAGACTCCATGAGAAGATTGCAGAATTCTCAGATTTTCCAGTGCATTCTTAGTGACTTGATACACCATCTCTTCATCCTCATCCTTGTGAGTCACAAACATAGCACGAACTGATATTGTACTTATGGGCTCAGAATTATCATATGTACCTACAGGTATGATAAACTTTTCATAGTATGGATATTTATCCACAACATGACTCACAAAATAATCACCCAATTTTACCACTCTTATACCACATGTTACCAGCGCCTCTTTCAATACAGCACTCGGAATTGCTACAAAATCAGCAATCAAATCAATTTTTGAATCACAAAGAGCTTGTGTCTGCTCAGCATTTCTAAGTTGTGCATACACAGAAAAATCTGATTTTTCCCAACCTTTCTCTCTCAATAGATTATTTAACGCATATCTTGTTCCAGTACCAGGAACTCCAGTATTTATTTTGCCTCCGAAAACATCGTCAAAAACATTGATATCAGTATTACTCCTAGTAGCAAGGTTAAGAGCCTCTTTATGCAAACCAAAGACTACTCTTAAAGGACTATCTGGGTGATTTCTATACTCTGTGTATATTAGATCATTCTGTATAATAGCAAATTCCATATTTTTTGAAAGCATAGCATGCTTATTATAGATGGTTCCAGGAGTGGTTTGCACAGAGCATATTATTCTCTTATCTTTATCAACAGAAGCATTATAATCGTTCAATATTTTACATATAAAGTTACCAAAAGGGTAGTAACTACCGGTTATTGACGCAGTTCCAACACGGATATATTCCTTTGCTGTGGAATGATAACCAAACGAGACTAAACAAATGAAAATGAATAAAATTCTTAGGTATCTACTGTAAGGATGCATACGAATATCTAGTAGCTTTTAATATGAATATAGAAACAAAGAGAATTATACCACTTGTTATGATATAAATAAATAATTGATGCAATATGAATTGAAATAAAACCTATTATGTATATTACCGATTGCTGTAATTTTAAAGTTTAAATATGGATATTATTATTGAAAAAAAACCCATTTATTATCCTACTGCCATAGCCTATATGCAAGAGAGAGTGAATCAAATACTTAGTAAGAGTGGGCAGGAACTATTATGGTTCCTAGAACACGAATCTGTATATACCTATGGAGCATCTTATCAAAATCAATTATCATGCATTGATGATGTTCCGGTAATTCCTTCTAGCAGAGGAGGAAAGCTTACATATCATGGACCAGGACAACAAATAATATACTTACTATTAGATTTAAAGCGTAGAAAGGCATGTGACATACACCAATATATAAATAGTCTTGAAATGTGCATAATAGATATATTGCATGCTCTTGGCATAGAAGGCATACAGCACCAAGAACATCGAGGAGTTTGGGTATATGACAGTAATCACAACCTAAATAAAATCGCAGCTATTGGAATAAAAATCAGCAGATGGATAACTTATCACGGCGTTGCAATCAATATCAAAAATGCATTAATGAAATATTATTCTAATATTTCACCATGTGGTATTAAAGAGCTTGGAGTAACATCTTTAGAAAATCTCGGAATAAATATAGAATCCCAAAAAATACGGGATCTAATTGTAAGTAAATTTAGAAAAAATTTTTATTGTGCCTAAAAAAATCATCAACATTAAAATCGACAAAAACATGGAGGAAAGAATAGACCTCGTTTTATCCAAAGAACTTAATAGATCAAGAGTACAGATTCAAAATTTCATCAGAGATCACATGGTCTACAAAATAAGTGAAGGCAATAATATTCCTGTTACGAAACGTAGTCTCATATGCAAGGAAGAGGAAGAATACTGTATACTAATTGATAACTCGTATAATAAAATATTACCTAATAAAATTAATGTATCAGATCTAGATATTTATTTTGAAGATGAATATCTGCTGGTCATCAACAAGCCAGCAAATATGGTTGTACATTCTGGCCATGGTACTCAGGATAATACTTTAGCAGATATTTTGGTAAATGAGTATTGTAATTTACAGAATAAATATAGACCTGGCATAGTCCACAGATTGGATAAAGATACTACAGGTCTTATTATCGTTGCCAAAAATGACGACATGGTTAGGCGACTTTCCGGTATGATAAAAGATAAACAAGTAACTAGGAAGTACCTTGCGATTACTAGCAACACACCTCGATCCTTACAAGGAACAATAGATATCAAGATAGCTCCTTCGAAACGGCAAAAAGGAGCTATGGCTGTCGCATACCATCGAGGAATAAAATCCGTTACCAAGTATAATGTTTTGAAAAAATACAGCAACCATTACGCACTCTTAGAATATAGGTTAATAACAGGAAGAACACATCAGATAAGAGTGCATATGCAGTTTATTGGTTGTCCAATAGTAGGAGACCAGATGTATGGTACTTGTAGCAGGCTAATTGATAGGCAAGCATTACATGCATACTACTTGCAGTTTTCACACCCTATTACAGGGAAAGACATAACACTCAAATGTAATATTCCAATTGATATGCGTAACCTGATAGATGCATTTGATAATTAACAAACCGTACAAGACACCTGTCTTAAGAAACAAAATCTTCTCTCATGACCTTAAAAGGGTTTCCTGAGATCCATTTTTTTATCATCAGAGAGGTTAATTGATACATCGTTGAATAATACATTAACAAACCCTTTCTTGCTTGAAGATAATCTATTGCTTGACAATTGAGCATTGATGTTATTGACAAACTTTGTAGAGTTCGTTATTTTGCTTGATGCTTCTTTACTTGTTCCAGAATTATCAGTATTAGAACCTGTTTGTTTAGGTTTTAAATTTGTAGATCTTGCCCACTTTGAATTAAAAATATCATCCTCATCATCTCCTGTACTAAAGAAAACACTACGATCCTCAGGATTAAGACACTCTATATCTGTCATCCTTAGCTTTTCCATCGAAGATAATCCATCGCTTGACAATTGAGGAGTGATGTTGTTAAGAAACTTTTTAAAGTTCTTTTTTTTGCTTGATGCTTCCTTACTTGTTCCAGAATTATCAGTATTAGAACCTGTTTGTTTAGGTTTTAAATTTGTAGATCTTGCCCACTTTGAATTAAAAATATCATCTTCATCATCTACTGCACTAAAGAAAACACTACGATCCTCAGGATTAAGACACCTTACACCTGGTATCTCTCCCACTAAATATGTCACCTGATCTCTTTGTTGAAAACAATTACCCTCATCACCTCTAAAATTGTTCAACTCTATCGCTATATCTTCTTGTGTAGGATGTGATCCATCAGCATTAGTATACCGTCTCTGCTGATATTTTTGATAACTCATATAACAATAGGCTCCTCCCAATAAAACTAGAACAACACCAAGTCCGAAAACTATCCCTAATATAGCATGGGCAGACAGAAGCATAGTAGCAGATTTATTGGACAATGGTGTTGAAGTTGAAATTCTTTCAATGCTAGCAGATGTATCTGGCAAATTGTTATTAGCAGATATATACATAGAATCACTAGTTCCCTTAACATCCATTGTACTGATCTCTCTCGTGAATGATGTGATATCGCCTTGAGTAATTGCAAGTGAAAAACCGGGCTGTGTAATATCAGATGTTAAATCATTAATTGTTGTACTATCCGAACTAGGAGTGTTCTCCTGCGTTGTAGTATCTGAACTAGTGGTTTTCTTATGTGTAGTATCATGTACACTAGTGGTCAGAGCCCCTTGCATTGTAGTCCCTGAACTAGTGGTTTTCTTATGTGTAGTATCATGTACACTAGTGGTCAGAGCTCCCTGTATTGTAGTCCCTGAACTAGTGGTTTTCTTATGTGTAGTATCATGCACACTAGTGGTCAGAGCTCCCTGTATTGTAGTCCCTGAACTAGTGACCTCCCTAAATAATGTGGATCCTACGGGAATAGAAGTTGTATCAATAGACGTTTTTGTTGTACTATTAGGTTGTTGTGATGACAGACATAAAATATCTTCTCTAGTCGTTATATTCTGATCTTCTGGACTGCTTAAAGCATCAGCAAGATCTCCTGCATCATTAATATCTGCACATATTGATATTACTGGTGAATGTAGATTTACATCATGAATACCATATACATAAAAAGCACACGTATCCTGATCAACCTCTACTATTACTCTTCCCTTCATATCCTGAGTAATTTCGAACTCAACAGGTTCAATATGTGGCCCAACATAAAAAGCCGTAACACATGCCTCATCCCGACATACTCCGTGACTAAGCGTTGACGTTTCATATATAAGAGTTTCATTCGTAACACTCTTCGTTCCCAGTACAGCATCACAAGAATTTTCACATGTATAACCACAGGATTCAGCAGACTTTTGAGTATTTTTTAGCATGATATATTAGTATTTTAATAACTTATATTCTGTATATGTTGAATATCTGTTAATTTTTATGCATTATTAAAGAAATATCAACAGGATATATCGCAAATATTTTATATAAATTAATAATTATAGATACAATCTATTGATACATCATAAACAGTATAAGTATTATTATATAATATTTGGATATTTATATACTGTTTAATAGACAACCCATAAAACCCTTGATAATTCAGAATAATCGAGGGTATTGAGCCAATAATGGTAAAAAGATTAGAGTGTATTAGGTATACTGAAAATAAAAATGAATTGCCCAAAATATGAATCTGAAGAGCAAGTAAGAAGTGATTTTATAAAAGGAAAGCAGAGGCATAAATGCAAAAATTGTCAGTGAATTACATGTACGAACAGAGATAAACCATTTGAGCAAAAGTTACTTAAGCTGTATGTGTATAGTTTATCCCTAAATGCGATCACAAAACTTCTGCATGTATCTACACAGGAGTGTTAGATTAGATACACAATTTTGCAAAAAAACATTATACAAAACTTGCCCCACAAGAAAATAGTGTAATTCTGGTGTTAGATAAAATGTAGCATTATAAAAAATAAATAAATTATTATAGGCAGTGTTCCTAATTAGGAAAGAGGCAAGGAAATATGATGTAGTGAGCCTCAAGATGAAGCAATAATGTATTATGACATGAATGGTAAGATGGGTTTATATTCAAACAAGCTCAAAACATTGCTACTACACCCAAAAGAAGACAAGAAAAGATTATTCCTGGAAGGAATATGGTAAATTAGGAGAAATATACCATTGTAAGTATATTATTAGCTCTGACGCTTTAAAAAATTTACCTATTCAAAAAAAAAGAAATAAATTTTGGATCTGAAAAAAACTTGATTCTATTACAGGCCAATTATTTGAGTGAAAAGTCAGACGAGAAAAACACTAAAAAAGGTTTATATCCTCACCAACCACTGGAATGTTTAGTTTTTCTGTACAGATCATTTGTCTACATATGCCAAAGTACTTCCTAATCACAAGCTTGTGATTAGCAAATCTTGCACTGTTGATCTTAAACTCAACAAAGGTAGGCGAAGACACTGGTTTGCTAAGTTTAGACGTAAAGCCATTGTAATTTCGAAATTTATCCATATGGTAGATTTATCTATCTCTTTGAGAAAGAATTTATATATTAAATGACCACACTTTCTAAACAGGAGAAAACATAAATAAATGGCAAAATAAAACATGTCAAATTACAAAACTAGCCACACAGAGAGAGATAAATGTTTGATAAAAAAATTCTATATTCACCATAATTCTTAAATTTCTATATAATCAATATAGTTTGTCTTGCTAACCCATTAGAATTATTAGCATTATTTAAAGGTTTTCTGATAGAATTACCTTTTGTAATAAAAATTAAGAGTAGTATTATTCATAATGCCTGATATAAATGACAACGTTACCAATCTGGAGTTCCTAGATGAGAATAAGATACCATACGCTTGTTATCTTAATAAACATACTATAATTACCAAAAAAGGTAACCTATTACAAATAATCAAGATTAGTAGCTACAATTCGGATGACTGTATCAGACAAAAACTAATTGATATACTAAAAAAGACGGATCAGCATAATTTCTCCTTTTGGACCCATATTATCAGATATAAAAACAAACTCAAACACAAGCATGAACATTACTTTGCGAACCAATTGTTTGATTCATATAGATCATCAAATGACTTGGAGCAGTACTACACAAATGACTTGTATATCTCAATAGTAACGAAACATAACACCTTTCAAGATATAACTACTCTGTTTCAAAAGGCCTCATCAGAAAAAACAATATATAAGGAATATAAAACATTTTTTGAGAACCATCTAAAGAAATTAGATGATTTCCGAGAAGAAATTGTTCAACAATGTAAAAATCACAGACCCAAACTTGTCGCAATAGATGAGAACTTTAATTCTGAATTATTAGCAACTCTAAAAAGAATAATCTTATTAAAAAAAACCAAACCTCTTACGATACAAATTAAAGATATTGCTCAAAATTTATCTAAAACCTGTAAAGTTATTCCCAATTTCAATTATATAAAACATATTCACCAAAATTCTGAATTTTTCACCTCAATTCTGAATGTAAAGCATTTCCGGGCTCCTACCTCATACGAAACAATCGATCACCACCTAATAAATATACCCCAATCTTTCATGATTAGTGAAATTATTGTTCCTATTCATAATCGAAATGTCAATAAGTATTTTAAAGAACAAGTTTCCATACTGTCTGAAACAAATGACTCAGATACCAATAAAATATTGGGATTTGAAAATATTATCAACGACCTCAAAAAAAATAGATTTTTCTCTCATAACTTACATATAACCCTTTCAGCGGACTCTGTTGAAGAACTCAACAATAATATTACAGAGATATATGATAAATTAAGACAATATGGATTACACGTAATCCGAAATGATCTTAAAACAGAAAGAGTCTTTTTTTCTCTATTACCAGGAAATTTCAATTATATCCAAGATCCTAAAATCAATCATCTAGATAATATCTTTTCTTGTTGTAATTTGTGCAACTACCCATCTGGATTTTTGAAAAATGCAATATGGAAATCACCTATAACAGTATTTAAAAATTTTCATTATAAACCCTATTTCTTCTGCTGGAATTATGTAGAAAATTTACAAAATAGTCTTTTTATAAGCAATAAAAGGCATGATAGTAATATAGTTAAGAACTTTCTTTTAGCTATGTCTATATCCAAAGACATATCTATAATGATATTAGAGAACTTGAACTTATCAGAAATATTTACCTGTGCTCTTGAAGCAAAGTATTATAATTTCGATACACAAGATCTATCCATAAATATTCTTGAAAATAATAGTATAAATGATAGAGAATTCATGACACAAATCGTCATGAGGTTATCAAATTTTAAAATTGAAAAAGAAGAATTAGAGACTGTTCTTGAGCAAATTGTAGGTAATAAAGACCTAGATTCTGTTTTCGACTCCTTAATAGGCATACCTAGTATATTACAAAATGTAGGAGACGTCGAGAATTTTAAAAAGATTACTAATAATAGTTTTAACCTTGATGATAAAATACTAGGAATAAAATTACCCACATTATCAGAAGAAAACATGTGGTTCAAATCAATATTAGTATATTATCTTTTAATTAGAAGAATCAAGACCAGGACTAACGCAGCATATAACCTAATTTCTATAGAGGGAATGGAGTTCTTTCGTTATTTTACCAGCACTCAGATAGAGTATATTGTGAATCTAGCACGAAAAAATAGATATTTCTTACTGTTCAATTTTTCGGAAAGTTTCTTTAAAATTAATAATAGTTATATTAACGGTATTGTCAATTCTTGTGAATCTATCTTTGTATTTTCCGGTGAAAAAATATTCTCAAAAGAATGGGCAAAAAAAATCTCATTAACAAAAAAAGACCTTGACCTCATATTAGATCTAGATAGTTTAGATTTCTGTTTTTTCCTCATGCAAAAATCTGTTGGATCATCAATTATTCGGTTTGACTATTCAAAAATGTTAGAATCATTTGTCTTGACAACCTACAAAAAAACTTTAACCATCAAAAATGATATTCAGAAGAAAAATCTCCAAGATTGGTTGCCAGTTTTTTATAAAAACCTCACCACGCAAAAAAAATAAATCATATCTCAGTACCAAAAAGATACATTAATAGGCCATATGTGGTTAAGTTTATAAATTTTAATAATACTGCTTTTATGGTACCATAAAAGCATAGTCACATTTCTTGAATAACATGTTGATACAAGACCTGCAAAGCAGAAAACTTTTTTACCAATGCACAAATCTTGAGCTATTAAAAGAGCATATGCAATCACCTCAAAAGGCATATATAGGGTTCGATTGTACAGCAGATAGTTTACATATTGGAAGCATGATCCAATTACTTGCCATCAGAAAACTACAACAACATGACCACATACCAATCATTATATTAGGAAGTGCCACTACAAGAATAGGAGACCCTTCAGGCAAAAATGAAATGAGAAAAATGCTCTCACATGAAGAAATAGAATACAATAAAAAAGGAGTGTTAGAGTCTATAAATAAATTTCTGATTCCAGGTAAAAAAGCAATTATATTAGACAATAATTCTTGGCTTTCTGAATTAAAATACACAGAATTCCTAGGTGATATGGGTACTATGTTCTCAGTTAATAAAATGATATCTTTTGATAATGTAAAGCACAGACTAAAGCAAGGTTTAAATTTAAGTTTTCTAGAGTTTAACTATATGATATTACAAGGTTATGACTTTTGGTACCTATATAAAAATTATGATTGTATTTTACAAATAGGAGGATCTGATCAGTGGGCGAATATAGTAAATGGTGTTGAACTAGTAAAAAAAAGAGAAGGAACTGTTGTCTTTGGGCTCACCACTACACTATTAACAAATCATTTGAATAAAAAAATGGGAAAAACAGAAAAAGGGGCCGTATGGCTCAATGAAAGTAAACTTCCTGTATATAGTTTCTGGCAATATTTCAGAAACATGCATGATCAAGATTGTATTAACGCATTATATAAACTTACAGAATTACCTATAGACGAAATACAAAGACTTGAAAAATTAAAAGGCCAAGCATTAAATGAGGCAAAGCATATACTAGCTACAGAGGTTACTGAGTTATGTCATGGTAAAGAAAAATCATTAAGCGTTGCTCAACAGGCGAAGGATAATTTTGAGATGCAAACTAATCTACTCAAAATTCATATTGCCAGTAAAAGCATTCAATTAGTTGATCTAGTACTCAAAATAGACCACATAGAAAGTAAATCTGTTGCTAAAAGGTTAATTCAATCAGGAGCTGTAAAATTGAATAACATAGTTGTAAAAGAACCTTTTGTTAACATTACAGAAAATACTGTTCTAAAAGTTTCGAAAAAGCATATATTCGACATAATTTTTACATCATGACTAAATTTTAGTAATTATTATGTCCTAAATATTCTATGAGAATCTTAGCATCTTAGATGCATTGCTTGTCAGAATTCATCAACTCACAAACAAGAAATAATTAACTAATCATGACAAACTTAATCAATACAATCAATATATTTTATGCTAAACCCTCAATACAGTTAATAAATTGATTAATGATATTCTTTACTTGTTATAGATAATACCTTATAATAGTTTTACTGTTTTATCGTTCATAGATATGCGACGAGCTATTCTAATATCAATATTACTAATTATTTCCATAATATTAGGTTACTTTACAAGTGATCGCTACGTAGATATCATGTATAGCGTAGGCCTTAGTGCAAAAGATATAGTTGTTTTCTTCGTTCCTTTTATCATTTTCTTGTTAATAACTGGATCTTTGATGAAATTACAAGGAAATATCTTCCGTCCATTATCCATCACGTTTCTTATGATAGTGCTTTCAAATGCATTGGTAATTTTGATCGGTTATACGTGTGCTTACTTTCTTCACAAGTATATTCATATTCCTATTATACAAATTCCGGATACAACACAAGCGACAAGTTTTATCCGTATTAAGCCGTTGTTAAGTTCTATACAGGCTTTAATATCATCTGTATTATTCACCACATACATGCGGTTTCTTATCAGAAACGATGCATTGTCAGACAAAGTAATAAAATACATGCAAATTCTAAACAGCTTCATCATAAGGAAACTTGTTCTACCGTTGTTACCGATCTTTATATCATGTTTCATTATTCGGACTGTACATGATAAAATTCTCTTCTCTATGATCTCGCAGTATCTGGTATTATTCCTGGTGATAGTTTTTATAGTATATCTGTACCTGTTCATATTAGCTGTACTAATTGTTAAAGATAATCTTTTATTTTCCATCAAAGAATTATCAGCTCCTGCTATGCTATCCATGGTTACTTTATCAAGTAATATAGCAATTGTATTGTTGTTGAATTCAGTCAAGAATATAAGACAAAAAATGGATTTGACGAATAAAACTTCAGAAATTGTTTTACCTGCAACAATCAATTTTCACTTGATAGGTGATGGAATTGGACTACCAATCATTTCTTTAATGTGTTTATATAGCTTTACAGGTCATTTTCCAACAATCAGCGAATTCATAATTGTTGCTTTCCATCTATTAATTGCCAAGTTTGCTGTTGTCTCTATACCAGGCGGTACAATTATGGTACTGGCTCCTGTCTTTATTAAATACCTAGGATTCTCTGATGTTATAGTAAATATTGTCATGTTGATTGATATCTTACTTTTTGATTTCATACTAACCCCAGCGAATGTAATAGGTAATGGATTGTTAGGGATCCTGATAGATAAATTAAATTCAAAGTAGACTATTCGAATAATCGTAATTGCTTATTTCCTTACGATAAGGTTGTTATAATTAGAAATCAATCCCATAAGATACATCCGAACGTTTTATCAAAACGAGTGTGTATTCTACGAAATCTCTTTATCTTTTGCAAAAAACGTTCTACTTATTACGTGATTTATAAACATCAGTATTATGAGTTATTATTTGTAAACAGTTAGTTTTTCCAGGAATCACTGCTTCAATATAAGAACCTGTCTTAACAAATCAGACATAGTTAGGTAACCTTTAAATATCAGTACCCATTGTTATCTAAGATAAGCAGTGAAAAATGATAAAAGTACATTTTAGCACGGAAAATATGGCAGAAGACACAGCTAAAAAGTATTAATAAATTCAGTGTTTTATTTAATCAATGTCATTGCCTCCGAATGATTATCCTCCTTGGAAAACAGTATATAGTTTCTATTAACGAGCTAAGGATAGAGGTTCATAGAAAAGATGATGAAAGATCTTATATAAAACAATCGAGTAAATATGGAGTATAAGCTAGATCCAAGATACAAGATTTACAAAGTGTAAAACAAATTAGGGTTAAGGTACATGAAAGGAGTGGATGAAGAAAAAAAGGCTACAGGACATATTGTAACAGATAGACTGTTAATGTCCATGCTACGAATATGCATAATACTATAGCAGGATGTAATATATTTCAAGAAGTACAAAGAAAATGTCCTAGTTTAGGCACTGTTAACAAAGGTGATATTTAATACAAGCAAAAGCAATGAAAGATAAAAAAGATAAGTCTGATTTTCCAAATCGTAAAGCTAAACGTCTATTTTCCTTAAGTTTAGCGGAGAAAATTTCTATTTTAGACCGGAACTTGAATATATGTTTGTTATATATAATGGGTTTAATACGATTTTTTTCTATATCACACGAATACTGGATATTTCCTGTAGTTTTTTTCTATCACTTCATACCCTTTATCTTCTCTACTACATAACAACCTTGCACATGTTTTGTCAGTTCACTGGCAAAACTAATATCTTCCTTATTCCCAGCAGTTAAAAAACCTCTATGATTTTAAAGTCTGGTGTTATAGCTAATGTAGTTTTAATCCCGATATGCTTCTTCCTTTTGACTGTTGACCTCCTCCATGTCTATGGTATTTAAATGCACTAGATCACTATATTTGCTTTTGTTAACAGTGCCTATATACTCCAAATTCGGAGAAAAATTTTATGATCCATTCTGCGGTTCAGTCAGAATGTTGATTCAAGTTTTTAAATCCATCAGGCAGAATACGAAATACTCTAATAAATTTCATAACAGATATGACCTTAAAAAAGGTACCCTGTACTATTCTGGAAAAAAGAAGCCTCATACGATCAAAACAGATGTGAGGATTAATGATAAGGGACGTATTGTGCAGGTATCTAAATCTTATCCCGGATCAATACATGATTTTAAGTTATTTAAGCAACAAGAATTTCCTCCTCAAGATTCTACAGTACTGGTAGATTCTGGATATCAGGAGGATTGATAAATATTATAAAAGACTATTATACCCTTATAAGAAAACCAACGGAAAAAAAATTCTACAGAAAAGGATTATAATCATCTTTTCTCAAAAATCCATATCAAAGTCGAGTATATTATTCGGAATATCAAAACTTCAATGTTCTATCACATAAATATCGCAAAGAAGAGATATAATCTCAAATTTAATATCATTGCTGGTATTGTTAATCTTAATCATATTTTCTAGATAACCTCTCATACTTCCTAGTGCATCACCATAATTTCACAGCTGAAACTTTTTATCTAAACGTTTCAAGCGAACAAGTGCGTTGTTTTGTTCTTCGCACTTGTTCGTATAAAATATCTATTAATAAAGTCAATTTACTCTATTTGTCAAAATGGCAGGTTGCATTGAAGCCACATCTGTGATCTCCATCGAAAAAGCAGGATTATCATCATATGATACGTCATGATTTACATCATTTGTATCTATCTTTCTTTTCGTTGTTGTTGGGAAATTATCTTCTAGTATACAACCTATCTGCTGATCATTATTTTTCACATTATTACAGGACTGATATTTATAGGTACTTTCATTATTCGTCTTTGTATAAACCGGCTTGCTTCTACAAAAATTAAATATCGAATTTGTATCTATTTTTGTTACAGATTCTAACCCTGTAAATATTAATGTTTCAGAAATAATATTTGCACAACATTCCACAATAATATTAATATGACTACCTCCAACAGGTATTCTTTTATCATCTGTAGGCCATATCATTCTTTCAATTATAGATCTGACAATATTTGGTAAAATAGCAGGTGTTAAACTACTTATATGACCTTGAATTTTTGATCGTAATGTCTCCAGTTTAGATTTTAAAAAATTTGGTAACAGATTTGACAATTGTTGAGATACACTATTGCCAATAGTTGGATATTTTCTCAAAATCGTAGCTATCGACTGTGTTGTAGAAAAACTGACAGCTCCTATGTCTCCACCTGATAGAATCGCTGAGATAATTGGGGGAATAGAGTGCATAATAATATCTTTTTTCGTCTCAGATATATCTTGAGGTAAATATTTTAGTATTATATTACGACATGTCGTATGAATTGCAAAACTAGTTGCAATTCCTGTCATAGATTCAATTGAAAAGGCATTTTGCACAGTATCAACAAAGACCTTACTGGATGTTTTATCATAAAAAGGGTGCGATATTTTTGTAAAATCTATTGCATGTGTATCATTATCTGTAACAATATTGTTGTCTGGTGTAATCTCTTTACTAGCATCCTTGTCAGTACTAGGTATATCTTTCTCTATATATAACTGATTGGTTGTTCCATGACATGAAACTTCTTGACGGATCTTACCATTTGAAGTTTCTGTTACACTTCTTGTACAATGTGCTTGCTGGTCAGGTAAATATATAAAAGCATCACTCTGAGGATTCTCATTGATAGAGGCTATTTCTGTTGTATTTGATATATGAGATTTAGAATCTAAAATCAATGGATTACCTACTGCCTTACTATGCGAAAGATATGTACCAGGAGCATTCAATTCATTGACACTATTGACTCTAAGACTACCCTCTGACACTCTTTGCTTGCCAAAATGCACACACTTTAAACTCTGTGCTGTCATATCAACATCTTGAGAACTACAAATAAACCCTTGAGACTCTAAATTTGTTTGTATTAGTTGTACTAAACTTTCGGTTTGTAACTTTTTATGTTTTATAAAGCGTTCTAAAGAATCTTTCTGATAATGTGTTTGAATAGCATCTTGTGTAACAATTATTCTACTGTTTTTATCTTGAGTATCTCCTGTCTTATATATATATTGCTGACTTTGATTATCAAGCTCCAGACTACTTTGAGTATTGTGCATAGTATCTTGAGATTTCGTATCTAAGTCAGTAGACTGTTGTGGCATGCTATCAAAATCTTCAACATTGGTTGTTTTATCATTTTGCCTTGCAAGCCAAGATAACATACCAGTTTGAAATTTTTTAACACAACTATAAATATCATCCATATTAAAAAATCTATTATATATAGGAATTAATAATGGTATTGATGAAAGTAGTCGGTTGTTATTTTCCATTCCATACAAGGAGATTAATAACGCATGCATATCTACAAAATTCACGCTCTTCCCATCTGTCCCCATAGTATTTTCTGAACTTCTGTTTTTGTGTTTTCTGTGTTTTTTACGTTGTTTCCTCCTATTATTTATAGGGGGTTTTTCATGTTGCTCTGTTGTTGTAGTCATTGTGGTAGACCGATCTGATAGCATAATTGTGCTATTATCAGGATTTACTATTGTAGTTGTCGCAACAATATTACTTATAGATGCATTATAGTATATATGACATTTCTCATGTAACAAGTGTCGGTCATTAGTACTGATATCATCAGGTATGGAAACATTCTCAATACTTCTCTCAAAACCCATTCCGTTCTGTATATTGGCAACAAAAGACATATATAGTGGTTCTAAATTTACTTCAAGTTCTGGATCCTGTGTAATCCCATGCTCTTTAATATATGAAATAAATTTATAAGCAAATAATTTCTTGTCCTTTTTAGGCATACTCCGAAGTATCATCTTATGATCATACTGACTGTAAGCCTCGACTATTTGTCTTGTAATTGCAACAGCTTTTTTCCTTTTAAAGGATTTTGTAATATTATTTTGTAAGTCTCGTGATAACTTTTGACTGCATTTCTTCGGATGAAATTTTTCAAATATCATTAATGAATCAAAAGAAGAAAATTCTGGATTTTGTTTTCTTTCTAAATTACGTGATTTGGAGACAGCGACTTGTAGAACTTTTTTTACTGCAGGGAAATTCATCACAAATTTCTCTATAAATGACTGTGAAAAAAGGATGTTTTCCCAATATCTTTCTAAGAATACATCATTATTTCTCTTGTAATTGCAATTCTCAGGAAAGATACTTATTCCAGTTGCTCTTTCAAAGGCATCCAAAAAATCATAGCTATTATCAATATCATCTAACCAAGAACTCAGTATTGCAAATTTACTTTCCGATTCATTTGAATTATCTTGGATTACTTGCAAAACAGCTTTTGCTAAAGGCAAAATGGTATTCTGAGTATTGTCATTTCCAGATAGCATATGTCCGCTAATAATCCCCTCTTTATCTATATTGTTAAACATTGATATTTCTATATTACTAGCAAGACGTATCAATTCTTGAGATTCTTGAGATTCTTTGGCAAAATATCTCTTTGGCAAAATATCCTGAATCCTTGGTGTAATAATCATCCTATTACCAGGTTGGTGGGGGGCATTTAATAGTTCAGTCTTATTGTGCCTTATATTCTCTTTTACAACATTATTTAATGCACGAGCTATCTCATGTATTGAAAAATCTGCTTTTACTAATTCTTTAAAATGTTTTATCCAGAAATTTTTCTCAAGAACAACCCTAGATCTGATTTTCTGAGTATCATTTAGATGTGTTCCCGGCATGTTTTCGTGATTGTTATCTGTAAAATCTGTTATTGGTAGCTCTATTACTTGATCATAAAATTTTGAGCTATTGAATTTTCTATTGCTAAATTTGATATATTCTAGATTATGATAATGTGTGAAAAAGTGTTCAATTATCTTTTCTTTAAAGGTATCATCTTCTCTATACAGAAGATGCAAGTCATTTTCTTGCCCTGATATTCTTGTCATTGTGATCTCATTACTTCGACAACCTATATTAAGTATCAGGTTTATCTGGTTGGATAAGTCTATTATCTCAACTTTAGTATTTAATCTTCTACCTTCATCGGAATAGTGTAATTGTTGAGAAAATATTTCTCCTTGGTCATTTTTTTGCGCTGTAAATACACTAACATCATGGTCTTGCTGTACGAAACTACGTAACTTTCGTTCGAGTCTTTTCATTTGTTCTGCGTTCAGATTTGTCGTGACATATGCAACAACTCTACGGGTCTGATTTGATGATAACCCTTGCTGAGTAAAACCAAACTCTACTCCAGGTAATGTGCTATCCTGAAAAGTTATCGAGGTTTCATAATTTTGTTCTGGATTAGATAATGAATAATATACCTTACTACCATTTGAAAAAGTGATTTTTCGTCTTGCAGTGGGTGATGTTTCATCTACAATAGTTGGCAGTTCTGTGCAACTATCAGTCATTACTATATTATGTTTATTTCCATTAGTCGTAATAAACACATTCCTATTCTGTCCGACATGAAGAATATTATTCTCAGATAATGCATTACTTTCTATTTGAATATGCACATGATCATGTTCAAAAAAAGTAGGCTTTCCTAATACAGTAAAGTGAATATCCTGAGATACAGTTCTAATATTACAACTGGAATGTATGAAAATCTGTTGAATAGAGCTCGGTAAATCTATCAATTGTCCAGTTAAATTGGGATCTGTCTTATTATCAATAATTAGTTTGTCAACTCCTTGTATTCTGGAGCTATCATCACTGCGTATTGAACGATCTGATAAAACTAATACCCCTGTTCCACTAGCAATATTAATAGACTCGATATTCACTGTGTTTTCATCTAAAAATACTGTTCCCTTCTGGACTTCGAATGTAACAGGAAAGGTAGTTTTCTCCGTACGTCTGTAGTGTACATTTAGTAAATTGGCATTTTTCTCATGCGTTAAATTACAGGTATCAATATTTAATACTAAAACATTAATATCGTTTTGGTTAATCTGTTTGCTTTTAATATTCTCTCTGTTATATGCAACCGCAACACTATTTACATGCACATTGACGTGCTGTGTACCATCTAACTTATACATTAGTTTTCGTACATTCGGAGCATTTATATCACTAGACATTTTTTTACATTTATACCTTAAAAAATCCTGGGTTGGAATCCGTGTCAATAAACCCATACATTTCTGGCTTTCTTCATAAAAAACATCCCTATCTGCTTGTAAGTCTTTATTAGATATCATATTTAGTACTGTAGATAAAGAATCAGCATTATCCATTAATAATTCATTCGCATTATGGTCGTTTGTTGGAATAGTTGCATTTTGTAATATTGTATCTTCATTAAATATCGGACTCTTATAATGTTTTGCAACTGATATATCGAACAAGCTTTGACCTTCAGTGACCTTCACTACAGGAGCAGAGGAGACAATACGAGCCTTAGTAAATGCAATCGATTTAGGATCAATAGTTCCATGATCACGATCTGCAAAGAATTGCATAAATGTGAGTAGAGGGTTAGTATAAGTCTTAACAGTGTCAATTGTAGAATACGTTCGTTCTTCATCAACTTCTATGGTAGGTTGAAAAATATCCATCTGAAAAAATAATTTAGAAAAATCCACTTGCTCTTTAGTTGGAAGTTCTATATAGTCGCATTCCTGTGTAGTAACAGGAATTTGTTCAGTTGTAGGAAAATTGCTCTTCTTTGTACAAGTTTTTTCTTTAGTGACTATAACAGGTTGACCTTGATCATTTAGTTTAGTTTTCTGCCCTGATACATAAACTACTGGTGTTTCACCTTCGAGAAGCGCATCATATGTGTTTTGGTTATTAAATCTAATGGCTGTATTTTTGTAAAATCTCTGATAATCTCTTACCCTATCTATAACAATTAACTTGATCAGTTTATTAGTTGCAGGATTGCTTAATAAACCATGGTACTGACTTCGTACTTTCTCATTAGGACAATTTGCTATAATCTCATTACAAACTTGATTTGCTAATTGATCTATTACTACACCAGTCTGTATATCTTCTAATGCTAATGATGGTAATAGTAATACCATACCAATGTACGGGTGTAATGATAATATATCTGTAATGATTCCTGCAATATTGAAATTTTTCTCTATTTCAATAATCTCTTTTTCATCATCTGTTAGTTTATTAGATGATAAAGACGTTCTCTGTTGATTTAACAAATCTACACGTCCTTTGACAGAAAGGTATGTAAGAAAAACATCTGGACCAAAATTTACACACTTTGATATCACAGAAGATACTTTCGCACCACCTGAGATACTGTTTGGGGTTTTAATTTTATTTTTTACGTCTGGTAATGTAGTATCACGAAAAGGATTGATAACATCAAGATTTCCATTCCTTATTTTGACCTGATTAATTTGATTATTTTGAAATCTAGCTTTTACATCTTGTGACAAGAATCTGTTTTGATTACGAACATCATTTTTAACTACTTCATCTAAAGTGGCAAAGCTTATATTATCAGGAACACCGTCTGGAAATAACCTATTTACTGTATCTGTATTCAATTTAGATTTTACAAAACTTTTGACAATTGATGATTCAATTTTACCATGTATTTTATTCCCAAGAGCTGATCCTAATATAGGTGCTACCTGCGTTGTAGCAAAGTTATATATACAGGACAAACTATCTGGATTTGTTGTCAGACACTGTACGTTATGAAAATACCCCATTATTTGAACAGCACTTTGAGAATATTCTGCAACTTTTTGAAATATTGTTTTAGGATCTATACTTGAAGGTTTTGATAATTTATATACTTTATCCGCGTGTTGAATCTTTTGTTGTAATGCTTGCCATTTTGAATCATAGTTTTTGATTGTATTCTCCACCTTACGAATGTGATCTACATTACTATCATCAGCAAATGCACTATTTTGTAATGATTCCTGTGGTTGTAACAATAACGAGCTAAATTCATCCAGAATTAAATCACGCATTGATTCCGGTAATCTTGAGTTTTTACTGTTGATATCAATCCACTCAAAAACATCTCCATATTTTAATTTAATCCCTGTCATTCTACGAGAAAAAGTATGTTTACGAGTTGTAGCAATATCCTGTGTATCAGGTTGATAAGGTTCAAAATCATTTGATATATTTTGTTCTCGACCAGTTTCTGTATTGTGTAAAAACTCTAAACCATTATCTGTAACTTCCACAATATCAGTTTTAGATTCTTCAAAGTCAACTGCATTAAATGCTTGTAGTAATGTGTTGAGTTTCCCATCGATATTACTATCACCTGCTAATTTACTATAATACTCTTTCAATAGATGCTGTTTGATATGCTCCCTGGATAGTTTGAAGGAATTATTCCAATTATCTTTAATTTGCAACAAGGATGTCCGAATGTCCTGTAGCGTATTTCCTTTCATTTTTGCCGTTAATGCATTTGTACTTACTAAAACGTCAGCCTCAATTTGTTGGAAATTACTTTCATGTGCTTGAGTATCACTATTATTTAAATCTCCATTTTCTATTCTTGTAATAGTATCATCACTATAACCTAATTTTTCATAATATATCTGTCTTATATCATAAAAAAACTTTTGGTTTTTTATTACTTCTTTTCCAAATTCTGCTGTGATTCCTTCTTGAATAGCATATAATACTTCAGGTGTTGCTAATTCTTGGCCAGGCGTAAAACTGGAAAGATCTTCAAAGGAAGTAAGATGATTTCTATATATAGGAGGAATTGCTATATCTAATAAACCAGACAGCTCTGGCATCTCTTGGCTAAAACGATATTCTAATATTGTCTCTGTTAATCTTTGTTGTGCTTCTAATAATTTTCCAATCTCTATTTTATCTTGATCAGTATATTTTTTACATGTTGCGGAACGTTTAGAGACCATGTGATTACAATTAAAAGCTAAAGATTTATTTATTAAATACACAGTAGCATTGTATTTTTGTACTTTAAATAGAAGTTTTTCCCATTTTCGTCTACTAGCAGAAAAATTGTAAATTTCGAAATATGTCGTATATTCATGGAAGTCACTGGATTCTGTTTGCCGGAGCATCTCATGCTGTTCTGCAAGAGTGTCTTTATAGAGTGTCCTTATGTTTTCTTTTATACTTTGAAAATCTGCATTCATAACAGGATATACAAATGGTGCATTCTTAAAACTTATAAATAATCCCAGATGTTGTTTATATGTAGACCAAATTTTTTCGAGAAAATCTGATCGCCTTAAAAATAAAAATTGCTCAGAACTCCAAGTAATTTCTTCAGGAACAAGTATTGTAGTACGTAACACATCAGACTGAACACGACCCATGTCATACTCGTCACAAAGTGTTCTTAATACACTTATATGCTCTTTTATGAGTAATGATTCTTTATGTACCAAAATATCTAAAAAATCTCCAGGGTTGTGCAGACGAGAGAAAAACCTAATTCTTTTCTCTGCAAATTTTGTGATATAAAATATTCTTTCTCTAACATCCCTTATGAACTCTGGGACTGTGTTATGATCTTGCACATCCGACGTAAAATGGTTAGTGACCCATCGTTGTAGCTGAGTAAACTCTCGGAAACGCTTGAAATCTAGCAAGGAATTCTTAATAAAGTAATCTTTCATCGTCCTCAGTTCTTGATCCGTAAAATCCTGCGCTGGGGAACCAGCAACTCCTGTAGTAATCACACGTTGATTATCGTGATGGTAGTCTTCATATTTTTCCAGCATTGTTGTTGTCTGATCCATAGGATGCAAATTTAATACTTCTTGATTATTTACCTCTCTAGAAAAGATCGCCCAAGAGGTATCAGAACGTCTTGGTTCAACTATTCCATCTGAAAAAGTTAAAGTATGTTTTCGTAAAAAATACAATGATTCTAAGGGAGATACCAAACCTTCTCTAACAGGATGAATAAAGCTGTTTATCATAAACGCCGACAGTCTATTATCCAATAGTATCTCATAAGATATTCTAAGATCCTTAAAAAAATTATTACTCGTAGATAAATCTGAATACATAACAGATACCCCATACACATGTGAAGATTTCGTGAACATTATACTAAAATCTCGTGAATCCAAAAGTAATGATTGATTCTCCTCGATATTTCCTCTATCCAGATATAATGAAATTGCACTACCTTTTGGATGCTCAAATTGTATAGGAAACGAAATTTGAGTATCAAAATCTGAATATAGAATTTTTTCATTGCTTAAACCAGTAAAACCAGTTCTTAATGCTATAACTCTAGTGAAATCTATCAGATTTGCAATACGCATTCTTACGATCTTAAGAGCATCTCTTATCGCATCCGTCTCTTGATCAGTGCCAGAGGATGCTTGTGCAGCAAATGACTTTAAGCGAGTAATATCATCATATAAATTGACATACATATCATATGCTGTCATTCGGCTCCCATCAGAATCACCAACAAAATATGTTACACCCGAATTTCGTAAGTAATCACGCATCTTGATAACCTCCACAATTGGGGTTCCGTCTGCATCTTGTAATGAAGACTGTAAGTTTGTGAATTGTGCTTCACTCATGGATCCTTCATCAGCTAATAACTTTATTGTTGGATATCCATATCCCCTTGCCAATTTTCCACGTTCGAGCAGAATATGTGTATATAGAACAGGTAATGTATTATATCCTTCAGGAGTGATTCTTAAAGAAATCCATATATGAAATATTTGTATTTTGTTTTCAGTATTAGACATAATAAATCTATTAATCAATATAGTATTAATAAACTATTTTCATCCCTATATCTACATATATTTGATGTATTTATTGATCTCCACCTGTAATTATGTGTTATAAATGAAAATAATATGAATAAATTGATTTATTTAATATAAAAAGCAACATATAGATACTACAAAGCACTACTGGCTTTACACGTTTTGAATTTCCGTGCAATAAACTATCTATAATATGTATATACACTGGACATGGAAAAACTGCTATTGCATGCAATATCCATAATTCAGGTCTAAAAGTTGCTTTTATTACTTGCAAAATGGATGCTCGAAAAATCACTTATCGTATTATCAAAAATATGTCAACAGATCATACTCCTAACACAAAAAAATAAAAGTATATTATAAATTTTTTTCACTGTTTCTCTTCAGTACTCAATCCAATGTCATTTACTAATATATGACTATGATACAACACATTTAGTAATTGTCTTTCAATATAAAAAAAAAACAATACCTATGCGCCTGTTCCGACTATTGTGTCATTATATGATTGCATCCATAATTTGCAACCATCTCTACTCTTTTATTACTAAAATAAATATTTTTTATAGGCATAGATTAGCTACCTGATCAAATACTATTTACCTCTTTAATACTAAATATGTTTTAGATTTTTATATACTACAAACGAGGACATTAGATTGGGTAAGATCATCAATATCTGTTACAAGAAGTTTATATATTAATACAAAAATATATATTTTAATATATCAATTCTTCTTCTGCTTTTAAAATTGGTGTAAAATTTGGCTAATCTTGGTAAGCGCTTAGACTGACTTTTTAGGAAAAACAGGTAAATCATTCTTGCAAATTTTAGATAACATTTCAGATAGACTAATCAGCAATATATATTCCTTTGTATTTTTCAGATCATTTATAGTCCACCATTTGAGGATAGGTTTACAACTCTTTTCTGATCTGTCACATTAGATGTTTTTATGTCTTGTTTATTTTGTTCTATTAATAATGAATGTATCATCTACTGGTCGCATCTTATCTTCCCAATATAAATCTATTGTTCCATATCATCTAGGTATAAAATCGGTTTCAAAATCATCAGTTGTATGTACTATTTCTTCAAATATTTCACGTATTGTTGCCTCTTCATTCCTTCTCCATCTTGTATTGTTCCTCAAGAGTAACCCACCTTAGTGATAATATATCAAATACAACAGAAATAGCCTCTATCTTTTTATCTTCTATCCTTTCATATACAGAAAAACTGGCATTAACGATTAAAGATATAACAAGGACAGATGAATTTGTTAAAAAGGAAACACAGACACGCTAAGATGCGATATGGCAGGAAATTGCAAGCGTTGCGGAAGTAAGAACCTGTCTTCAAAGAATAATTGTTTAAAAGTACTGAGTATTGCACAGATTTATAAGAAGTAATGATAGACAGTACTATAGTTAGAGAACATGCTTGTGCAACAGGTTATGGCAAGAAAAAAGAAGGCTTAGGAAGATCTAAAGGAGGATTCACTTCCAAGATACATGCCTTAGTAGATGCATTGGAAAATCCTTTGAAGTTTATTATCAAGGAAGAAGATTTAATGGAAGATATCAAAGGAACAACAGTTATTGCGGACAAAGGGTATGATAGTAAGATATTTCGTAACCATTTGGATAACAATGTGAAATAGTTATTCCTCCTCGTAGAAATAGAAAGATTCAGTATGAATATGACAACATATCTATATGGAGAAGCACTTGATAGAATGTTTTTTCGGTAAATTTAAGCATTTTAAGCGGATATCGTTTTGATAAGACTAAATTATCTTATCAGGCCTTTATTGACTTCGCTTCCACCTTAATATGCTTACGCTAACCCTATTCAACAGAACCTAGTTTCCTGATGAATCTACATACTTGAGAATCGTATATACCAAACAGATATCCTATGAATTCTTGTATAACATAACTGTATAGCAATAATGCTAGTATCATTAACTTATAGGGTCTTCTTGTTCTTTGTAATACTTTGCTTTTCCATATAGGCTGTACCCTTGTAACTATTCTATTTAATTTATTTATCTTTATCCTAAAATAGTCTATACAATACCGATGATTTCTTACAAACCTTCTTATCTCTTAGCTTGACTATCCTATTCATATGTGATATTACCTAACTATATGCTCTTTTTCCTACAATTTCATAGGATATATCAAAACAATATCTATTAAAATTAATATTTAAATAATAATTTACTCTTACAATATGAATCTTTGATTAAAAAATTATTATTATTATGCAAACTGTACATCTATCAAAAGAAGATCTGATTTCAGCATTTGATAAATTAGCAAAAGACAAAGGACATTCTGAGGGTATAAAAAAAGCCTTATATGATGAATTTGTACGACAAAAAGGAGGTACACCTGATGGAATCCAAATAAATGATCAAGAGATATATGGTGATTCTAATCACAAAATTACTAGTAATCACGGTGGAATGGCCTATGCCAATATTTCTGCACCAATCATCACACCGACATCTGTACCTAAAGTGGAAGAGGTTGTGGGTGGTCAACAGGTTGCCTCTAACAAAAGTAGGTTATCTGCAGTATCTAGTGTCAAAATAGATGTTGAACTTGTAACCAGTGAAACTGTTACTTTTTCTACAACGAATACACTTGGCGGAAAAATAGGTGGTAAATTCAAAGGAGTTAATCTTGAATTTTCATATTCACTTGCAATCACAAGTAGTAGTGCCGATACAGTTACTAATCTCAGTAACATTTCAAATAATATATCAGTAAACCTTGATCCATTTAGTGAGAGCAATGTAATAGCATATGTTACCCGTACTAGTACAGACGCAAAATTTGTAATACCCATAAGAATAACATCAGGTCTGATATGGGGAAATTATCCTTCTCCACACCAAGGACACTATTTTTGGGGAATAAGCTTGCAAAATGCTCTGCTTAATCTATTTGGTACAGCAGAGTGTAATATTGAAGGAACATTGAAATCTTCTCTTTCTGCTGCGGGTAGAATAGATATAACGTCAAAAAGATTACCAGGATATGAAGATTTCCATTCCATGGATGAAAAGTCATAATATTTCAATTTGTATGAGGAAATGGTCGTATAATAGATCTCTATGAAATTGTAAAAACAACTGACTCTAAGAGTATTCAATTGGTTAAAAAACATTCATATTATGCATGTTTTTTAACCAATTTCGCTCTTGAATTCAGAGCTATCATTTCACAGAAGGTCTATTTCTTAAAATATATAACAGTATCTCTAGATAACATTAATATAACAGAAATCGTAATACAAGAATCAGCCACATTAAATACAGGAAAAGAATACTTACCAATGTAAACATGTATAAAATCTACCACTCCTTGATGTTGTATACGATCAATAAGATTACTGAGTGCCCCTGCACATAAAACATGCATATAAATCCTCCCTTGCATATTTTTTCTGCATGCAAAATACAATAACACTATAACCAGCACTGTGTTGCAGACAAACAATATCATATTTATATTTGGGATAAATTCCAACATGCCAAAGCTAATTCCTCTATTAATTAATACAGGTCCCAAATGCAAAAAGTGTATTACCTCTATAAAGGAATTACCCAGGAACTCTAACGCCCAAAACTTTGACAGTAAATCAAGACATATAATAATCCCATAAACCATCAAATACAAATACATACTCATCTTCTCTATACCCTATCTCACCCATAATAAATGATGTATACTATGACTGTAAAGATTTGATATATATAATTATATTGTATAAAATGTTATCTTTCTTAAAAAAATGGTCAACTATACTGGTATGGATATACATAAGTGTCGCTTTTTTAAGTTATTGCCCAACAGATACTTCCTGGTCCATAATAAATCATTCACAAAATCCTGTACATAATTTTTGTGGTAAAATAGGCTCCTATATTGTAGATATGGTGTATTTGTTCTTCGGATATTCAATATATCCTATCATAGGTTTCACCATACTTTCATTTTATGCAAAGCATGTATCGAGAATGTCTCGTTGTCTATTGCACCTACTTTCCAGTTTATGCATAATATTCACTATTTCAATGTTCAAAGTGAACAATCCATCGTGGGCATATGTATCTTATTCTGGATCTATTGGGTTCTTATTACATACAATTATACCCAATATAAATACCACACTCTGTCTTACGATGACCTGTATCCTCCATCTAATATTAATATACTGTTATTATAAAAAACCATTAGAACATTTAACTAAAAATTTCTATATAAAATGTTTGAATATATATCAATCCACAATGATATTCATCACCCGTATATTAAAATACATACTTCCTCGTAAACTTATCCCAAAATCATTATACCTCAACAAGTATAAAGTTAAGAAATTACATAATGAAGAATTTACAAATAAAAATCTCTTGCCAGATAATATACCAAAAGATGCAAAAAAATGTAATACTGATAATCAAGAGGTACTCAGAAACAAATATAAGCAACATATTTTTTCAATCACTGATCAAAAAACCACTGAGAAAAAACTCCTTAACAAAACCATTCCCTCAATCGTAAAACATAATGATCTCGATAATTTTCAAAAACCCAATCTCAAATTCTTCAAAAATAAAAAACTAAACCCTATAAGAAACACCTCTCATCACATAAATACATCTCGGAAATTAGAGACCATATTAAATGATTTCGGAATAGAGGTAAAAATACTAAATCATCATGTTGGTCCCGTAGTAACATTATATGAATTAGATCTAACACCAGGCACTAAATCATCAAGAGTTATAAATCTATCATATGATATCGCTCGTTCACTATGTGTTTCTTCTATTAGAATATCGGTCATACCAGGGAAAAAATCTCTCTGTCTGGAAATACCAAATCAAGAAAGAGATACAGTAGTGTTAAAGGATTTCTTTGAAAGCGATGACTTTAATTCTGGTTTATATAATATTCCAATCGCACTAGGTTGTACAATTTTTGGAAAACCATTCTTTGCAGATCTAACAAAAATGCCTCATTTGCTTATAGCTGGTACTACAGGATCAGGAAAATCTGTTGCAATCAATGTTATGATACTATCTATTATATATTCATTCACTCCACAAGAATGTAAATTAATCCTAGTAGATCCTAAAATGTTAGAATTATCAATGTATGATCACATACCTTACCTTCTTACACCTGTAGTCACTGAACCCAGAAAAGCAGTCAATGCTTTAAAATGGCTGACAAAAGAGATGGAGAATCGTTATAAAAACATGTCTTTGCTGTCTGTAAGAAATATTGAAGGTTATAATAAACTAATTAAAGAAAAAGCACATCATGGTCATTATGTTATGAATAATACAATACATAAAGTACTTCCATATATCGTAGTTGTAATAGATGAAATGGCTGATTTAATGCTGGTAACAGGAAAAGAGATTGAAACCCTTGTGCAACGATTGTCACAAATGGCACGCGCATCGGGCATCCACTTGATTATGGCTACTCAACGTCCTTCTGTAGATGTCATTACTGGTGTTATAAAAGCAAACTTTCCCACCAGAGTTAGTTTCGCGGTAAGCTCAAAAATTGATAGTCGAACAATATTAGGAGAACAAGGAGCGGAACAATTACTTGGAAAAGGAGATATGCTATATATGACTGCAGGACATCCTCTAATGAGACTCCATGCTCCTTTCGTTGAAGATTACGAAGTGAATTTAGTTGTAGATTACATAAAAACGCAAGGAGAACCTGAATATCAAGAGTCAATCGACGAGCTTTCTCAAGAAAATGACTATACCGAAAACAGCGAACCATCATCAGATCAAGACATCTTCCAAAACGCATTATCAATAATCTACCAAGATAAACGGATCTCCGTCAGTTATCTACAACGCAAGCTTAAGATAGGATTTAATAGAGCAGCTAGCATCATAGAAGAGATGGAAGACAAAGGTATCATTAGCAAACCAAATGCTATAGGAAAACGAGAGATCCTAAAGAAAAAACAAGAAGTATTATAAACCTTTTTGTTCTTCATTAGATTGCTTAATATTAAAAAACCCCGACAATATCTCTTTAAGCTGGTTAGAATCAGCCTCTTCTATCTTGCCAAGAGTATTAATCCTATCCAACAGATCAGAATGTTTAGCCTCTAAAAAGATCGTCATCTTCTTGGCGATTGCTTTCACCTCATCCACTTCAACATGGTCAAGAAAGCCATTCTGAGTAGCAAAAAACATCATCACTTGTTCTACAAAATCAACTGGTTGTGATGCTCCTTGGGTTAATAACGTGGTCAGAAGTTGTCCCTTTCGAATTGCATTCTTCGTATCTTGATCTAAATCTGATGAAAACTGCATAAAAGCTTCTAACTCCCTAAACTCTGCCAGTTCTAACTTTAAACTTCCTACAACTTGTTTCATTGCTTTTCTTTGCGCGGCTGACCCGACACGAGATACCGAAGTTCCAATACTAATAGCAGGCTTTATATTTTGATAAAAAAGGCTGGAATCTAGAAAGATCTGTCCATCAGTAATTGAAATTACATTTGTTGGAATATATGCTGATATATCTTTTTCTTGTGTCTCAACAATTGGAAGAGCAGTTAAAGAGCCAGAACCACGATCTCGAGACATCTTCGCTGCACGCTCTAACAATCTAGAATGTATATAAAATATATCTCCAGGAAAAGCTTCTCGACCAGGAGGCCTACGCAACAACAAAGAGATCTCCCGATACGCTATAGCATGTTTAGAAAGATCATCATATACAATCAGACCATGCATACCATTATCCCGGAAATACTCTCCCATTGTACACCCTGTATAAGCCGCCAGAAACTGCTTAACTGCAACATCTCCAGCACATGCTGATACAATAATTGTATACTGCAATGCATCATGCTCTAACAAAGTCTGTTTTAACCTTGCAATAGTTGATTCCTTTTGCCCAATCGCTACATAAATACAATATACTCTTTCATTCTCAGGAACACTCTTATTTATTGATGCTTGATTCAAAATAGTATCAAGTGCAACAGTAGTCTTCCCAGTTTGACGATCACCAATAATTAGCTGTCTCTGCCCCCTCCCAATAGGGATAAGAGCATCAATAATTTTTATTCCTGTCTGTAATGGTTCATGTACAGACTGTCTTTGCATTACGCCTGGCGCTTTAACCTCGATTTCTCGTTTTTCATCAACATCTAATATATCCCCGTCTAAAGGTTTACCTAGTGCATCCACCACTCGTCCTAATAAATGTTTGCCAACAGGAACCTTTAATATTTCATGAGTTCTGGACACAACATCACCTTCAGTAACTGCAATTTCATCCTCAAGAATCAATATACTACAAGAATCATAATATATACTTTGTACTTGTCCCAAAGCTCCACTACTAAATTTAACAACCTCAGAAAACATCACATCCTCTAACCCACATACCGTAGCAACACCATCTGCAACAGTAAGAACAGTTCCGACCTCTAATATTTTGCTACGTTCATTATTAAGCTTTTTAGATATAGTTTCTGACAACTGATTAACGTTAATATTCATCTCAATTTAAAGTGTTTTCCTAATAAAATCTTTTGTAACTTGTGTTATGCATTCTATCTTCTTTCGACCTGAAATATCTAGTATATAATTCTCAGCCTTAATTATAAAACCATTAATTAAACTACGATCAATGATATTCTCTATTTCAAATTCGGTATCTTTATTCAGCATATTCCTTGTGATTTTTCCTATATATTGCTCCTGAGACTTAGTAATCTCAGATATTGAATATACATAAATTTGCATCAAATTCCGCTTTTCATAAACTAGACGTTTATACTGTTTGTATATATTATGCACTTGTGAAAGTATATCATCTTCAACAAGAATAATAACATAATTTACAAAATCAGAAACAAACCCTACAGAACTCAAAAAATCCTTCTTTTCAGAAGATCCAATAATTGGCAAAGATAAATAACTCAGAAAAAAATCATTTATATTACTTAATGATATAAAGTTCGAAAAATCATCATATACCTGATCCGAACAATAATCAAACAACGCTTTTGCATATTTATTGCTAACAGAAGACATAAATAACTACACATTGACTCAGAAATATATGTTATATTATTATTTATGAATTTACAAATCCTAACTGACAATTTTTCAGAAAATGTTATTTGAACTAAAAATAGTAAGACACTACCTCAGACTATTATCAGCAGATTCTTTTCTTAATGCAATTGCAATACTAAGCGTAGCAATCTCAGTCGCCATATTATTAATTATCATGTCCTTAACAAATGGTTTTCACACAAAACTATTACAACATATCATCGCCAAGCAAGGTCATATATCTGTTACTCCAATATACCAACATATTCAAAATGTTCATGAGAAAATGTCATTATTACAAGAGCAACAAGAAATAAAACATGTGATACCTGTAATAGAAGAACATGCTCTTGTCTATAATACAAATAATATCCAAAAAGGGGCTACCCTACTAAAAGGATTTTTACATGAAGATATAGATCTAGACTTATCAGATGATTGCCTTAAGTGTATGACTCAAAATGGTGTTATTATATCAAATAATATTGCCAATATTCTCGATATAGAACAAGGTGATACAATCAGTCTACTTACTATAAACATGATTGATGATTTATCATTCAATGACAATAACACTTTTAAAGTATGTAGTATAACAAATGATAAATTATACGCAGGTAGCATAGTAATGAACCTATTGACTCTACAACAGCTATTGGAATACGACAATAACAGTGTAGATAGAATAGACATCTTCTTATATGATGAACAAGATACATTCTCTGTAGCATGCAAAATATTATCCTTACTACAAGAAAATAATGAAGTGTGGTACGAACGTAGTGGGATATTCCTAGACGCTATTAAAACAGAAAAAAGCGTTATGTTCCTTATATTGGTATTAGTCGTAATCATTTCCATGTTTAGTATAACGTCCTCTTTAATGGTTATGGTACGAGAAAAAAAATATGACATAGCTATCTACACAACCGTAGGAGCATCTGGGTTTATGATATTTAGAATATTTCTAATAATCGGAATGTGCGTCTCATTATTAGGAATAATTACCGGTTTGAGTATAGGTTTGTTATTCTTGCATAATATGGATAGTATAAAAAATTGCTTACTATATCTAAGTAATTACGCCGAAATTTTTTATGCAATCCACAACTTCCTATTATATATTCCTGTAGAGATCTTCTACAAAGATGTAATAAATATTTTCTATATGGCGTTCTGCATATCTATTCTAGCAACTATAATACCCGCAATAATTGCCACACACCAAAAACCAGCTAGAATACTTAGAAACCAATAATTCTCATTACACAGAACACATAGGAACTATATCATCTCTCTGGAATAGGATATTATCAATCACTAGGCACTGTTAACAAAGATTTAAACTTAAGATAGGAGTTTATCCCCAATCAGTGAAGAAAAATTTGATGAGAAGGTTATAATAGCGATCAACATAAAAAAACGACTATATTTTCACCTGGTAGAAAATCGTATTAATATATAACAAGAATATATTCAAATCTGGTCTAAAATAGAAAATTTCTTCGCTAAACTCAAGGAAAATAGATGTTTAGCTTTACGATTTGAAAAATCAGACCTATCTTTTCTATCTTTCATTCCTTACGCCTGTATTAAATATCGCCTTTGTTAACAGTGCCTAACACTTATATAATCGTTGTTTTTTACCTGTCAATTTCTCCGAATACGACATCTAAGGAGCCAAGTATTGCAGGTATATCAGCGAGATAATGTTGTCTAGACAAATAATCCATTGTCTGTAAATGCAGAAATCCAGGAGCTCTAATTTTACATCTATATGGTTTATTAGACCCATCAGATACTATAAAGACTCCGAATTCCCCTTTTGGTGCTTCAACAGGTCTGTAAGCTTCACCTTCAGGAACATGAAACCCTTCAGAATATAACTTAAAATGATGTATCATTGCTTCCATAGAATTCTTCATCTCTTTCCTAGTTGGAGGAACAACCTTCTTATCTTCTGTCACAACAGAACCTGAAGGCATATTTTGACAACACTGATCAATAATCTTCACAGACTGTTTCATTTCCTCCATACGCACCAAGTACCTATCATAACAGTCGCCTATTTTCCCTATAGGTATATCAAAATCTAACTTATCGTAAACTTCGTATGGATCACTCTTACGCAAATCCCAAGGAATACCAGATGCACGCAACATAGGACCAGACAAACTCCAATCCAGAGCATCTTCCTTAGAAATTACCCCTATATTCACCATTCTTTGCTTAAAGATTCTATTCTCAGTTAACAATCCTTCCACATCCTCTATTCTTGCTGGAAATTCTTGAGAAAATGCATATATATCATCTAACAATGATTGCTCCACATCATAAGCTACTCCTCCAGGACGGATATAAGCAGAATGATACTTCGCCCCTGAAGCACGTTCGTAAAAGCATAACATCCTATCTCTCTCTTCAAACAACCATAAGAAAGGAGTGATCGCCCCTACATCGATTGCATTGGTTGTTATATTAAGTATGTGATTAAGAAGTCGAGTTATCTCAGAAAACATAACCCGTATATATTGTGCTCTTTCAGGAATAACGCAACCCAGTAATTTCTCAACAGATAAAGAATACGCATGTTCCTGTGCCATAGGAGAAACATAATCCAACCTATCAAAATATGGCAAAGCTTGCAAATAAGTCTTATGCTCTATTAACTTCTCAGTTCCACGATGCAAAAAACCTATATGAGGATCAGCTCTCACGACAACTTCTCCATCAATTTCCAAAAGCAACCTCAAGACACCATGAGCAGCAGGATGCTGAGGTCCAAAATTAATTATTTTTTTCTCTGTCACAACAAAACATAAAGAATTATTACTTACTTACTTAGATTCTGCACTAAAGATGTTATCATACTATTCATTCCTTTGTATATCAACGCAAGATCTTCACTTTCCATAAAAGCAGGTGTTGAATAGATAAGATTACGCTGATCATAAACAAACTCATCTGCCATACAAACCTTGTTTATTGCACCTACCGAAGCAAGCAACCGATTCTCATCCTTACCCAAGGTCAAAGTTAATCCACCTACTTTACCTTGCAAAGACACCGCAACAACCAACGGAGCAATACAAACAGAAACAATCGGTTTCTTTGCTGTTATAAAACCATAGATTATATCTTGTATAGAAGGATATACTGTCTTTTCTGAATGCTCTGAAAAGAAATTAGAAAAATTATTAATAGCTCCGTACCCACCAGGAAGAACCAATATATCATACTTATCAACATCAAGAGTATGAACTTGAAATACCTCACGTCTAGCAATACGACTAGATTCTTCAATCATATTGCGTGCCTCAGTACCCAAACGGTTAACCGGCACTTCTCCTGATAAGCTATGGCAAGAAACAGGTACATCCTCGTTCACAGAATAAAAATCTACTTCTATATCGTGCTGTGCACACAACAAAGACAACAGAACAGCTTCATTTATCTCTGTTCCATCCAAATAACCACATCCGGACAATATAAAAGACGCTTTTCTAGACATAATTCAAAAGCACACTATGATTAACAGCTCAGGAATTGTACATATAAATCGCGCCCCTGTCAAACCTACATTTTGAAATGACTAGATTTTTTGCGTATCTTAGATAAGATACGTGCACTTATGTTACGTAATGTTCCTCCTGGACAGATATTATACACCTGAGCTTTATTCAAAGTCGTTTTCAAAACAGGTGACTCTTTGTTACTAGCAAGCGCAACATGGATACATCCCTCAAACATAGCACTATTAGCATACTCATTAATGTTACAAGCAATTTTTTGAGAAATCTCAGATAGTGAATACAAAACACAGAACAAAACAAAACATCTTTGCATCAAATCATTTTCACGTTTCTCCTGATGGACACGGAATAAATCATACTCAGCAATCATAGTTTTTATTATTAAATGCTCTGGATATGATAAAAGTATCAATAAGGTGTGTGACTCATCTTTTGAAAGTTGAGCTAATGAAGTCATATCAAGACTTCCCTTGATACAATCTTTTAATTGTTTAGCATGAGAACAAACCTTAGTAGTTGTTAAATTAATTCTCTTATCCAAAGCATCTTGCACACGGGAAAAAGCATCAACAATCTGATCTGCTGAAACCTCACCTAAAGTATCATTATCTTGTGAATTAACCAGTACACGATCTAACAAATCTTTACACGCTAGATACATGGATTGCATGTTATTAAATTGATGATCAAAAATTATATCTCTAAATACCTTTCTAATATCATCCATGTCTATACATACAAAATATAACAGGAACAGCTATAAGCCGGATTCTGTTTAAGTGGTTATTCATCTGGGAATCATATTATTATGACCCTCAAGCGCCTTACCCTGATAAGCCTGAAAGAGCTATGATATCAAATTTAGGCTTGCTTCCAACGGGGGTTACCATGCAATCTGTGTTACCACAGACCCGGTGCGCTCTTACCACACCTTTTCACCCTTGCTAAAAAGCGGTATATTTTCTGTGGCCCTAACCGTAAGTTTCCTTCGCGGACGTTATCCGCCGTTGTCTTTCAGTGAAGTCCGGACTTTCCTCTACTAGCAATATAGCAAGAAAGGTCTAACCATATTGGTTCATAGCAACCACCCACTGTTCCAGGTGGGTAGTATATAACGATATCTCCAAACTGAAAAGAGGTTTTAAATATTTTTTAACTAAAAACACACTATAACTTCCAAGTGAATATATTTTTCATTCGTTATGCTAATAAAATTTTATAAGCCATTCTACTTGCTCCTATCACTGTTAATATGGACAAATATATCGTACGCATATGAAAGTGTGCCAGACCTGGTAAGTGCTATGCATACCGCATCATCTGGCATGCAAGCTCAATCACAAAGGTTAAAGATTATTGCTGAAAACATTGCTGGAAAAGATTCAGTGGCCACCGATCCCAGTTATGACCCCTACCTAAAGAAAAAGATATTCTTCAAAAGTGTTTACGATAAAAATCTTAAGGCAAATGTTGTAAAAGTTTTCCGTGAAGATCGTGATTATAAGAATATCCCTGTCCGCTATGAACCAAACCACCCAGCCGCAAATGCCGAAGGCTATGTAAAATACCCTAATGTTGACATAATCATTGAAACAGCTGATAGATTGGAAGCTGATAGCTCTTATATTGCCAATTTGCAGGTTGCTAACGCTTCTAAGTCATTATTAAAAAGCACCTTAACTATGATAGAAAAATGATGGATATAAGCAAAATAAATTCCTTAAATAACGCTTTTTTTGTAATCGGCAAAAATCTCAACAATAATAATAATATAGGCAAAGGTTTTGAAACTGTTGCAACCCTTTTACATGAAACTAATAGGAAACTCAAAGCAAGCGAAGACCAAATAATCAAAAGCATGACTGACGATACCTCTCTACAAGAAATGACAACATCCTTAAACTTGGCAGAAATGAATCTGAGGCTATTAGTTGCAGTACGTGATTCTTTTGTGTCTATGTGGCAAGAAATCATGAAGATGCAATTGTAGACTAATAATTATATCATGTCGATCCTCTTGCAAGGTGAATCTATTCATTAATGAACATGCAAGATGCTGATCCGAATATCCATTCTATCAAGTCATCACGTGATACTTATACTGGTCCCACATCACACCTCTTGTATACGGTGTTTCATTGAATCTAATCTTATCTCCATATACAGCACATCCAAGCCAACCCGAAAAATGATTTGCAGATTCTTATATGATAACTTATAATCGGAGTATGATATATTAGTAACTATAACGATGAAAAAAGGTAATGCTCTTATCTCTTCTCTGTTCTGCTCAACAACAGGAACCATAAAGGCCTACCTTCTGCTGGTATCCCTTGCTGAATACGTGGTTTTTCTCGTGAAGTCATCCTTATTGTTAATATTCTTTGGCCTAACCAAACGCCAAGACAGGATCTTTCACAGAAACAACATGTCATTTCTAAAATCCTTTTCAGCAAGAATGGCATCTTTGTTACATAATCTTATTCCTGCACTAGAACTAATGTGTGCTATCGCTTTTGTAGCAATTTCTCCGATTCATCCAATTTTTTCCATACCAATAGCTTTCCTTTCATGCGTAGCAACTTGTTACATTTTGCATTGTATCAATATAAGAAGGTGTGATGATATACAACTTAACCCTCACTATACAGGTGATGCTCTTTATGAATCCTTATCACCTGATTGTCTTAAAATAACTGAGTTTGAATACACTGGGGATAATCCAATATCTAGCTATTTTGTTTGGAATAACTACACAAAAAGCAAGACTCACAATATGTTCCTATCAGACGAAAATCATAAAATATCAAATATAACGAGTATATTGACGAGACCAATGGTTCTGTTGTTGCACCTACTAAATCGATTCAAATATATGTTCCAATACTTTCATTTTCCTGAACATGCTCCTTCAGATCTAGATTCAGAAATTTGCCCTTGCGCATCATCGCAACCATTAGTTGAGTCTGTTTCATCTGTCACAGAATTGTCAACTTGCTGTGGGGAAACACGCCTCTAAAAATAATCTCATGCTAGGAAACGTGTAACTCCGGTTCTAAACAGAAATTATGAAAAATTATTTAATCAATTCACTCATATTTTTTGCATAATGAGTTATGTTACCAGCACCCATAAATAACAACAGATCCCCCTCTCTATAAACATCTCTTATAACTTGGTATAGTTTGTCTTCTGATTCTGCCAATAACAAATTTTTATTCTGCACACCTGATATTATATCTGAGCTATCATATCCTAATAACCTAGATTCTCCAGCAGGAAAAACAGGACATAGTATAGTAACATCCGATAGCATACAAACTTTCCTATATTCTTCGAAAAATTCCCGAACCCTGGAATATCTATGAGGTTGAATTATAGATATTATACGTTTGTAAGACATACTGGAAGCCATCTTTATAGATGCTTCAATTTCTTCAGGAGAATGAGCATAGTCATCTACTATATCAACACCATTTACAGATCCAACCTTCTCAAATCTTCTTTTTGCATTCTCAAAATTTTTCAAGGATTCTCTTAAATCAATCTCTGGAATAGAAAAATTGTGAGCAAAAGCTATAGTTGCCATAGCATTTGAAATATTATGCTCCCCAGGAACAGCAAGACGTATACCTGAATAATAAACATCCCCTTTTGCACTATATACATCAAATCTTGAGCCATCCTTATCAATTATTATATTCTTAGCTATATAATCGGCAACGCCATCCAGGGAATATGTGATGATGTTTCTATAATTCAATCTCTCACATATTTCACGTAACAATACATCATCTGAATTCACTATTCTAATACTATCTGTATCATTAATAAATTTCTGAAATTGCGATAATAGATTATCAAAAGTTTTATAATAATCCAGATGCTCACGATCAATATTTGTAGTAATAGATACTCGTTTTGGAATATAAGTAAAAGTACCATCTGATTCATCTGCTTCTACCACCATTTTCTGTGTTGGAGCGATCACACAATTACTATTATATTTCTTAATTATACCACCACATAAAACGTTTGCTGTTAAATTTCCACAGTTCAATATACTCTCCAACAACGTTGTAACAGTAGTTTTCCCATGACTTCCTGTAACTGCAACTGTATCATAGTCTTTGAGAATCATGGCCAAAGCTTCTTTTCTAAACAACACTTCTTTCCCTAACCTCTTCGCCTCAATAATTTCAGGATTACTATCAGGAATTGCGGTTGATCTAATCAAAATATCAGAGCCCTGTATATTATCTACCTTTTGCCCTATATAGACCCTAATACCTGACTTAATAAGTTCATCTATAATTGCGTTATGATTACTGTCAGATCCTGATACACCGTATCCTCTACTGTGAAAAAGCCTGGCAATAGCACTCATACCTATCCCCCCAATACCAACTATAAAATACTCCTTGCTTTTATCTAACATAGAAATACTACCTCCTTTTGTTCTCTAACAATCTTTTCCTAATTCTTTGACTAATCATTCCTCTTTTCAGAGCAGATACATGATGCACAAGAAGTTTCCCATTTAAATGATCGTTCTCATGCATGATACATCTAGCCAACCACCCAGAAGCCTTTAAAGTTCTAAGATTGTAATAACGATCCATATATTGCACTGTAATACGTTTTGACCTCTTAAGTTCTACCTTCTCCTCGGGTATGGATAGACACCCTTCAGGCATCATGGTTTTTTGCTCAGAATATTCAACTATTTCCGGATTTATCAAAACCATATCATCACAATACGTTGTATACCCTTCATCATTATCTTCTAACTTCTGCGAAATAGAAACCACAAACAACCTCTTAGGAACAGCAACCTGGATCGCAGCCAGCCCTATTCCTTCCGACTTATGCATTGTCGTATACATATCATCTATGAATTTCTGAAAATCACCAGATAAACACTCCTCCTTACTAACTTCCGAAGATACTAGAAACAACATCGGATCTGGAAAAACTATTATATTCATAGACAAATATAAGCACTATTCAACGTAAAATATAACACTCTCCATATATCTTATGTCAAGACCAAATTCTCTAATATTTAACATAAAGGATAAATACTGAAAATAATGGCTCATTGAAAACCACTGAGATATAGTACTAAGTAGTTTTATTTCTCCTACTATAATCTCTGCAGAGAGATTATATATATTTAATGCTCTAAAAAGCACCATTTCTATTAATTCGAAGAAAAATGGATGTTTGTAAAAATAATCAAGTTTTTGTTTCCATGCAATAGATTCTAATAATCCTTTATAGAAATCCTTGATATTCTCTTGTTTAAATTGTTGATATTTACCATACGAACCGGCCGATAACTCCAATAGCCCTAGATCTATATTTTTCTTCCCTATTAATTTTATCATATCTAAATCTTTCAAAGGTGAAAAATATAGCTTTCTGCATCTTGAAGATAATGTACGTTCTATATTGTTTGACGTAGTCGATATCAAAAATATTAATACCTTGATACTAGTATTTTCTATCAACCTAAGTAGAGCAGTTTGAGAAAATACATTCATCTTATCAATGTCATCTATAACTATTACCTTATACTCTTCACTACTATAAGTACTAAGAAAGTCCTGCAATTCCCTAACTTGCTCCACCTTTAAAGCTGTACAACATAAAACATTTGTATTGTTCTGAGGATCATCTACATTAAACAACCAGCTTATAAAACTCATAACCAAGCTACGTTTACCTACACCTTCCTTCCCTATAAACAACCAATTATTAGATCGAGAGTATTGATTAAGAAGTATCTTTTTTTGAAAATCATGTCCTATTATTTTCTTCCTAACCATCAAATCTAACGAGTGAGATTCATTATCTCATTCACAATAAAATAAGCTAATACGGCTATTGAACAAAGACTAACAAGTAACATTTATAATATATTATTAATAGAATAATTGACTTCTTTTATTAGATGCACAGGATCTTCTGTTTTGAGTATTGATCTCCCAATCACCAGAAAATCAGCACCCTTTCTAACTGCATTAGAATAGCACATAATCCTACTCTGATCCGGACTATTAGATTCCTTTATATATATCCCAGGAACTACAATCTTAAAATTCTTCGAAGTTTCTTTGCGAACTATACTAATCTCATGACCTGAACATACAATACCATGCAATCCATTATTATTTGCAAAACGCGCTAAATCAACAACTAAAGAATCCAAATCGAGCTTGTAACCCATGTCATGTAAATTCTCATTACTGACACTCGTCAATACGGTCACTCCTAATAACATGGTTTCGAGCGATAAAGACTCAATAACAGATAGAGAACGCTTTATAGATTCAGCACCAGCATTAATATGTATAGTTACCATCGATACCTCTACCTCTGATAAGACTGCATTTAATGCAGTCTCAATAGTATTTGGTATATCACATAATTTCAGATCCAAAAACACTTTCATATTTTTCTCACGTATCGCTTTAAGACCATCAATTCCATACTTGTAGAAGAATCCTATTCCTAATTTTACAGCATAAATCTCAGATTTAATATCATCAACAACCTTTATTGAATCATCTATACTAATATTATCCAAAGCCAATATTATCTTACTCACCTGACAACCTCCTAGTACTAATTATATCATTAATTTATCCTTAAATCATAGATCTAAGAATAAATTTGATATAAACCCACCTCAAATATAATACAGAGTGAATTACTCTTATAATACCAATAATAAGTGATTATATATGAAAGTCATATAATAGTATCCATCACCTATAATGGTATCCAATAAATATCCACGAATAAATCATATATCTCTAAAAACAATATTGCATTTATAAGAATCGAATAGGTACTAATTATCCCAAAAAATACAATTTTGTAACTTTTCTCAAAAATATGCATCTGATCCTCCTGACGTATATACATTAAGATCATTTATGAATTGCTTCATCCTTTACTTCACAATCTTCAAAGATTACGCAAAGTGCATATTGCCCCGGGTACAAACATGGCAAATCTCTCTTTGTAATATCATTACATTTGCGATTTACAGATCGAGATTTATATGTTATGTTCCTTGGATATCCCAAAACCATTTACCTTATTATCTTGTAAATTTCTATAAAAACATTGTATTTCCCAATCAATACGATCTTTGTAATAAACATCAACTACATATGGAGATCTAACATATTCAAAATTGGCACCCATATTCTTAGAAAGAATATATTTTATCGCAACAGGATTTGGTGCAACAGATAAAGCACGGTATAAAGGTAATAAATTATTATGCACTCCCATTGCATTAGTTATGTCGTGACAACTAGTATAATACAATAACTTCCCAACATATTTTGGCACAAGATTTGAAATCACAGATATACATCCATCATAACCTGTAAAAGCATTATCAATAATTTTCTCATCATCTCCTGTGAACCATAACACCTTCGTATTTTTTCTGATAGATTCCCTACTCAATGATGTACAATCCTTAACTGCAAATATATTCTGTAGATTTAGAATACGTTGCATACAACTCATTGTAATAGAAACCCCAGTCCTTTTAGGATGGTCATATAATATCCACGGTTTATCAGTGTATTTATCTACTTCTGTAAAAAAATGCAATAAACTATGCTGATCCGGTATACTATAATAAGGAGCCGTTACTAGATAGTAATCACAACAACTGCGGATTAGATCAATCTTGTGGTATATCCCTCTTATATTACCAGCAGTAATTGTGGCTACAATCTTAACATCCTTAGAACGAGTATAATTATATACATACTGCACAACCTCCGAATATTCGGCATCACTCAAAGACAACCCTTCACCTGTAGAACCTGCAACTACAAGTCCCGCTATTGCATTCATTTGCATGGATAGTAGAAGATCTAGAGAATTGTAATCAATCTTTCCATATGAATCAAAAGGTGTAACAAGAGCAGTATATAACACAGTTCTCATAAATCAATATCAGGGTTCAATTCTATCTCTTCTCTTCCAAAACATCAAGAATATAACAGCTACATAAATAACAAATGTTATATACGTTCAAATAACTTTAGATAAATAAAGAAGAAAACACTATACAACAAGAACAAAATACTTGATCAGATACAAAAGTGACCAAATTGAAATCTTAAAAAAAATGATAACAAAAATTTGATACTAAACGTTACATCCCGTACAGTTCAATCATATATCTACTGAACTAGTAGAACAAAAATATAATTATCCAAAATATAAATGATTCTATATTAGACCTCTTAGGATCTTTCTTACACACGATCCTTTTCTAGAATCTATTGATAAAACCAGGTAAATAATACCATCTTTTATCTTTTGCATTTCCGCAAATATACTATATAATGGATAAATAATCACCATACATATACAAAATATTATATGCAGAATATTATACCTCAAATCAAAAACATAGTAGTCCTAATGTTAGAAAACAGATCTTTTGATAACATTGTAGGATGGCTATATGATAAAAAAATATCTCCGAAGCAATTTATTATTCCCCAAGGGTCTTCTCCTGATTATTATGACGGATTGCATTCCTTAATCAACACTGATGTACTGAATTTGAACGGCAGAAAACCTGAATTTGTTAGTGTAACACATGGAACATCTCACTATAATATTCCTTCTGTAGATCCTGATCACACATACCAAGCTCTTAATAAGCAAATCTATTACAGCAGAGAACCAATAGAAGGGGATACTGCTCCACTGGATGGTTTTGTTCGACAATTCGCTTCACAAGAAGATGTAAAGGATCCTTATGAAGTCATGCAAATGTATACACCAGAACAATTACCTGTTACTACTCAATTGGCCAGAAATTTTGCTGTATCAGATAGGTGGTTCTCCTCTGTACCAACACAAACTCTTCCGAACAGAGCATTTCTGCACTCAGGAACTTCCGAAGGACATGTAAATAATAGTGATAATTATATTTTCGACGAAAAAACAATTTTTGAAGTGCTAGATGATTATCAAGTAAGTTGGAAAGTATATTCCGATTCTGGAATTTTACCGTCTCTCGTCAGAATGAATTTTCGAAACTTACAAAAATTTGAGTATAGAAAACAATTCCTTAATTTTGAAGATTTTATAAAAGACGCTGAAAAAGGAGAATTACCAAGTTATTCTTTTCTTGAGCCTATGTTCCTTATAACAAACAAATTACTCATGAATCCAGATAATCGGGTCACTAGTGGACATCCACCATATAATATGTTTTCTACAGAGATGTTCATTGCAAAAGTTTACAATACCATCTTCTCTAATCCAAAAAACGATGATACTTTATTACTCATAACCTATGACGAACATGGGGGAATCTACGATCATGTAAGCCCTCCTTGGGGAGCAACACCTCCGGATGATAAAAGCAATCCAGGACAATATAATTTTTCCTTCAATAGATTTGGTATACGTGTACCTACTATAGCTATTTCCCCTTGGATACCAGAAGGAGTTGTATTTAGATCCTTTGGAGCCCCTTATGATCATACAAGTATACTTGCTACAATAATGGACTGGAAAAACATCCCAAGACATTCCCTAAGAAGCAAACGCGTTGCTAATGCACAGAATATTTCTTCAATATTTACGCTAGACTCACCAAGAAAAATAAATAGATTAATTTCTACTCCTTATAATGCAGAAGCAAGCAAAGAATCTATAACAGAGTATGAGAATAAGACAGCATCTGACTTAGAAAAAGCAATTTTAAGTTGTTATTTCTTATATAACAATCAACGTAGACAGATCCCTATCGCGAAATCAGAAATCATAAAACTATTAGGTGACTGCAAAACTAAAAAGAATATAGGAGATAAAGTTTGTGAATTAACAGACCAAAAAGATATCCAATAGAACAGACACTCTATTGAATCCTGCAAGTTCATCTACAGCATGTTCTACGCAGGATTATATGTAGTGCAAAATATTAGGTTCTGTTTCCATAAGGAAAAGAAAGTTTCAAGTGATAAAGCAGAAATAAAAAGAGATAATGAAATTATGGTATTGCCGAACAACTATAGATAAAAAGCAACTCAAGATGATCTTGATATAAAAAGATTATGAGAAACGCGACAATCATTCTTATGGAGTGGATATATCGTTTTGTTTTCTATTAAAACGAGCAAAATAATGGTAAATGAGAAAATTTGTAGATTCTACCCAAGAGATTTCAGATTTGGTAATATGATGAACGTTGGATAGTATAACCTGTCCTCCATTCTTTGGTCTTTTTTATATTGTTTTTTCAATCCAGATAGATATCAGTTTATTATTATCCCTGTAAGTCTTTCTATTGTCCTAATTCCTTAATTCTCTCTATATAACTTGATTACTTTCAATCTATCTGATCCACTATACTTTTTACTTTCGCAACGCTTGCAATTTCCTTCCATATCGCACCTTAGCATGTCTGTGTTTCCTTTCTGACAAATTCATCTGTCCTTGTCTCTCTTTAATCGTCAATGCCAATTATTGCATATAAAAACAAAACCCTAGGTTCTGTTGACTAAGGAAATAAATAGCCCTAAGAAGGTAGTAGGAGATAAAATGAAGTGATAACAGATTATAATATTCCCTATGACAAATTATCATCATCTAGAAGACAGAGCATGGTAATTTATCAAGCAGCAAAAAAGAAAAGCATATAAGAAAACCTGAGATTATAGAAGGGGTATATTTCATATTGAAAGGAGGATCTCAGTGGAGATTGTTGCCAGAAGTTTATGGTAGATGGGAGACAGTATATAGATGATTTATAAGGTGGAAGAATAAAGGAATATGGATAAAAATGTTCAAAAGTGTTGCGACGGGGATTTGCAAGAAGTAATGATAGACAGTACTATATAGAGCACATGCTTATGCAACAGGGGATGGCAATGAAGAAGAAGGCTTAGAAAGATAGGAGGATTTACTTCCAAGATATAGGCCTTCATTGCCCCTTATATAAACAGAACCTAGGATATTTAATAAAATTATAGGGTTATACATAACTTCATGTCTGATTCTGCATAAACGTAGTAAGTATAGCCTGTACTCCATATCAATCCCATCTTTCACATAAAGCCCTGCAAATACCAAACAAATATACCATTATTTATACAAGCTATATACATCACAACCTCTGATCAAGATGGTGATGATTTATCAATTTTCTTAGAGAAGATTATCTTATATTTACCAGTATACGTACCCTAATCTTCATTTCAATCCACCCCACAGACAGTACGAAACCCTCTGAGATAACTCAAATTTTCTGCAAAATTACTATATTATCGCAGTTAATTCAACCCCACGAATCAATTATGATACTCAAAACACCATCATGATTTCGTATCATCTGGAAGTACATCTTCATCTAATGAAATTACTTTTTTCACTAGTGCAATCTCCATAACATCTTCCACAGTACCTACTGTGATAATTTTTATATCTCTACTATGTTTAAGGACATATTTCTCTACCTCCTGGATATCTTTTTCATTTGATTTCGGAATAAGCACAGTATCTATGTTTGTTCTAGATGCGGCCAACATCTTTTCTTTTAATCCCCCAATTTCCATAACTTGACCACGAAGACTTACTTCCCCTGTCATTGCAACAGAACGTTTAACAGGAATATCTGTAAACAAGGAAATAATAGCCGTAAAAACGGTGACTCCCGCTGATGGGCCGTCCTTAGGAGTTGCACCTTCAGGCACATGGACATGCACATCATGCTTCTTAAAATATTGAGTTGTAAATCCAAAACGCATACAATTGGCTCCGATATAACTATGCACCATCTGTATAGATTCTTTCATCACATCACCTAAAGTACCAGTATATTTCAATGTCCCTTTACCTGGAGTCTTTACTACTTCAACATACAGAATTTTACCTCCATAGGCAGTATATGCCAACCCAGCAACAACACCGACAAGATCTTCAGACACAATATCATCACTGGAAAACTTACTCACTCCAGCATATTTACTCAAATTGGAAGTCCCAACATGCAACTTCTCTGCCTTGCCTCGAATTATCGACGTCAATGCTTTACGTGCCAAATTCGCAATCTCACGTCTAAGTCCTCTTACACCACTCTCTTTGGTATATTCATTAATTATCTTTTTAACTGCAAAGTCTGAAATAGATAACTCTCCCTTAGCAATCCCATGCTCTTCCCCCACAGATTTGATTAAATGATTCCTTGCAATTTTTAACTTCTCATATTCAGTATATCCTGGCAAATAAATTATCTCTAATCTATCAAACAAGGGACGTGGTATCTCTGATACATCATTCGCTGTTGCTATGAACATAACAGAAGATAGATCAATCGATATCTCTATATAATTATCAACAAAATGATGATTGTGATCAGGATCTAATACTTCCAACAAAGCAAAAGCTGGATCACCTCTATAATCAGAACGGATCTTATCGATTTCATCTAGCAAAAACACAGGATTCATCTTTTTAGCTTTCTTCAGGTTCTGTACTATTCGACCTGGTAAGGCTCCGATATAAGTTCTCCTATGACCACGAATCTCAGATTCATCCCTAACCCCTCCTAGTGCCATCCTGACAAATGGTCTATCCAAGGCAGACGCAACAGAACTAACAAGAGATGTTTTACCAACACCTGGAGGACCAACAAGACAAATAATCGAACCCTGTGTCTTACTAGTGCGTTTCATAACCGCTAGATACTCTATGATACGCTCTTTAACTTTCTCCAATCCGTAATGATTCTTATTTAATATCTCCTCAGCTTTCTCTATATTGACTTCTGACTTAGAGTATTTCTCAAAAGGTATATCTAGTATCCAATCTAGATACCCTCTTAAAACAGAAGCTTCTGCTGACATAGGACTCATAATCTTTAGTTTAGAGAGCTCAGATAGTACTTTTTCCTTAGATTCTTGATCAATCTTTAAAGCATTCACTTTCTTTTCTAAGATACTCAAATCATTAGCATCAACATGCTCTCCCTCACCCAGCTCTTTCATAATGGCTTTCATTTGCTCATTAAGGTAGTATGTCTTCTGGGTAGTCTCCATCTGAGAACGGATTCTATCTTTTATGCTTTTCTCTATCGTTAAAAGCTTAATACTTTTTTGTAGAAGCATATAAACCGTTTCCATCACACTAATTACTGAGTCCTCAGAAAGGATCTTTTGTTTTTCATCTTGTTTTATACTTAAATGCATGATAATGGCATAAGCAACACGCAGGGGATCCTTCAAGTCATTTATACTTACAAGTGTATCTTGGGAAATCTTATTATCATCTAATACAACAAAAGCTTCAAAACTTTTCAGTATCATCGTATGCAAAACATAAATATTTTCCTCATCCTCCGCACTATATGTAGGATCTGGTAATAATTTCAGTTTTGCAACAAAAAATGAGTTATCTTCAACAGATACTTTTTCCGGAAAAGCTCTGCTTTCTATTTTAAGCAAAGTCTTTATAGAACTATCAGGCAACTTAATCACCTGCAAGATATAAGCCACCACTCCCACTCTATACATAGACTCTTCATCAGGTTCTTCAACTGATTCATCTGGTTGAGCAACAAGAAAAACCTTCTTATTTCTGGAAGAATTGTAAGAAAATTGCAAAGCATCAACAGATTTAGCCCTTCCAACTAACAAAGGCACACAATCCCCAGGAAAAAAAATTGTATTCCTAAGGGTGATTATTGGAAGCATCAATTCACCCCCAGAAACACCCATAGAATCCTCTTCAATACAGAGATCACCAGATTGATCAGGATTCTCTACATCATTATATTTACGGCTATTATCATCATTCTGATCAAAAAACATCAATTACAGAGAAATTATACGCAACGTTGAAAAAGAATTGTAGCATCATATAAATAAAATGTACATACAGCTATATTCATCGGAAAGGTTTTATTACAACAACAAAAACTATAATCATCATACATAGAGTAATCAACTCATTGATAATTTTATAAAACAAAGCACTATGAGAGTTCACATTATTTGCAAACTTACGTTGAAAATGAACCATAAAACAAGTCATTACCAACATAAGAAATACAAATAACATTTTAATATGAAACCAGATTGCATAAAAAGCGTCAGTCGCATATCCCATCACTAGTCCAGAACAAACAGCAATAACTGTAGCAGGCAACAAGATAATATATAACAATCGTCTTTCCATTATCGCAAACACACTCCTTATCTCAGAAAAGTCATATTTAACATGATAAGAATATATTCTAGGCAGATACAACATACCCGCCATCCATGATATCACAGAGATAATATGAAAAGACTTTACAGTTTTAAAGAGATAATAATTCATAACGCATATTCAACATTTAAATATTTCTTATCAATATGTATCTCTTGATACATATATTCATCCAAAAAGCTATAAAACGCCTTACATAACATTTCAGCACCTTTGTATACTAATTCAATTTTCTTTTTGTCATTTAGCATCATAATTGCATCTTCTATCTGTTTAGTATGCCATATATCTAACTCAGAGTGGACCTTAAAAAAGCTCAGAGCCTTATCATCTAGTTTGTACCCATAGAATTCTGTCATAATTTTAAGTTTAGCCTGAGATAACGTCGCAAAACTGTATTCATATGCATACAACGCACCCAACCCCTGCTCATAAGAAAAATATGCACAATCCGTAAATGCCTTCAATAAATTCATAGCATGCACAGAATATTTGGCATTATTCCGAATATAATCCTCTGATATAGACAAAGAAGTGGCAAAATCAATCCACAAATCAGAATGTCTAGCTTCACCAGAAAACCCTTCTTCTTCTGCGATGTTTTCAAACAATATTTTACGTATATTGTAGTTATCACATCCTGCATAAATTAATGCAATCGCCCTCGGAAAACCTTCAATATGATGATAATAAGCGCATACATATTCACGTATATCATGCAAAGATGCCCTACCTGTCTGCCAAGCCTCATAAAATCTTGTCTTTAAAAGATCATATTTTTTTATCAATTCTTTTACATCATCTAAATTAAGACTCATACTCACCTATAACAATTCGTAAAAAACAAACTTGATTTTAGCATAAAAATCATATTATTTTCAATATAAAGCAAAGGACTTGAGTAGATTATAATAGCATGCGGGTTCTGTCCATTAAATAAAAAGCATCTCTAAAGCGAAAAAATACACAATATTTGGGTTAACAAATAAATTATCTGCAGAACACAAAACAATAGTATTTCGAAGTGTTTTTGAATAAGTTTTGAATAATGGGTGATTATATGTTATAATTTTCTTTTATGCTGGGCTTTGAGTTGTAATTATTGTGAAACAAGAAAACCATACAAGTGAATTTAAAACAAACAACAACAGATCTGCAAGTGCCAAAAATAAAATCAAAAAGAAAATTACCGGAACTCTGTCGGACTCACTAGGGAAATTAAAGATCCAAGACTCTAGAAGTAAAACAAATGCTAAAAAAAGTGTCAGAGAGCTTAAAGCCAAAATAATTGAGATGTTGCCCGGAGCAATGTGTAAGGTCAAACTGATCGGAGCAGAGTATGAAAGTAAAGACATAGAACTAATTGCTTATACTGCTGGTAGAATCAAGAAAAGTCGTATTAGGGTCGTTGTAGGTGATATTGTAACCATTGAAGTTCAAAACAGAGGTAGAATCACCGATAGCAAAGCAAGATTGGTATATCGTCACAAACTTTCTGATTCCTAGAATGTCCTTTATACTTGCCTCCTCTTCGCAACGTAGAATTGATTTACTTCGCAGTATTGGTATTATACCAAATCGCATAATACCCCCAGAAATTGATGAAGTTCCTCACAAGAACGAATTGCCGAAACAATTTGTAAATCGTATGGCAAAAGAGAAAGCACAGAATATCTATTCTAGGTATAGCGATAGCATCGTTGTTGCCGCAGATACCATAACAGCAGTTGGAAGAAGAATTATACCTAAAGCACACAATGATAACGATATACATAAATTTATTAAAATGTTATCCGGGCGTAGAAGCAAAGTATACACATCAGTATGCGTCATGTATCAAGGATGCGTATGTTTAAAAACAACTGAAACAATTATAAAGCTCAAACGTGTCACAGACGAAGAATTAGCTAGATATATAACATCTAAAGAAGGACTTGGTAAATCAGCAGGATGTAATTTCCAAGGATATGCCTCCAGATTTCTTATATTTTGCTCAGGATCTTATACTGGATTAATAGGATTACCAATATATGAAACAGCAAATCTGTTATCTAGTTGTGGTGTCATAATTTAGTAAACTAAAACATCAGGAAAAAGTTTTCTCTTGTTTTGTCGATGTACTTTCATATCATAGATAAATTACATATACTCACAGGTCGTTCTATAGCACATATTCTTTTTCCATAACACCTAACAAAACCTTAATAAACCCATATTGACATTTCATAGTATATATCGTAACATTAACTACGTTTGTGAGCCAGCTTAGCTCAACTGGGAGAGCAACTGATTTGTAATCAGTAGGTTATGGGTTCGGGTCCTATAGCTGGCACGTTATTTGTTATATGTCTTCCTTTCTCTATAAAGTGGTTGCCAGTGTTGATTCTGTATCCCTTATCACAACGCCACAGATAGTTTTTATAGGCAAGTCAAATGTGGGAAAATCTTCCCTGATTAATGCATTGCTCAAAAGAAAGCTCGCGTACTCTTCCAAAACACCTGGAAAAACCAGAGCGATTAATCTCTTTAAAACAGAACAAGAGTTTTTGCTCGTTGACGTTCCAGGGTATGGTTATGCAAAAAGGTCAAAGGATGAACGTCAGATCTGGGAAAATATTGTAGATTTATTCCTACGTACTAATGTTAGTTCTATTAAACTTGTCTTTTTACTTATAGACTGTCGTCATGAATTAAAAGAAATAGATATACAAGCAATACACTATATAAAATCCATGAATCTCAATAATATTGTAATTCTAACAAAATCAGATAAGAAAATGCATAGTGGGCTACGAGAAACATTAGAATCTTCTTATACTATGGAAACTATAGCATATGGTAAATACACGAAAAACACTCAAATATATTCTATAATCAATAAATATATGAGTTAATCTAACCACCTAAAAATTTATCATTAGATAAAAATCATGAAAAATAAATATCATTTTACTTAACATGTAATGATATAACAAAAGATGTTCATATATCAAAAATATAGAAGTAAATACAGTCAAAAAAAATAGCAAATAAGTTAGTCTATGTTACCAAAACAAGTGTTATAGCCTCTTTTATCTTAACTATATACCTCCATTAAAAATCCGTATATCTCAAAATCTAATTTAAAGTTTAGCATTATCGAATATAACCTCCCATGTTGTTATTATCTATACGCAGTATCAAGATCTACCACATGTGTCAAACCTATCCACTAGAAATACTTACAAACATTATTCAGATACAGAAAATAATATCTACTCATATTACCAACAAATTAGCAGTTCTTAAGCACCGTTAACAAAGCGTTAAACTTAGTTCAGAATGCATGTAACAAATAACATACAAGAAATGATGGATAGAAGATTATACCCGATTGAAAAATTTGATGAGATGATTATTGCCAATCATCTAAAAGAGTTACATCTCGAAAGGATGACCACCAATCATTAGTCATTATCAAAAGTATTCTGTGCAATATTTGTAATAAGAATGGAACTACCATGTAGAGAGATCTCCCTAGTGCTATGGAAGATGGTACAGTATATAATATGAAATTCCAAAGCGGGAATGAAAGGAGATAGAAGAAGATAGTATCTATTTTACAAAATACCGAGGATTTAAAAGTAAATATAGTGATCTATGCATTTAAATACCATAGGCATGGAAGAGGTCAAAAGGAAGAAGCATATCTCAATTAAAACTACATTTAGCTATAACACCAGACTTTAAAATCACGGAGGGTTTTCTAACTGGTGAGAATAAGTCAGATATTAGTTTTGTCAGTGAACTGACAAAAAATGTAGTAGAAGATAAAGGGTATGATAGTGATAAACATAGCAGAAAACTACAAGAACTATGCAATATTCCCGTGATATAGAAAAAATATTACTAAACCCATTATATATAACAAACATATATTCAAATTCCGGTCTAAAATAGAAAATTTCTTGGCTGGACTTAAGGAAAATAGAGGTTTAGCTTTACGATTTGAAAAATCAGACTTATCTTTTTTATCGTTCATTGCTCTCGCCTGTACTAAATATCACCTTTGTTAACAGTGCCTAGGAGTGATAGCCATTGTACCACAATCAATAAACATATTTGTCAAGCATTATCCAATTATCGCATTAAAAAGTCAGTGAATGTACAGCTCATATAGGTTTTCTGTTTTATATTTTGAAGATTAGTACATCATGCAATATCAGGAAACAGAGCAACACGATAAATAACTTGTCATCTGTACAGACTATAAGCAATACCAAAATCCCCCTACCACTCCTATATATCCAAGAGAAAATAGTAGCTAAACTAGATAAAGAATATGAACTAGTACAATCTGTACAACATTTTATTGATAATTACAAAGCCACTTGATAACCTCTATTCTATTTAATCTATTTTTTCTGTACAGCACTACTCGACAGGCTATACGAAACACTATTTAACTTTTTTGGATGTTGTTCATCTTTCCTTCTGTCTGCACTACACGAACCACTATTTAACTTTTTTGGATGTTGTTCATCTCTCCTTCTGTCTGCACTACACGAAACACTATTTAACTTTTTTGGATGTTGTTCATCTCTCCTTCTGTCTGCACAGCTTCTTGGAGTTGAATTTGAAGATATATCAACGTTATATCTCTCTTGCTTATCTTGTTCCATAGTAATAAAAAATATTTTTACACATATAAATTATTATCATAATAAATATTAATTGTCTATACCCTATTAATATAAATTTATTCTATTGATATTAATTTATTTCTTATAATAAGCATAAATATTAAATTTACTAGGCAATATCCTTGAATTTTTAAAGCTAGTAATATGATTACAAAAGTAATAAGGTACATTCTAGAATGTATTATCAAAGCGAGTAGCAATTTTGCAAAATCTTTTTATCTTTTGAAAGAAACGTTCTACTATATTACGTGATTTATAAAGATTAGTATTATGAATAATCTTCCGCAAACGGTTAATTTTCCAGGAATTACTGCTTCAATATTGCTACTTTTTAACTTATCTCTCAGTAAATTAGTATCATAAATTCTATCTGCCAGAAAATATTTACATTCTTCATTTGCAAATAAATGATTTACTAATTGACTATCATAAGTCTGACCAGAACTTAAACCTATCTGTTGCCCGTAAGAATTGACTTTAACATGAATCCCTGAAGTTAAACCACCTGCTGATCTACCAATATATTCAGATTCTTTTGACAAGGTATTACCCATTGCATCTTGATGACCTTTCACTATAGACGCCAACTATGTGTAATTCTTGATCTCCATCTTTTTCTTAATTCTATCAGGATTTTATCTCAATGTCCTTTCTTAGACCAATTGTTATATCTATTATTACCGTCACCATATTCCTTAGGTAAATACCTCCGTGGCTCTCCAGTTCGCAAACTCTACTCCCTACAGGAATACATTATTACATTTTCTTCCTACTGGAAGCAATGATTTTAGTTTGTCCCAACATTTTGCATCTATTACCATCCCTTATCTCTGATTAGCAAAATTAACATCGACTAAATCCAGTCAATATGAGTAATATGTGTTTTAATTATATGATTATTTCTCAACTTTTAATTTAATCATACAAAACAACTTTCTTCTGAAGATTTAAAACAATATTCAACTATAATATTTCTACAGTGAGTTAGATATCTTATAGTATTAGGCTCCAAAAAATATCAATCACTGTTCACAAAGGTACTATTTGGTTGATATTTATCTCCAACGATCAAAAAAATTACTCGTTTTACTTACACTTAATTATGTAACCCAACAATTATTTTACTTTTAAATATTCATATGATTATACTGCTAAAGATACACCTTTGTTAACAGTACAATCCTTTAAAAGGATTAATAAATTCCTATTATCACATATTCAAGATATATAGCTATATTCATCATGATATTCTAAAAGCTAAGCAACGTATAACACCTGTTAGATCCTTTTTATATCTGTATAAACTGAGTCCATATTCAGTTGCAATTCTAATCACATCGTAATACATTTTATCGCCTATCTCAACTATACACGTTCCACCTGACAAAAGATGTTGTCGTATACCTGAAAACAATCTACGATACATAATACATCCATTAATCCCTCCATCAAGGGCCAATCTTGATTCATTTCTTACTTCCATTTGTAAATTCTTTATATCATCCCTACAAATATACGGTGGATTTGATAATAAGAAATCAAACTTCATATCGTTGTATACCCATGATTTATAATACATATTACACCTCTTGGATAAATTATATCGATTTACATTAACAAGTGTATTATTGTAAGCATTCATATCAATTTCATAGCCACATCCATAACTATTTCTTCTTTCCAATAATGCTGTAACAAGCAAACAACCAGAACCTGTACCAAAATCAGCTAATTTATACCTCCTTGTCTTATTAGATAGTTCCAAAAATAACTCTATAATAGTTTCAGAATCATCTCTAGGAACCAATGTGTTTCCTTGAATAGAAAAATCTCTCCCCCAAAACTCTTTCCTTCCAATAATATGTGCTATTGACACACCATTCTTTCTTCTATGTATCATCTTCATATACTGATATACAACAGATGGTTCTATATTATTATCCTTATAGCTCATAATCTCAAGTTGATCTAACTTAATTAGATCAGATAACAACAGTAATGCATCCTGTAATGGGGTAGGTTTATCTTTAAGTAAATCAATTCCGCATTCTAAGACTTTCCGTATTGTATACATACTCAATCTCTTTATCAAGATTCTATATCCAAATTATGCTCTCTTATCAAAAACCTAATTAAATAGAACAATCTTTTTCAAACTCACATGGTTTCTTCCTTGAAGCTCTTTCTCCATCACTATTTTTCTTTACAATCTTATTCATTTGTATATCTCTCGTACTATCGTTCATAATTGCAAATATACTACCCGCTTAAACAATATGAGAAAGAATTAACATATGTCTCAAACCCGTTTTCAAAATATTACTTACCATCATTACATATAATTAAAATATTTTCTTTCGCTCTCAAAATAAACTATGTATACAACAGTCACATACACTATTTACTCATCTAAATAACAATACAGTCATCATCCCTTTGATTATATCTATAATTCTTCTTATATTTTCCAGTACTGAGACTATTTCATCCCCTCTATTCTAGAGAATATCATATGCCAAATTGTAATCCTGCCCAGTCTAGAAAATAAGTATTCACATTTCCTTCTGAACTGTTATATTCAACAATTCTAAGCCAACAGATATAACATTCTTTACCGCACATGACAACACTAAACGAGCTTTTGTTAACTGCAAATCATCCGACACAATTACACGCATATTTGACATACTCTTCCCCATAGACCAAAATACATTATATTGTTCAGCAACATCATACAAATAAAATACTATCTTACTAGGTTCGTAAGTTTTTTCCACACTACGTAATACAATAGGCCACTTTAATAAAATACGAATTAAATTCCTCTCAACGTCACTA
>AXCJ01000001.1:182500-410650 GCA_000512675.1 Candidatus Xenolissoclinum pacificiensis L6
ATTAAAAGTCGCTTCAATTCTGTTAATACATATCGATATAAATCCATAAAACCCTAAAGAATTGTTATCAATAAACCTTTAGATCTTATAAAAATTTATCAACTTGAGAATTCAATTTGACTGTGCAGTATTCTTCCGATCCTCTGTAATATACAGTCGAACCACAATTGCCTCTTCTCTGGATCTTTGAATCTTAAGAAAGCCCTCTTTAGAAAAGTCATGCATAAAAGTAGATTCTACAAGAGCATCTGATTTTTGTTTGACATTACCAATATCGGCTTTATATACTTCCTCATCAGACCCTAACCAGAATTTTCTCCTACCACTAAAAATATAAAACCGCACACATTGTCCATACTGAAGTGTATTAGGATGAGCACTCTCCCAAATTGTAGAATCAATTCCAGGCTCTATTTTCCAAGACCACAAAAATCTTTCTGCATTAATCGTAAAATCTGGTACACCGTATATATCAACATTCATAACAAACAGATACTTTTTCATATCTACCAAATTCGCAGTATAACGACTATCGTCTTTATTAACAGCAATCAGCATACCAGAAAAAAAATGCTGATTTTGAGGGTACTGTGGAAAAGGACTCACCGCTAAAAAACGAATATTATTGTTATAATTTATCAGTTTCCCTGCAACAGTCTCCGCTTGGTCTTGAGCAAAAGAAACATCCAATAACCTATCCTTTTCATTAGAACTGTAAATAGGGTTATTACTAATTACAAGATTGGTGTTATCTAATTCTCCCTTCCAAGTATCATCGCATATATTCAAAAACAATGAACCATGCGTAGAAGTCATACCTTGTAAGAGACAAGTATCGAGCGTTTGCAAAGCGTACTTATCTACATCTAAATTTACGTATTCATGCATGATGTTTTCCAACATCCTTCCTTTTACTAATATATCTGGATCATCTGGAAAATAATCAGAGTTTAACAATATATATAACCATTGCACCTCAACCATAATAGGATGCATATATTTGTTCTCAATTGATGACATCCATTTAACAATCTTAAGCAATCCATCTGAGGATCTCTCAGGCAAATCTCTACCTCCTGTAACAAGCAAAACCCCATGGGTTTGCTTTGCACAATTAGAAAGACAATCTACATCCCCGAACATCGGTTCCGATAATAAAAAAAACTCCTGAACCGTTCTTGCAAAGCTAGCATCTTGATATACCATACTCGCAACTTCTTCTGGAGAGATACGTAACATTTGAGATATAGAACCCCCTATAGAAAATCTTGTGACATAATGTGTCCCATACTTCAATACAAAGTTTTTAAATGTATCTATATTATTAATATCTAACTGCATAACATCTTGCACAAAGTCATGTTGCAAAGGTACTACACGTGTAATATTATTGTCAGTAATTCTAAAAACTGCAGACCTTACAATCAACTCAGAAAATGATAATACTTCAAAATCTTTTTCAATTAAATCATCCAACCTCGATCTTACATCTATATCATAATTAAGTCGTAGATCATTTCTTACCTTACGACATAACTCATAATGACTCGTAGCTATTCGAGTACTATACGAATATTCCATTGGTAAATCAAAGTATTGCAAATATCCTGGCAACCTATATTCTCCTGAAGAAACTTCAGTAAAACTAATATCATATACTGCATTTTGCGATAAACTACCAACAACATCACCACAATCTACCTTCGTAATATCAAATGTACGACCAAAATTTACTGCAAGATCCTTTACATAAGAAGGAACAACCCTTCCCACCTCTCTAGAATAATTGTCATCTTCTGAGATTTCTCCACACATATCAGACAATAAATTCGGGTCATCTTCTGAAATTTCTCCACACATATCAGATAATAAATTAGGGTTATCTGATGCAATATCTCTCAAATCCTTGTTAATATCTGCTATAACTATTAATTGCGAATCGCGTTTGTAAACTTTCATGATAAATATGTTTTAGCAAAATACTGCAACATATTATACAAATAGTCAATATACCATATTAGATAAATATTTTATAAATACAAGACCAAAGTTCAAATAACACCATTAACTTATAAAGTATTTAAAACCTTATCAAGAATAGCATTAAAAAATGCTGTATCTTTCTCCACAGGAAAAAAGTATTTAGATATCTTAATATATTCGGATATCAACTTATTCACCTTGTGATCTTTAAGGACTCTCTCCAATGCAGATACATATATAATTGACAATTTTAATATATCTAATCTTTCAACATCCCAACCAACCAAATTAGAAGAAATAATTCTCTTAATATAATCGATATTTCCCATAAAATTAGACAACAGAACATGCAACCGCTCAAGATCAACATCACCAAACTTTCCATCATCTTCATCCAGAAATACACCCTGTCCATTCTCAATAATGCTCTGAAAAATATCATGATAATCTATCTCGATATCAAACTTCCGATTGTACAGCACATTATAAATTACCTGGATAGCTAGAATCCTAGTATTCCTATCCATAATATTTATTTAACCGTTCTTTTTATATAAACTTGTTGACACACACTTATAATATTACTACATATCCAATACAAGATCAGCCCTGATGGAAAATGAGCAGATACAAAAACAAATATAATAGGCATAAACTTCATTATATAAAGACTGTTATTATCAAGACTAGAAGACAAAGAACCTTGTGATACTCTCTGTTGTATTATCATCGTAAGACCCAATAAAATAGGAAACAATCCTATACCAAAGGATATAGAAGGCTCCCAATCTATCAGTCCAAACAAATTCAAAACAGTTGTAGGATCTGGCTCAGAAAGATCTTTAATCCATAAGAAAAAAGGAGTTTGTCTCATTTGTATAGTAATCATGAGCACTTTGTATAATGAAAAGAAAATAGGAATCTGTAAAATAATAGGAAGAATACCAGACGCAGGATTTACGTTGTTCTCTCGAAAAACAGCTAAGATCTCTTGATTCAGCTTAACGCGATTATTCGCATATTTCTGACGCAGATTCTTCAGTGTAGGTTGCAACTTCTGAATCTTAATCATAGAAACAGAGGATTTCTTAGTAATAGGAAATAACAATAGCTTAACAAGAAAAACAAAAACAATTATTGAAACACCAAAATTACCAATCAATCCATTTAACATGTTAAGTAACAAGAACATTGGTTTTGTAATAAAGTAGAAAAAACCAAAATCTAGGTTCTTATCAAACATTGGAATATTTTCACTATTTTTATAGTCATCTAATATATAAAGCTCCTTAACACCTGCAAAAAACAGAGTTTTCTGATAGGAACCAAGACGGTTAGCAGATACAGTCAACATATTACTAATAAAGTTTCCTTGAATCTGATCTCTATCAATAGTTTTAAGGTTAACCCTGTCGACATTACCAGAAAGAACCATAGATGTAAACCAATATTTATCTTCCAAGGAGAACCATTTTCTTTCCCCGCTATCGTTAAGTCGAAACACATGATTCTTCTTAAATATTTTTTTATAAGATATTTCGGACAATTTATTTGCAAAGAACCCTGTTACCCCCTCATGGAAAATAAAATTAGAAGTAATTTTATCAATCTTACGATCAATCCTACCATAATTTGCCAAAGAGATATCTGTATCGGTATGATTCTCAACATATTGAGAAACAGAAAACATATACTTATCATCAATAGATATATCTAAATGAAAAGTCAGCCCCTCACCATTATCCCAGCTTATCATTACAGTATCGTTAGCACCTATTGAATCAAGACTGGCCTTCCAAACTGTATCCTTATTAGGCACTTTGATACCTCCCTTGGCCAACCAGCCAAACTCCGCAAAATAGTATTTCTCAGAGTTCAATGGGTTAAGCAAGAATACATTACTTTCCTTTTCCACTGTCTGATAATAATTCTTTAACATCAGATCATCAATCCTCAAACCACGCAAATTAATAGAACCCATTATATTGCTATTCTCAAAGATCACCCTATCTTTATAATCGTTAATAATAGTATTGCGATCCTGTGCTACCTCATATACTACCTCAGAAATATCAGCAACTGACCCATGCCCTGTGCTTTCTTTATACGAAACATCTTTCTTATCAAAAAAGAAAAAATTCCATGCAGTTATTATAAAAATTGAAACAAACAGCGCTACAAAAACATTTCTTGACTCATTCATTCGACGTGATAAACTCTCCTCAAGGCTATAGAAGGATTATAGTATCGATTTGCAATAATATAAAGTGTTCTTACAATGTTTTTTAATACATCAATACTAAAATTATTAAAAAGTCCAGAATCTGGTTTATCTCTGTCATATTCTCAAGAAAAATCCTCTTTATCGGATGAAGATGGAAATGTTTATCCAGTAATTGATGGTATAGCAGTGTTTTTTAAGACAAAATAAAGTATACTGTGAGACAATGTACCTCGTGGATTTGCTCTCCAAGTTCGTGATACATAATGGATGCTTATACAAAGGCAGAAGTAGAGTTTTATTGTGACAACCCGAATACCATTGCAAGGGAATGTTTGAAAGTTGACAGTTTTTTCGCAATGATTCCTGAAGACGGAAAAAATCAGTTTGAAATAATAACAAGGTATGCGGACATTGAAAATACAATCTCTACACTACAGAAGCTAAAGGAGATTATTCTCAAAAATGGTGGAATTCTTAGGGCAATGCCATTCGTAGATCAACCCCCTTCATCGTTTCAAGTGACGTTCTTCCTAAAAAATAACGATAGTGTAAATATGTTTAACACTAAAAAGTTCCTTATGAATGCAATCGGAGGCTTATGCAGGAGTGTCTCTTCTGACATATTGCATTTCGCTCCATCGGTAAATTCTTACTATAGAATAGTTAGAGGTGGCATGCATGTGCCAAAACATATTTCGTGGAGTAATAGTTCTTGTAGAAGTGCCATGATCAGAATCAAGAAAACTCCTGTTATCGCTCTAGAGCACAGATTATCAGGATGCGATGTGGTATTTTCCAACGTCATCAACAAAATTATTGATGCCGCAATACAAGGAATAAAAAACGAATATAATCCTCCTAATCAATGTTTTTTTCCAAATAGTTTCTTTTCGGAGAAATATACAAGATTACCATTAAGCCTCACAGAAGCTCTAAAATTAGTAGCAAGAAAAAAACATTCTTATTGACTATCCTGTGATATCTGATACAATTAGAACTAAAAGGATCTACTAATCTGTTTTGTTGACAATAACGAGTCCAAAGAGTTTTTTCATTACTTGTTTTTCTCAGGTTCTATCCATATTTTTTAAATTCTGTTTTTATGTCCAACAATAATAAGTTTACTGTGCAAGAAACTGTAGAAAAAATCACTATTAATGTGAATTCAGACGGATCAAATCACGAGCAATCCGATCAACTAATCGATCAAAAGCGTACTGTAAAACTATCGCTCTCATCACCAAAAACCAATCCTGACAACTCAAAAGAACCAATAGAGAAGCATGAGGGAACAAAAGATTTACTTAAGTCAACGATACCAGAAGGTAGCAGTAGTCGAGATGATAAAACAGCAAGGAAAAAAGTGTATATAGAGAGCAACGAAACATCGAAAAGTAACGGTCATCTCCCAAAAGAACGCACCACAGCCCAAAAGGAAAATCCTAATAAAGGCATGAAACTGCATAAGGAGGATGTTGTAGCGAAAAAACCATTTGATCTAGATAGTATACGCAGTCAATCCATAGAAAAGGTTGGTTCTTTAGCTCAAGAACTCAATATTGCGAATGTTGAGAGCCTCTCTAAACAAGAGATAATTTTCCAAATTACTAAACATCTTGCTCCTACCCATACTCTTTCCTCCTCTGGAGTTCTAGAAATTCTTCCAGAAGGATACGGATTTATGAGATTTTCCTCATCGAATTATTTTCCCTCCCCCGATAATATATACATATCGCCTGGTCAAATAAGAAAAATGGGATTGAGAACCGGTGATGAAATTAGAGCAGAGCTCAGAGTACCAAAAAAAGATGAAAAGTACTGTGCAATAACAAAAATTATATCACACAACAGTAAAGACTGTACTGCAAATGTCACCACTAAAAAGAGATGTAGAAATTTTGATAGTTGTGTACCTATATATCCGAATGAACAAATAAACCTAGAAACAGAAAATCCTTTGTTATTTGCATCTAAACCAGATATAAGTCATAGGATAATAGATATTATTGCACCCTTAGGAAAGGGGCAAAGAGCACTAATAGTAGCACCACCGAAAACAGGAAAAACAGTTCTATTGCAGAGTATCGCTCATTCAATTAATACGAATCACCCTGATATTCACGTAATTGTTTTACTCATAGATGAGAGACCAGAAGAGGTAACTGACATGCAAAGGTCTGTGAAGGGAGAAGTAGTTAGTTCTACTTTTGATGAACCAGCATTCAGACATGTACAACTTTCTGAAATAGTTATAGAAAAAGCCAGAAGAATGGTAGAACAAGGAAAAGATGTAGTGATTCTTCTTGACTCCATAACCAGATTAGCGAGAGCTTATAATACTGTTATACCTTCTTCTGGAAAAATACTTACTGGCGGTGTTGACTCAAATGCATTACAAAAACCCAAAAGATTCTTTGGATCTGCTAGAAATTTAGAGTTTAGTGGATCATTAACTATCATCGCAACTGCTTTGATAGATACAGGATCTCGAATGGATGAAGTAATATTCGAAGAGTTTAAAGGTACAGGCAACTCAGAAATTGTCTTAGATAGGAAAATTGCCGACAAAAGGATATTTCCTGCAATAGATATAACAAGATCCGGAACAAGAAAAGAAGAAGTATTGATCTCTCCTGAACTAATGCATAGGATATGGGTATTACGTCGTATATTATCCCCTATGGGATCAGCAGACGCTATGGATTTCTTGTATGACAAAATATCGAAAACAAAAAATAATTTGGAATTTTTCGGAACAATGAACTCCAAAACAACCACAAGTACAACCTAATTATCATTGATTTTCATAATAAATAATGAGATAATTCTATTTTATATTTACCAAGAGGTTCGATAAGTGTCTATAACTCATATGGTTCACCACGGTGATACTGAGCAAGCATTAAGGCAATTGAAAAGATCCCTTCAAAAAGAAGAGATTCCTGCAAATAAAAAAAGAATTTTCGAAAAACCTTCTGCCATAAAAAGAAGGAAAAGAAAGGAAACAAAAAGAAAGATATATCTCATGCAACAGAGAAGTCGTGCTTTGTCTAGAAGAAATTACTAGCAACCTCTAATACCACAGTATTTGTATTCTCCCTATCATAAGATTTTTTTTGAAGGTGGAGTATAATCCACCTCTCGTTATTCTTCTGGATTAATCATCTCGCTTGTTATGACTATTTCGTCAAATTCTTGGGTAGATATGTTAAATAGTTCTTTTGCAGAATCTTTCAGAGTAATATTCTTATTGTAGGCATTCTTTGCAATTTCTGAAGCTTTGTCATATCCATATTTAGGAACTAAAGCGGTAACCAACATTAAAGAATCCTTAAGTAATAAGTCCACTCTCTCATGGTTCACCTCCAAGTCCTGCAAACATTTCTTATGAAAACTATCCATAGCGGTAGAAACTAAGGAGATTGACTTTAGTACATTGTAGGCTATTACTGGAGCAAATGTATTTAATTGTAGAGTTCCGTTAGACTCGCTTATGCTAACCGTAACATGGTTTCCTATTACCTGCGCACATACCATATTAAGTGCCTCACATTGTGTAGGATTTACTTTTCCTGGCATAATAGAAGATCCTGGTTCATTAGCAGGTAAAATTAATTCCCCAATTCCACATCTTGGTCCTGAAGACAATAACCTTATGTCATTAGAGAATTTCATTAAAAAAGTTGCCAAATGATTCATAATACTACTAACCTCTAACATCGTGTTTTTAGATGATAGTGCTTCAAATTTATTAGTCGCAACAGAAAAATCTAAAAATGTATACTTCCTGACTTCGTTCACAAAATCTTCATCAAACCCTTTATAAGAATTTAACCCTGTTCCAACCGCAGTCCCTCCTTGAGCAAGTTCATATATCCTAGGTAATGCTTCATGCAATCTTAACAAGTGTTTCTCCAATACAGATACGTATGCAGAGAACTCTTGTCCTACTGTTATAGGAGTCGCATCTTGAAAATGGGTCCTACCTATTTTAACAATATTCTCAAAATTCTGTATTTTCTGGTTTAATATATCAATAAAATTTTTAATACTAGGTATAAGTTGGGCGTGTATTTTCCTTGCTACTGATATATGAATTGCTGTTGGAAACGTATCATTAGAAGATTGACCCATATTGACATGATCATTAGGATGCACAGGATCCTTAGACCCTTTAACTCCTCCTAAAATTTCAATAGCTCTATTAGAAATTACCTCATTAACGTTCATATTAGTCTGAGTACCAGATCCGGTTTGCCATACAATAAGAGGAAAATTATCATCCAGTTTTCCATCAATGATTTCATCAGCAACTTGAACAATAACATTCTTCAAGTCATCCGCTAGCTTACCTCTGCGACAATTTACTATAGCTACAGACCTCTTAATAATAGCGATTGCTTTCACAAGTTCTAATGGCATATAATCTATCCCTACACTCCGATCTCCTATTTTAAAATTCTGTTTCGACCTTTCAGTTTGAGCTCCCCAATACACCTCATCAGCTACATCCACAATTCCAATAGCATCCCTTTCTTTTCTGTATTTCATCTTCATAAACTTATGCATAAAAACAGATTATACAAAATAAAATTTATTTTTTATATTCAAATTTAATTCAATAAAGAAAATAATTAGAATTAAATTGATGTAAGAAACTAAAAAGCAGTCAAAAAATTAAAAGGAATAATTATATTGTACTGCTTTTATGTCATACAATTTTATCCATACCCTCGGTTTATCATCTTTAATGTCTTTATCTATGCAAATCTTTTGTCCAGATCAACTAAACTCCCAATGACATGTAAAATAAATCTTTATTATACTATCTTTTAATTTTCATAATTATTGATCTAGACATATTATGCTGATCTATAGTTATATAGTATATTTATCTTTTTTAACGTACTAACTTTACCATATCCAGCCATAAGGGGTTTCCTGCTTACCCTTTATCCTGCCTATTTTTACAATATATTTCATGAAAATCCTATTAAATACGATCAGTTCCTCTACGTTGTCATATTTGATCATTTTTCCCTATGAGCCTTTTTTCGTAAGTTCCTTCATCTTGAAAAAATTCTCTGAACCTAGAAAGAGAATTGTCAAAATTACCACATTAACAACAAATATCAAAATACCCTGCTAAATCTCTATTACATAATAATACCTTTTCCTTAATAAAAACTTTGATGCTAGGATCCATTGTCCCAAATCATTACTTATGTGATAATAAAATCATAAATTACTATATATAATATGATTTTCATAATTTATATATTATCATTTGTTGCAATCTTAGGTTTTGCAATTTTCAACCTGATAAAATATTACTCAGTTACTAAAATATTCAAAGATATAAATGGAGATAGATAATAAAACAATACTTGATCCTGCACTTCTTATAAACAGAATCAAAGAAATGTTACCCAAAAATACCCCTATAGCTAAACCTAGCTTATATTCAGCAGTTCCAGGTGGCAAACTATACAGAGGTTTTATAGCGTATAGAATGTGTTTGTTACATGCTGTTAATCATAAAAATGCCCTTTCAATCGCATCTGCAATTGAGATCCTGCATACTTTCTCATTAGTACATGATGATCTCCCTTGTATGGATAATTCTCTATTCAGAAGAGGGAAAGTAAGTTGTCATAAATATTTTAACAATGCAACAGCATTATTAACAGGTGTTCAACTATTAATCACTTCTCTTAAAACAATAGGAACTATATCTCCAGAACTTCAGAAATATACATTATGTCAAGTAGAAAACCTCATCTCAGGGCAAATGCTCGATCTAGAACATAACAATAAATCCACCATAGAACATAAATTATATGAATTAAAGACAGGTTCATTGTTCATTATCTCATGTATATCTGGAGCAGTATTAGCAAACAATACTCAAGATATAGATTACCTGTACCAAATAGGAGCACGCATTGGAATTATCTTCCAAATACTGGATGACATTATAGACCAAGACATTCAAGATATGGAAAAAGCTTTTATCCATTCACAAAAACTACTGAATGAAATAAAAACACTTGTTGCAAAGTGTAGCCATACCCCTAACTTCTTACAAAACTTTGCAACAAAAATATTTGTCAAAATAAAAAATTACGGTATTAAATAGATAAGTAATCATTATTAATATTTATTGCACTTCTAATAGAAGAATCCCATCATATTCACGTCAGTATAAGACTTGAGTAAATAAAAACTTTTCCTTATCTTTCCTCCTATTTAGATCTATTATCCATGATATCAAGTATCTCATCTTTAGCCTGTAATACACCCCAAGAAGACAAATGAGCAGATAAATTAACCTCTTCAGCTGAATACTGCATTTTAAATGTTGAGTAATTTGGAAATGTTTCATCATTATCTATTTTCTTTTGTACTTCTTCATTAAGTTTATTATACCAATTTTGAGAGTTATCAAGATAAAACCACAATACCTCTATCTTTCTTCCAGCTACAATACCAAATAGTTTATTCTCTACCGTTGTTAAAGATTGTCTATAAAAAGGATATCTTCCTGAATTTTTGCTTGCATATAACCCTTTTAATAATTCCTCAAATTTACTACTCTCAAATATTTTCAAGTAACTGTCCTTATGATGTGAATTTTCTTCAAATAGTTGATAACCCAGACCATCCTGATAACCTTTATAACCGAATAATTTAGGAATATAATCAATAATCATCACACGTGTATCAGGAATTTCTTTCCCATGTGCGCATAATATACCATGATCAGAATTCATCAGTGGTTGAGCAGAATTTGAAAAAGAAATAACAGAATTAATATCTAGATAGGATATAGCTTGTGCAATAGCGGTGTTCTCTAAGTTCCCTCCATCATCTAAAAAGTAACTCTGTGTATCATCACCTGTCTTAGCATCAAAACACCAATAATCAGATCTTGGAATAAGTTGAGACAACCATACAAAAAGCAAATCTTTTGCATCTAATCCTTGCATTTTCTTCGACAAAACAGAATCATTCTCTACCTTTGATGTTAACAAAGCACGTAATTTTGAAACTATTTTCAATAAATCTACTCCTGATCTTATATCAGATATCATCGATAATAATCCTTCACTATCATCAGAGTCACTCATTTTCTCTTTAAGAAGACCAAGTGCCTCTATTGAGTTCGCTACAATTTCCATATCCTCCTTACAAGCAATATCTGATAATGACAGTTCCTTAGGCAAGGAACTATGTACAAAGTTAGAAAATGCCACACTAGTAGCTGCTAAAACATCACCAGAAGACCAATTACTCTCTTGTACAACATCTACAAACCCTTGATCTAACGATTCCTTAAAGACCGAATTAAAACCAAATGATGTTACAGCACCGCCAAACCCTCTACACTTATTTATTACCCCGCAAAAGACTGGAGTGAATTGTAGTGGAATCATCTCATACTCATGTTGCCTATTCTCAGACCTCATTACTAATGCTGATCCACAAGATATAAAAGGTCTTCGAGTGTTAGTTTTACTTGGAATGACAAAGAGATCACACTTAGACTGTAAAAGATTTGAATTCTCTTTCAGAATTTTGTTTAGCTCATATTGATTATACGCAAAAAAACGAGTGCTCAGATTATCCTGATTTGGCTCAAACAATCCGTACTTTTGCAAAAAAGTCATAGATACAAAAGTTTTCCATAAATCATGCACCTCAATACCTTTAAACACATGCAAAAATATAAGACTTATTATTATTCTAGGCAAAGTGAGATTATCATGCGTTATGGACTCAGCTATACATTTATCTGGTAGATAACCTAAATCTTCAGATTTATCAGATTCTTCTTGTGATGATAAAGTTAACTTTGCCGGATCCTCTACTAGTCCATTAAGAAATTCTTCATCTGTAATATCTTCTCCAATAAAACTAAATGTCCATGTTATCCAAGCTCCCCCTGAAACTGCAGAAACTAACCGACTATTAGAAAACGCATTAAAGTTATTATTTATCATAATACTTTTAAGTGCTCGAATTTGTCCCATAGTATTTACCATAGATCTATTACCCCCTCCTGAAAAACATAACGCAGTATGAGATAAATCTTTAACATCAGCAAAATCTGATATTTCCCTACTTTGATCATTAGGAAAAGTCTTGATAGTGAAAGTATTTTTCATATATGCAACGCAATATTAATTAATAAAGATAATGAAACACAAGAATATCTCCCCATAAACCAATTATATGATCAACACTTATTCAAAAGAGAGTATTATTCCAATGTTATAGTGTTATATCATAGTATTATGCTAATAATACGTTAATCTCACTATATTTCCTACCATAGTATGCTTAAGATCAGGATATATCATACAATATACCTTCTGTGTGAAATTATAGGAAAAAGAGTATATGATTGAATAAGATCAACATATAAATAGAATTATGAATCTAAGTTATCAGAAGATTTGCAAGAAACCACGGGTATTTTTTTTAGACTATTTTGTATTAAGGTAGGAAGATTTAGTAGAATACTCAAAAAAGTACATCTTGTTTCGAAAAGCAAGGTGCGAAAAGAGCAAGAAGCCCGTATAAGTTAAGTTTAGCAGATATATTGTTAGCATTACTGCTATACTACCGTAGTTATGTTACGCAAGAGTTCATGGGATATCTTTTCGGTATTCACGATTCACAAGTCTGTAAATTCATCAGGAAATTAGAACACATTGTAGCCAGCAAGAAAATGTCTAAATAGGTAATAGAAGTACTAATTTGCTACTGGACAAACAATTCAACGTCATAAGAAAAGACAAAAAACATACTATTCTGGAAAGCGGAAGTCTCATAGGATCAAAACAGAAGTGAAAATTAATGATAGGGGACATATTGAGGTAACTAAATCCTATCCTCTCAGTACATGACTTTAAGTTATTTACGCAACAGACATTTCTTCCCCCAGAATCTAAAGTATTGGTAGATTTTCAATATCAAGGTATAGCGAATTATCGTAAAATCTGTATATACTTATGAGAATATCAAGTGTAGGAAAATAACTTTTCACGAGAAAGAGCTTCATACCCTTCTATTAAAAATACGTATTAAGGATAAACATACCATTTGTAATCTAAATACTTTCAATATTCTTTCACGTAGATATCGTAATAAGAGGAAAAGATATAATCTCAAATTCAATATCATCTCTGGTATTATTAATCTAGATCATGGCTTCTGATTAATCAATAATATTGTCCCTCCTCATGCTTTAAGGTGATTTCACAGGAGGGCCAATATAGCTTTCCATTGGATAACTTGATTTACAATAAACATACATAAATATATATTCTATATATGATTCAAAAATAGAAAATTGCAAACAAATATGATACAGGTCTTATAACAGGCAGTATATATAATAACAAGGTAAATCAACAGAAAATACTCTAGCTAATTCCATCAATCAATAGCAGATAAAAATCCCAAATTTTGTTCAAATCATTCGAAAAATAAATCGCTAATTATCCTAGGCAGTGTCACTAATTAGCGAATCTGAAAGAAGGTGTTATGATTAGTATCAAGATAAACCAGAAAAAACATGGGACAAATGGTAATAGATGATAAGTGTTAGGACAAACTAAAATTATCGCTTCCAGTAGGAAGAAAAGGGAATAATGTATTCCTGGAGGGAGTAGAGTTTGCGAACTGGAGAGCCACGGAGAGATTTACCTAAGGAATATGGTGACGGTATATAATAGATATAACAATTGGTCTAAGAAAGAACATTTAGATAAAATACTGATGAAATTAAGAAAAAGATGGATATCAAGTAGTAAATTATTTATTTGCAAATGAAGAATGTAAATATTTTCTGGCAGATAGAGCTTATGATACTAATTTACTAAGAGATAAGTTAAAAAGTAACAATATTGAAGCGGTAATCCCTGGAAAATTAACCGTTTGCGGAGGATTATCCATAATACTAATCTTTACAAATCACGTAATATAGTAGAACGTTTCTTTCAAGAGATAAAAAGATTGCGCAGAATTGCTACTCGCTTTGATAAAACTTCTAGAATGTACCTTATTACTTTTATTAGCATATTACTGGCTTTGAAAATTCAGGGATGTTGCCTATTCTATGATTCAATGTCTTATGGTCAAAATACATTCATAATCATATATTAAAAATATATATTCCAACTAATTACTTTGTTATCTATTTTATCTCCGTATCTCGTTCAATCCTTATAAGGATTAATCCATGATCACTTTTCCTATATGCAAATAAAAACTATCTGTTCTTAATCAGTACAAAATATTTGCACACTCCCACCTTCAGGTAAAAAAAAACAATCAAAAAAGTATAAAAATAGAGATAAAGTATGCATATACTACCCATCTGGCTCACCAAGATACATACATACCCAGTGAATATACCCTTAACCGGACTCGAACCAGTACGTTCTTGCAAACAATAGATTTTGAGTCTATCGCGTCTACCAATTCCGCCATAAGGGCACATAAGCATATATTTTACTATGTAATGATTCTATTAGCAATATTGCATACCCAATTTAATCTTGTATTCATACTTTAATTCTATACATTCCTTTGATTAAATTTTCACCAGACATAATGTTGATCACAAATGTTCTAGATCAGCGAGGACAAAATTGTCTTGTTGATGATATAGAAGTGGAAAATATCGATGATAACCACTTCAATGGCTATAAACAAGTATTCATAGATCTTTTAGGAGAGATATCTGATAACTTAAACAGTAGCATCGATGAAATAACCAATATTAATGAGGAATCATATATCAATACAGAGACTTATGTGTCTTTAGAGAATTTAGAAAAAAACGGAAAAACCCTCCCGAAAGACAGTCTATCTGGAGAAATCATACAATGTATTACCCAACAAGAAATTTGTGTACAAAATAACATAATTGATAATAAAATGAGTGATATCCCTGAGGTGTCAGAAAAAGAGATATGTTCTTCTTCAAATATCTTGCCTTGTTATTCTCCTCATGTCCTATCTTATAATGCTAAAGATATGAACATAGATATTGATGATTCCTTACAAGTTCAAGAGAATGAAAATCTGCATCACGTCTATAATTACACAAGTCCCACTGTGTTTGAACAAAACAACATACATGACATATATTCTGACCGCATAATACTTTCACCAGAATCAAAGATAGTTAATAAACTTAGTCAACATGAAGACTTTCATCAAAATAATTTCGATCATGATCCAAAACAAGGGCTTGCTCAAAACAATTTCTTATCATTTTTAGATCATAGTATAATTCGTGATAATGTAATACCTGGTAATACAACTAAGTTTAATGTTCTAAACTATCAACTCTCAAATTTAGAAAAAAACGTCAATGAATCTCATATTCTATTGCAAGTTGATGGGATAATTGTTGATGTTAATTTCTCAGAGGAACAGTCCGTGTCAGTTGTTATGTATGTAGATGATAAAGATACTCTTAACAACTTGCAGGAGAACATAAATACACTTGGTAATTCGTTAAGTGATATTGGATATAAAAATCATCAATTTCAATTCCATAAACAATATCATGATTTACAAAAAAACATGATATCTCACGAGAATGAACATAATGATACTGAAAATCTAACAGAAGCTCATAAAGTTACGTCAAGTAGCAACTTAATAGATATTTTAATTTAAAGAGGTAAATAATGATCGTTGATCCATCCAATCATGCAAAAGCACAAGATGATTTCATGCAAATGTTTCTGGCTGAAGTTAAATTTACAGATCCTACCAATCCTAATGGATCTGCTGATTTAATGAATATGGTCTCGTCCTTTACAATGATCGAGCAAATGAATAACATGAACAACAATCTAGTTGAGATCAAACAAAATATAGTACCAAGTAATGATAATGAGTCATTAATGAATAAAATGAATCGTTATTCAAATTTTATGAATAAATATATCAATGCGGATCGCTCTCATATTCATTATACCGGTAGTGATACTATGGTCAATTTCGCGTTAGATCAAAATGTAGCAACCGTCAAGATAGATATAGTAAATGAATTAACAGGAAAATCTGTCAAAACAGTTACAATGGACAACCTTAATAAGGGGGACTATACAGTGCTTTGGGATGGTACCGACAGTCAGGACGATCCTGTTTCAGAAGGGAGATACCAAGTCCTCTTCAAAGCCTATAATAATAATGGAACTGAATGTAATGACGCAGTAAAGGATCTACAGGATAAAAAAGTACAAGGAATTAGAATTTTAGATAATGAAATTTATCTTGTTCTAGAGGATGATATGTTAGTTAATTCTAGCAACATTACTAATATCCGTATGTAATATTTTAAAAAGAGAAGTTCATATATTTTTTATATTATTTAGGTTTTTATATGAGTGGAAATGGATCTGCCGTACAGGCTATTAAAGTATCGAACAGTGCTGTATCAACTATCAGTTCAAATATTGCCAACAGTAGCAGTAATGTTTATAAAGAAATTACAACCCAGTTTAAAACTTTAGTTACTCAGGGAAAACCTTACGGTGTGGTCACTGAAGATCAACAAAGTGTCACTAGGATGGGAGCTGTGAACAATACAGGTAACGCAACTGACCTTTCTATATCAGGAAATGGATTATTTGTTGTTGATTTAGGAGGTTCTCTTTATTATACCCGTAATGGAGATTTTTCTCTAGATAAAGATTTAATCCTAAGAAATAGCGATAATGTCACACTAAAAGTATGGAATTATTCCGAAAATGAGAACTATGTACCTAGCCCAGATCAGCTAATTGAGGCTAGCTTTACAGATCTAGGTGTCGAAGCATCTCCTACAACTATGATAACCATGGATCTAAACCTTAAAGCTGATCAGGATATCCTTGGTGGTTATGGTAGTATTATAGACTATAATTCGCTCGCAAATGAAGATATCGAACGTGAAGATATTATTGTCCCAGACAACACAATCTTTGCTGGTGATGGTATGATTATTGAAACTGAATCTGGTCAGAGAACCGAAGTTTTCTATGGAGGTATTGCTACTTCAAAAAAAATAGATAATCTAGTCACAAATGGTATATTAGGTACTATGAATGAAAACAGCACCTTTACTGGAGCAGTAGAAGGAGACAGTTTTACATTAAGCACAATTACCCTTGGTGACCTAACTTTTACTTTTAATGAAAATAACCCTGATGTAACCTATAACAAATTTAATAGCTTATCTACTCTCGCTGAAGCTATAAATTATAATGAAGGGATAAGTGCTAGAATAGATAACGGTCAGCTATATATTTCTGCCATTAATGCAAATGATAGCATTACATTTAAAAATATAGTTTCTAATCTCTATCAGACAGGTAATTTAAATGGAATATATGGACAGGATAATCCTAGAAGTCAGCTCCTTTCTTACGGAGCATCAGCTCTATCAGTACCTGATGAAAATACCAACCTCGCCTTTACCAATGGAAGTGATCTGAGCATTAAATTAAGTAATGGATACACGAATACTTATATATATAATTCCGCTCCATCAGCCCCTAATGAATTTAGCACTCTACAAGATTTTGCAAATGCAATCAACTCCTCTACTGATCTGATAGCTACTATCAATAACCCTGGAACATCCAATGCAAATCTAACAGTTGATCTAGTAAATCCCGATGTTGTTTTTATGAATGTAGAAAGTACTGGAAGCACAGATATTGCCCGTTTTATGGGCATTTCCATTAACTCTACATTTAAGAAAAATATTATGTCCGGTGATAGTATTGATGTAGAGGTAGGTTCATTTAACAATGTCTCAACTATTGGAAATATAAATTCATCAGCTTTATTGTCCGAAATCGAGGAAATAAATTCATATGATGCTTTCTCTATACCAAAGTTAGGCGTCACAACATCGACGGATATATTTGATATTGCAGATGGTAGCACTATTGAAATAACGATCACAGATCTTACATCGGGTGCCAGTAATACCAACAATCTAATTTTCAATGCCAATGGCTCAGAAGACTTTACCAATCTAACAGAGCTCGTATCATCCGTAACAGGATTAACAAACCTTACCTCTTCTTTAACAGGAGGAATTGTAAATATTACCGCTGATACAGGATTCAGTGTCGGTATTAGGGATATTTCTGGTAACCTAGCAGATTTACTTGGTTTAGAAGCTCAACCTCTTGCAGATGGAGAAAACTTAACTATACAGTGGAATAATGGAAAATCAGCTGTATTTACTTTTAGAAGCATAGGACCTGACGTCGCTAATAATGAATTTTCGACTATGTCAGAATTATCTGATCTAATTAATAATATCAATGGAGCAACATCCAATTTTGTAGGAGAGCGCATGATACTCTCACCTGCAGAAGATATGGGATCTTCAATTGCAAATAGCAGTGGAATTGTTGCTGATAAATTAAAGATTGGTGTAAATACTCAAAATATTTCCTTAATATTTAACGCAAATTCGCCGGATGTTGCAGTTGGTGAATTTAATGATGTAATGACTTTTGCAGAAGCTGTAAATAACATCTCCAATGGTCTTCTTGAAGGAACTGTTGCTGGCAATGGGCAAACTGTTTCTTTTAGCACTAAGCATAATGGATCCATATCCTTTATAAAAGACGTTAATATCACGGGTAATTCAAATATAGCATCTAAATTCGGATTAATCGGGTCTGATCTTGTATCAGCTATAGGGCTCGAATCCGTAGCTTCTGGTTTTGATCGATTTTCAACAGCTACTGGATTGAAACATGTTATCAATTCTAGTGGAGCTGGAATAAATTCAGAATTTTCCAGAAATACAGTTGAAATTGCCAATGACGATATAACTAAATCTTTAAACTTTAGTAATTCTTCGAACAATGATTTAGTAAACTTCTTAGGGTTGCCTAGTGTTCAAGAAGCTGGATATTCTGTTCAGGATAGCAGTAAAAACATGGCATCTGGAAAAATAGAACCTAATTTTGAGTATCAAATGAAAATTTACGATGCACTAGGAATCATGCATGATGTTAGTGTTGGTTTTCTAAAAACAGATATAAATACTTGGGCTCTAGAAGTTTATACTAAGTATCCAGATGAAATTAGAACAAATAGAAATGATGGCTTGCTGGCGTTTGGTGGATTAGAATTCAATGGGAATGGTAGTTTGTATGATATAAGCTTTCAATCAATATCCAATATTGTCGATAATACTGATGATATATATGATTTCCAAATTGATTGGGTAAGTGGGGCAACTCCTAGTGTTATTGCTCTAGACTTTGGAGAATATGAAAATAGTACCAGACCTACCAGTGTCGATTTGGAACAACGATCTGTCCTAAGACAATTTAGTGGAGAATATACAGTACGGGACTTTTCACAGGATGGATATCCTGTTGGAAACATGAGAGATATATTTATCGATCATGAAGGTACCATAAGTGTAAATTTCTCCAATGGAACATCCAGACCTGTCTATAAAATCCCAGTTGCGTTATTTGAAGATGCTAATCAGTTATTCCTACAAACAGGATCCTTATATACAAATACCCTACAAAGTGGAACGGCCATGCTTTCTCAACCGGGAACTGGCAAAGCTGGTTTCTTGTTAAACTATTCTTTAGAAGGATCTAACGTGGATATATCGTATCAAATGTTACAACTTATTCAGCAAAAACAGTTAAATATAATGGCTGTGAAAGCTTATAGTACAGGAAATTCTATGGTTGACGAATTAGTGAATATATAGAAATCAGAGGGTACATTAAATGTACCCTAATTCTCCAACATCCTCGAGATTCAACAAGTTGTGTCTAGAAGTTACCATTACAATTTCTTTATCAATTGAACAGAGAATTTGTTTTAACAAATCCAATATAATTTATAAAAATAGGACTCCTCAATCTGTTATTTCTGGACATTAAACTCTCTCCCCCTAATCTGTAAAATCAACCCACTACAAATACTCTGTACCTGATATTAAAAAACTATAGAAATCTACAACAAATAATTGAGAAATACGATAATACTCAAAACAAACTTCTAGAATTAATAGTTATTTTAATGACAAAAGATTATAATGATACTGATATTTACACAGAAATTATGTTACAATCTAAATAAATCGTCAACTAGAACAATTACTCTTTCTCTATATGATATACTATATAAATATGTTCTTCAAGCAAGGATTATTTTTCATAACGGTTGTTGTATTTTTCTCAAGCGATTATGCTTTTTGCCAGAATGATTCTACAGAAGATGCCTCCTCTTATGTATTAAACCTAATGAAAGAATTATACTCGATTGCACATTCAGATCAGGGAGATAATAAGCGTTTTAGTGATTTGAAAAACTTAATTACAAAAAACACCAATTCTGATAAGATATTTCCGCAAATATTTGCTAGTTACTGGAATACACTTGATGAATCACAGAAAAAGAGACTATCTTCTGGATATTATAATTATACAGTAGAAAAATATTTTGATGCATTAGAACATTATACTGGAGCAATCAAAATAATTAATAGTAGCAAAGTAAACCAGTTTTCATTTCCCACCTACTCCGTTTTTGCCAAAATCAAGATATTACATGATGAGCAAGAAAAAATTATCGATTTAAAATTCCTTATCTCATTTGATAATGGTAAATTTGCTATACTAGATATTATGGTAGATAATGCAATACAGGTCTCGAAAGTATTACAAAGAAAATTTGACAAAGCAGTTAATAGAGTTGGAATTGATGAAGTAATATCAGCATTAGAAACCATAGATGAAAATATTGACATAGTATAATGCGCATAACCCATTATTAAGTGAAGATATAAATATTTATACAGATGAAGCAAGAATGTATAGAGATTTATACAAAGAATATCATTACAAAACGATTAACCACGGAATTGATGAATGTGTAAATCAAGACCCAAACACCACTGAGGGGTCGTTTTCTCACTTAGAAAGAATGATAGTTGGAATTTATCATTCTCAGTGAAGAATACATAGCTAAATATACGAATATATTTTTCTTTATATTTAATACTCGTAAATTATCTGAAATGGCAAGAATAAAAAACTTACTTGAAATGATAAGTGAAAAATCATCGTACAAGGTACTTATTGGTAAATTATGGCAATAAAAGATAAGGTTTTTAAAGATGATATGGATTTCAATGAATTAGTTGCAAGAGTAAAGATCAAACTGATAATAGTGAGAATGTACAAGTCTCAAAAGAGAATAGGAAAGATAAAACTATTAATGATTTACTAAAAGAATTTGAAAGTAAAACTCATTACAATGAAAATAGTATTGAATTCTGATACGCTAGAGAATTACAAGAATTACTTGGGTACAACAAATGGGAAAATCTTGTGAGTGTTTTAAACAAGATATTATTTACATTAGATTCCTGAGACATCAGGAATCTAATGTCGGGCAAGGGTAAAGCACAAGAGTCTGCAGATTATAAGCTAACTCGTCATTTTTCTACTTAATAGCACAAAATGGCGACCCTAAAAATCCAGTAGATTTTGCGCAAACATATTTTGCAGTGCAACCAAGAAGACAAGAGTTACAAGACATAAAGATAAGAAATTTTTCAGAAGATAATAAACGACTTACGCTAAGAAATGAAATAAAAGAATATAATAAATCGTTATCAAGTGTATCTAAAAGCTTTGGCGTTATAGATATAGAGCCTATTTGATTATGCAATTTTTAAAATGCAGGCTATCAAGGTTTGTACGATGGAGAAAAGAGACGTGATAAGCGAAGCGTAAGGGTTTAGGAAAAAGACGATATTCTTTTGAACAGATGGCAGTAAAGAATTAGCGATGAACTGGTTTAGGATCACACAACTCAAAAAAGACACTGAATATGGAAACAACACGCAAATAAAATTCATCTTGAAATTGGTAAAGAGTTCGTGATACTATGATAAACAAACCTGAATATTTCTAACTCCTCATAAGGTTTAAAAAAATTGGAAAATGAGCAAAAGAAATTAGCAAAATATAAAAATAAGGTTAAAAAGTTAGCATGAAAAACTATAGCATGACATTTCTGTTTCGTGATTGAAATTAGTTGATCTCGTAACAAGGACACAAAATATACTCCGTATAATAGATGAATTGACTTGTGAAATAATGAAAATGTAAAGTAAGTTAATTAATATAATCACCTAACTTATTTGCTTAAACCACATTATAACAACATGAATCTTGTTGCCTTCTCGCTCAAGATGCTTCTGAAGATAAAATTAATTATTCCCCCTTATATTAGGATTATGGTAATATGTTATCTATGACGGTTTTGAAATCATGTTAGAAAAGTTCAATTTACAGAAATTTTTTTTGATACTACTTGTCTGTTTCTTGATATATTTCATATACTCTATCAAGGAAGTATTGATTCCTTTCTACCTAGCAATAATTGCATCTTATGTATTACAAATACAAGTAAATTATCTACAGAAATATATAAAAAAAAGAAGTCTGGCAACTACATTCGTATGTGTTATTATCGTATCATTCATAACGGTTATTGTTATATCCGTTATACCTATTGCGTTAAAACAGTCTATTGTATTAATAAAACATATACCGGGATATGTAGATTACTTAATAGAGACTCTGTCATTACAAGACGTGTTAGTTGACCTAAAACAAAATATCAAAGATCTTGATGTCAACAACGACCTGTATAAGTATATCACAGCAATTACTGCAAATATATTCAATACAATATGGATTTCAGGACTAAAACTACTCACCATAATGGTGTACTGTGTATTAGTCCCCGTATTAACCTTTTATATAACCCATGATTGGAATATCATAATTCAAAAATTGTCTATTCTCGTACCTGCTAAACATAAAAACATGATATTTACATACTGTACAGAGATTGATAATGTATTACGCAAATATATTATTGGACAGTTAGAAATTTGCGTTTTGTTGGGGATATATTATTCGGTTCTTTTAAGCATTTTTAAATTAAAATACGGCCTATTACTTGGCATGATTGTTGGTATATTATCATTTATACCGTACGTTGGTACTGGAATTGGGTTTATTTTTGGAAATCTCATATCTTTTTATCAGTTCGACAGCTGGGTAATGGTCTTTTACATTAATATGGTGTTAGTTACTGGTCAAATATTTGAAGGGTACTTCGTTACACCAAAAGTCATGAGCAACAGTGTTCAACTAAGCCCTGTATGGATAATGTTTTCTATTCTCGCAGGAGCAAAATTCGCTGGTTTTATAGGTGTAATATTAGCAATTCCTATAGCTGCAATAATTCGCGTTACAATATTATTCGCATTTAAAAGAAAATTTTAGCACTGGAAAATATGGTAGAAAATACAGCCAAAGATTTATAACAAATGCAGTATTTATTTAATCAATATCATTGGCATACGAAGGATTATCCTCCTTGGAAGACGGTATATAGTTCTATCAACGAGCTAAGGATAGGGAATTATGGGGAAAGATGATGAAATATTTTGGGCAAAGCAGTCGAGTAAATATAGGGGTATAAGCCAGATCCAAGATACAAGATTCACAGAATGTAAAAACAACGGGTAAATCATATGAGTGAAGAATTGATGAAAAAAAGATTAAATTATAACAGATATAATCTTTTCATGTTGGTGTTAATATTGCGAATATACATAAGACCTCTGTAAAATTCAAAATAGCAAATCAGCGACTGTTGGAAATTTCAATTTGATTTTAATTAGTTAAAAATATTGATATTATTAGCGTTATTTTAGTGCAATAATCACAATATTTATAAAATTATTAACATATCTTCATGTCGATCTTCACTTTTATGCTTCATACAAGAGGTCTATCGAATGGATTTTCATCCATTTCCCCTATTTCTATTTCCAATTATCTTCAGATAAGGAGGTTTATATTTGAGGGGACGAAGTATGAGCGCTACTTGCTTGCGTATTATGCAATGTATCATTTACCTCATTCTTCTCATCCTCCATTTCGAAGCAATAAGGGGGGAAATCTATGAAATACAGCTTACATTCTTCGTCACCTTCCCAATAACCTGAATCTACTTTAAATTCTGGCCCTAAATCAGTTTCAGGCATATTAACAACAACATTAGAGAGATTAACTACCCCAGCATGTACTTTTTGCATACCTGCAAACATAACTTTAACATCAGCAATATCATGACAGTAATCTTTACAATAACCACTGATATTTTCTAAGTACTCGTCTAAAAGAAACACTATGCATTTTCTATCAAAATTAGATTTATACTTTAAGAAATATCCATCGTCTAAATATTTTGATAGGATCTCCAAAGTGTGTATGATTATTTCACAATTTGATTCAAAACTAGATTTTAAGATTTTACGCATTTTGTTATATACATTAGATCCCAGTATATTAATATGACAGTCTTCAACGTATACAACACTATCAAAAAACTTACCATCTTTTAAATACGGTTCCTGGCTTGCTTGTTGAAGGTCTTTGATAAGTGCACCTTCCATTTCGTAAAAGCGTTTTCTGGCAGCCACTTCTTTAAGCGCTATTACATCCCGCTTTTGAGAATTACAGAGATTGCCTAGCGATTTTACTTTTAACTTGAACTGATTTATACTTTCTACTGTATGCGCATCAATAAAGTGTTTTTCCCCTATTTTTCTTCGAGCTTCACAAAAAAATTGGTCACATTTTTCAACATTATATATGTTAGATATTTCTGGATAACCCGCAAATTTATCATTAGTAGCATATAGTGCTTTATAGAATGAGATAACAGAATCTCTTCCAAATTCAGATACTGTGAATGATAAAAGATCTCTAGATTCTGATAAGACTTCTTTCTCCCGTTTGTTAAGAGAGCAATGGTTATTAATCGCATCAGTGAGATTTTGAAACTCTATATCAGTAAGTGTGTTGTTATACACCGATCCGATTGTGTGATTGTTCAAATAAGGAGGAATATGGGTACTACCAGTATGACTATTACTAATGCCAGTGTTATTTTCATTTTTTCTTGCTAAGCATATTGAATAACCTGCAAATACTCCTCCAGCTATTAACAACCCAGACATTATGTATTTCTTATAATATCTGCAATTTTCCCAAATCCGAGAAAAAGTAGAACTTGTAGCTACTTCCTTTTGTTGATCATCCCCCAGGATTGAGCTCGATACTAGAGGTTGATCATCATCCGATCTATTTCCGAAGGATTCCATTTCTATTGATGTATGCATATGTTACGTGTATAGTAATTAATATTCTTTCAATAGTAATCATAATATACAATTATATCAACACCCTGCTATAAATATTCATTGCATAAGTGATACTAAGAAGAAATATACAATAATGAATAGAATCTAAATTGTATATTATTTATTTTTATGAACCTCCTGTAAAATTACTTTAGCATGAAGCATAAAAGTGATGATCGACATGAAGATATGTCAATAATTTTATAAATATTGTAATTATTGCACTAAAATAACGCTAATAATATCAATATTTTTAACTAATTAAAATCAAATTGAAATTTCCAACAGTCACTGATTTGCTATTTTGAATTTCACAGGAGATCTACTACTTTGCATCAGAGACTACTGATCTTACATTCATGATAGTTTCTTTAATATTTCTTATTTCACTTATATCAAAATTAGAACGATTAGAAAGCACCTGTAAAGGATTTATATGCTTATTATCCTTCAAAGTTTCAAAATGCAGATGAGGCCCTGTAACCATTCCTGTGTCACCAGAAAACCCTATTAACTCTCCCTTTCTCACATTTGCCCCTGACTTTATATTTGGAGCAAATTTACTAAGATGAGCGTACAGGGTCAGATAACCATTTTGATGTTTTATTTTAATTAGATTCCCATACGATGTACTTTTACTTAGTACAGTGATTTCACCTTCAGAAGCAGCATATACTGGAGTTCCTATTTGAGTTGCATAATCAATTCCTTTATGGAAGGATTTTTTTCTTTTAATTGGGTGATATCTATTACCATAATGAGAACTTATAGGAATTGACGGATCTACAGGTGATACAAACCCCTTTCCATTGCCTATATAATGATCTAAATTAACTACTTTTCTTTGGCCGTCCCGAAATTCATGATTATAAAATGTTGCATTATTACTTCCATTATCTAGAATGGCAAAGCAAAGTACATTGACATTTTCCTCCGGATCAAACTCCACTACTGTCTCTAACTTAGAATTCTTACTAAGCTTATTAAGATTAATAGAACTTTGTTTCTCTATTGCCTCTACCATTTTAATAATAGAATTCGGATGAATACCTAAATTACGAGCAGTATTATATAAAGAATTATGAATACTAGCAGTAAATACTTTGTATTTTGGCAAATCATCTGATAGTTTGCTCTTTTTTGCAATTATATTTTCTACAAATATAGGAGATATATCTCTATGATAAAACTTTTCTTGAATCGGAAAAACCATATTATCTGGTAATTTTACCAATTTCGTTACAAAAAACCCATCCCCTGTTCTTGTAGCAATGATTTTATGATTGTTAACCCCATCCATAATACTTAATGATTGTAAAAAATTATCATCATTCACCGAAACAGTAATTTTTTGATCTGATGTAATTGAATTTACGTTTGTAAACCTTGCTACTGCTTGAGTGACAGTATATATATCTCTTATTGAAAAACCGTGTTCTTTAATAGCGTTAACCAAACTAGCTTTTTTATCTACATAGATAGTCTCTTCGATGGTATAACACAAAAGTTTATTCCATGATAACAAAATCATACAACAATAAAAAAATAAATATTTCACCTGTTCCGGAATAATTAATCAATAAAAAACCAGCAAATATTACAGCAAGCACAATAGTAATCACTGTTAAAATCATCCTTGAAGTAACTCAATAGTATACTAAAAAACCTCACATAACCATTAAACGCAGAAATGTCAGGAAAACTCAAGTACTCTTCATCCTAATTCATATAAATGAAGTTATAGTAAAAATGTCAAGAAAATCACCACAATAGTTTTGATTATAACATATTTTTGTAATATTAGTCAATTTATTGACTAATTCATCACTAAAAAATTCCAATTAACTCATCCAAATCTATAGTAGTCATTACTATAATAATATATCCTGCTATTCTTTGAGTCTCTGCTGTCAGAACATTCATGTTATCAATCTACATCCTGTTCACTCAATCCCAAAGGCATTCTTAAACTCGAACAGACGTGCTGATAAATCAGCGTCCTTGTTTCTTATAGCATAACTATCCATCTTTTTATAAGATTGACTCATATTTCTACGGTTTTTATCACTCTTCAAAAGACGTTGAATATTACTTTTAACATTTTTATTATGCATATGATCATATACAACATCAAATGACTCTACTAATTGACTATCATTAAGATTATCCCCAGACAACAAGGTCTTTGTTTCCTTAATAACTTCTGTTAAATTAGCTTCTTTTACGTCCTCAACCTTATCAAGGTTATCTGGTGTATTATCCGAACTTAATGCATCCTCTGTTTTTATATCATCTTTCTTGCTCTCATCATAACTGGTATTGCCCACTTTTTTATCTACACCTGAAAATAAATCATCGTCAATGATGCTATATAAAAGATCCTCTTCTTCTTCCTTGATATTATCATTTTGATCTGTATTTGATGAATATGCCTCCTGTTTACTTAAATCATGATATGACTGTTGAGCATGCGTATCAATCAAATCTTCAGTGTTAAAAGAATCTTCAGTGCTCTTTTTGTCTTTAGCGCTGTCATCTATAACTTCAGCCCCGCTTTCTTCATTCATTATGTCTTGAACAATTGCATCATCAGTAGAAAGATTATACTCTGCATTTTCGGAAGATTCATCAGAAGTATAATCAACAGTTGTAGGGTCAATAGTTGCAGGTTCATCATATATAAGTTCGTCAGGAGTAGCACCAGAATCATCATTTACATTACCACCATAATGCGTATCCTGTGCACCTGCAAGAGCATCACCTACTTCATCAAGGTTCTGTTGCCCATCAGAATGATCTGAAGGTTCGCCAGAAGTATAATCATCAGTTGTAGGGTCAACAGTTGCAGGTTCATCATATATAAGTTCGTCGAGATCAAAACCAAAAGAAGAATCATCATTTGCATTATCACCAAAAGAATCGTCATTTGTATTATCTCCAGAATACTCATCCTGTATACCTTCAAGAGCATCACCTACTTCATCGGGTTTCTGTTGCCCATAAGAATGATCTGAAGGTTCGCCAGAAGTATAATCATCAGTTGTAGGGTCATCATTTTCAGGTTTATCATATGTAAGTTCGTCAGGAGTAGCACCAGAATCATCATTTACATTACCACCATAATGCGTATCCTGCGCACCTGCAAGAGCATCACCTACTTCATCGAGGTTCTGTTGCCCATAAGAATGATCTGAAGGTTCGCCAGAAGTATAATCATCAGTTGTAGGGTCATCATTTTCAGGTTTATCATATGTAAGTTCGTCAGGAGTAGCACCAGAATCATCATTTACATTACCACCATAATGCGTATCCTGGGCACCTGCAAGAGCATCACCTACTTCATTGAGGTTCTGTTGCCCATAAGAATGATCTGAAGGTTCGCCAGAAGTATAATCATCAGTTGTAGGGGCATCATATATAGGTTCGGTATCAGTTGCAGGGGCATCATATATAGGTTCGGTATCAGTTGTAGGGTCGTCATATATAGGTTCGGTATCAGTAGTAGAACGAGATTCCTCAAAATCACCAACTATTTGATCTAGATGTGCCTCATCCTCTTCAGATATTTGAAAGTCTAAATTCTCATGATCCTCTTCAGATGTTTCAACATTCAAATCATCATCAATAGATCTACCCATCAAATCAGATTCATTTCTTGCATTCCTCTCAGATTCACCAATATCCTCTGAATCTATATCTTGGCTTAAAGACCTAGAATCATTATCCCTCATATTATCCTTTTTTAAATCTTTTTCCTCGTTTAAGTCATCATCCTCCTCCTTATCCTTTTTATTACCTTCTTCCATCTCTTGTTCTAGTTCTCGTAACCTACTCTGTAGATTGTTAGAACTTTCTGGTAGCGACATACCTAATGTCTCTTCATATATTTTTCCTAAACCTACTGCTAATTCCGATGACCTACGAGTAAAAAAACCACTTCTAACCTTATGATCAGAATCATATTTTGCTATCCAAGAATCTCCAATCCCTCCTATACTAGCACCAATATCATTTGCCATAGTTCCTATTTTGATTTTGTCAGTCAAATGCCCAACAGTTGCTTTGTACATTTCAAAATGTCTATATGCATATCTAGACCATGCAATTTTTTGGGCTTCACTCTCTGTATTAGTTAACCATTGACCGATTGAAATCGTAGAACTTATTTTATCAGCATAATTAGAAACCCCACTACTTACTTTTCTAACAACTGTAGCTGTTTTCTCCATATCATGCTCCTGTAAATATGAAGTAAATTTATCAGTAAGCTTACCATATCCCAATGCATTTTTGGCTTTATCAAATAACATACCCGGTAAACCTAAAGCCATATTCGATACTGAAGATAATGTTCCTCCAATCATACCCTGTCTATAACCCATTCCTAATACACTAGTAAATGGCGATGCTCCAGATATTGCCGCCGCTGCCTGTTGTACAAAAACCCTAAGTTCTAACAGTAATACTGAAAGTAGCAATAAAATTGCAAAATCTAAAAAATCAACAGTAATCCGTTCATTTAAAAACTGATATATTACCTTCGCATCATGACCCTTTGTTTTTATATCTAAATCAGTTAGAGGAGCATTACTTACCTGATGGGTGTAATCATAACGGACATCAGGATCAAAATATGGTAAATCTACATAACGATAATCCCTATACGAATACTCAGGAGGTACCCATATATTCTCTAAACCACCACTAAAAGTGTGTCTTCTTTTATAAGACAAATCACGAAATGAGTATGGAACATATAATTCACCATCTCCAGGAACATAAGAAGCAACACTACCAATCATTAGATTCTCTGAAAAACCTAATATTAAGTAGTTAGTATGACATACTTTAAAACCCAGAGTACGATAAAAATGATTCAATATCATATAACCAAATATACTCAGAAGAGTAAACATCATAATAATCTGTAATGAGAAACCTATGATCTGCTTTAACCATTGATCGAAACTATCCTTCAAAACCCCAAAAAGAACCGCTATAAAGAATATAGGAGAGATAATAACTAATAGAAAAATACCTAACATTCCTGTCATATATATCATAAACGACTCTATTACAGCCACCACATACAAAGCAATAACAGCAATAATTCCTATTATCCAAAATATAGCCAGTATATCAGAAACCATTAATGCTTGAATTTTTCCACCCCAGACTTCATTAGAAAAAATAATCATCAACAGGTAATCTATAAACCTAAAAGGATGTTCTGGATCATAAGCACTAGGAATAGCAGCACTAGCAATTTTTGAAATCATAAAATTCACTCCATCCATAAAAAGAACGAAGAAATTATTATACCAAAAATTCCAACTCCCTGGAGTTAAAAATAATAAAACAAGAAGCATTTTAAACATCATCACTGATAGCTCATGCATCATATTTTGAGTTAACCCTAGTAAAATCATTAACCCTCTAACACTGATATATAAAACTATTGCGTATTTTATCAAATTTAAATACGCAGTATCTTCTACTACGCCAATAAAAATGTCCTTTGCCTTTAGAAATATTAGGGTATATATCTTTTCTCTTGCTCTTTCTAGTAGCCCTCCCGCATCTGTCTCTTTAACCCCCTTCTTAAAAGTTATAGAATAGGAACCAATATTATCCTGATAATAATTATCTAAAATTTTTGCATATATTCGATAATTTGCGGGAATCTTAAATGGATTGCAATGATTATCTATTACCGTACCACGATTAGAAACATAAAGGTTGTCCTTGGGATCATTCGTATTAATTGCAAGATGTATCATAACAGAATTTGGGTACCTCATGGTCTGTAATGTAGCATTTGGATCCCCTTCGTTGGGAGCAACCAACAATAAATACAAACCATACCCTCTTTTCAACCAACAAGGTGTAGAATCTATATCACAAGTTAAACAATCTGACTCACAAGTATTATAAGCTGGTTTGGAGATATACTTACACTCTTTGTTATAATCAGGAGTTTCTGCTGTATCTTGACCATCTAACCCTGTCCAACCTGTCCAACTTCCGTCAATAGAAATCACCAGATCTGCCCCGTTAGTAAATAAATTCAAATCTTGCCATCGTATAACCTGATTATCAAAAAGAGAATCTCCAGTAATTGGTTCAGCACTAGGAGAAAACGCTGGATCTCCAATTGGATAATATGCAGATATATTATACTCCTGTGATGCGCCAAAATCATCCGCTTCTATACACTTCTTACCACTTACAGTACCACAAGAAGTAAATGAACCAGAGATTATAATAACTATTAGAAGGAAATACAACCTACCCATCTTTACCTCCTGAGTCTTGATCATACTCAGAATCACGTTGATCAATCGATTGTCTTTGTTGTTGATCAGAAGAGTCTTGACTATACTCAGCATCATATTGATCAATCGATTGTCTTTGTTGTTGATCAGAAGAGTCTTGACTATACTCAGCATCATATTGATCAATCGATTGTCTTTGTTGTTGATCAGAAGAGTCCTGATCAACATTAGAGTCACCATATTCATCTAACGTTCCCACAGATTCTTCTTCCACTGATCCATGATCAACAAAACTATCATACCTAAATAGATCTTCTTCTGTCGTGTCAACAAAATTAGTATCTTCTTCCCTTAAACCTGCAATTTCAGAATATTCGTCTGTATTATTCCTAGCAACAGTCTCATCTGAACCATCCTCACCTGAAGATAACCCAGCACCAGCAACATCATCTAAGGTATGATCCCCCGAACTACTTCTACCAACTGACCCAGTTATACCTTGTTGTGCCCCTCCTGCAACTGACCCAGTTATACCTTGTTGTGACCCTCCTGCAACTGATTCACTTATATCCTGATCTGAAGAACTTCCGTTACCAGATGACTCTATAGATTGCTGATTATCATGTATAGACCGCATATCATCCTGAGCAGATTTATTAATAGATGATCTAGTAGGTGCTGTAGCTGTATCTGGCTTCTTATTTTCTGCATCATCTTTTTGTGTGATAGTTCTACTACCTGGCCTTCTACCAGGTGTTGAACCAAGGTCTGTATCTAAATTAATACTAGTGTTTTTATCATGACGTAACAAGGCCCTCCGTATAGTTTGTTGAGTGCCTTGATCCTGTCCTATGAGGCTCTTCAGTGCCTCACTAGCCGAACCTGCAGCGCTACCAGCACCACCACCACCCATATTCAACATTGATCCACTTATAGCTGTTACAATGTTGTCCATAAACGTAGTAAAAGCCCCAAAACTCTTAACAAAACAAACAAATAATATAACCACAGTCATTTCTACTGGCAATCCCATTAACCCTGAATCACCTGCCTCCATCTGTCTGGAAAGAGAAATCACATCATAATCTGGGTGAAATGTAACTGGATAAAATACTTTTACCAAACAAAGTCTTATTGGATCTTCAACAGATTGATCCCCCAAAGGCAGATATAAAGAACAAGACGCACATGCATCATAACCTAAAATAGAAAACAAACTCCACTGTATGACTTGAGTAACGACAGCACACATCGTTAACAAAAATAATGGTTGTAATGCAAAACTAACTATTAACTTCAACCATCCATCGAACATACTTCTTGTTACTTGAAACAGAACAAACATAATAAATATTGGAGCCAAAGCTAACAATATAGCCATACCAATCATAATCATGAAGTATTTTAATATGACTTCTATAGAAAACGATAAAAACTTGAGAACACCCCACAAAACAAAACCTGAAATAACAAATCCTGTTAATCCAGAAAAAGTAATGCTAAGCAACCTTAACCATGTATTCCCATCCGCTAATAATCCGAGCGTTGAATCGGCAAAAGCAAAACTTGTATCAACCTCCAAAATAGAATCAGAAAAAATTGCTATTAATTCCTGCACTCCAAAAATAAAGAATGAGATTATCTGTGTTCCAAATATATCCCAGCTTCGATCACTAACAAGAATTATCACTATTATCACTTTAACTAAACGTGAAATAAGATCAAATTTAGAATTTTGTGATAAACCTGCCAAGAACATAAACCCTAAACCCGATATATATAATATTAATATTACATCTAAAAACCCAGACAGCTTTTTAACAATATTCAAATATATCTTGATAATAATCCCATCTCTAACAAACTGAGAGGAATCAGAATATAAATCCCCATAAAATAACTCCATTATTCTATCGTATATAAAATTCACAGTATCAGAAATTATAGTGACCGGATACGAAATAGAAAAAGTTATGTCATACCTATTATCTTGCAATTCTTCAAAATTCACATCTTTTATTGAAGAAAACCTTTTATAAGTAATATTGTCTTTAGGATTACTTATAGAAAAAAATAATCTACCCGATAAACCTTCTAAGCTCTTACCATTAATATCTTGACTACCTGGACTATTTAAAACAATACTTTTTAATACATATATTCCGCTAGAGTTCTCAATCATCTCTGATTCCAAGGAGTAAACATTAGGAGGCAAAGGTTTTCCTTCTTCAATCACAAAATTTGGAGCCTGAGTCATTCCAGTATTTGGGTCTGGTTGTGCTACATACATATAAAGATGTTTTCCTTGACTACGCAAACAATAACGACGAGACTCAATATTATAACCACCGTGCATTTCGAGTGGTGATAAAATCGCATATCTAAGAGTTGCATTATTAGGTATGTCCAAATTATCACCCACAATATACTTAGTAGATAAATATAAGGGTGAGGAGCTACAACCCGACCTTCCCGTATCAGATGTTTGGCCTGAAGTTATACACATATAACCCCTACTGTTACTGTTATAATGACTGTTACTAACCAATGCTGAAATGTTAGGAATCCATCTAGTCCACTGACCTGTATCTGGGTTCAGGGCTGGTTGTCTGGTCTGACCTGAACCTTGCCAATCATAGATAATACTATAAAAATTCGCTTTATTACTACAATTATCATCATTACACAAGTTGCCACAACGGTAGTTCACATCATATACATTAAAAATATTAATATTAGAATTATTACATTCCGTATTATACTCTTTCCTACCTTCTGTTATTCTTAAATCTAGTTTCGCAGAATGTACCCATAATGATGATGAAGTCCCTCTATGCAATAAGTTATCTTCCGGTCTAGCGTACCAACCAGTAAAACCATTATATTCATTCCCTTCAAATTTGGATAAATCATATTTAAGCCCATTATCATCGAAAACTATTCCTCCCTGTTGGCATATTTTTTTAATTTCATCATTAGAAAGACAATTACCTCCAGAGTCTCGTAACTCACACCGGCTATTAGTATAAAAAGATACATCTGCACTGAAATTTGAACAATTATTTACAATGTAACTATATGCAGGAACCAGATCAACTATTATAGTATCACCAGCCAAAACAGGAAGATAACTTTCTATATAACCGCCTATAAATGATTTATACCCAGCACTACTACAAAATCGACTAGGTGGATAAACCCCTAAAGTCTCATTTGGAGAAGAAACGGAAAACGTTCCAAGATCATAAGGAGAATATCCCTCACAGCTCACAGAAGAAACTTTTGTTACCGTACAAGTAGTTCTATCAGTACATTGTCCAGTCATATCACCAGGAACTTGACATTCATTTATAGAACCATTTACACTTATAGGCATGCTCTGAGAACTAGATATCTCGATACCTGAATCTACCCAAAATGATAAATCATTATTTGAATCCATATCCTCGCGGAATGTTTCCACTTTAACTGTCCTAGTTTCCGTTCTAACTCCACCAGACGATTCAATACATTCCTGACAAGAAGAAAGAGCAAACGTACTAATAAACAAAAGACAAAATAGTGTTATCCTGCTAAATATATGCACTACTTCCTCCCTTTCTTACCGGATTTTCCACCACCAGATTTATCACCAGATTTACCATCATCACTTTTGTCTGGTTTTTCATCAACCTTGTCTCTAAACTGTTCATTCCCATCACGTGCTTGAGACCCAGAATCTCTTCTAAGAGTAGTATTAACTTTGTTCGTAATACCCTGCATAGCAGAAGTAAGAACTGCACCGTAAGACTGAAATATTGCACTCACTAATACTCCACTGTAATCCAATATCTTGTTAATTGTATTAGCAAGAATAGTAAAACAAACAAAAGTACAAACTTCCGTCGGAATACCCCAAAATCCCATTCCGTTAAATGTATTCTGTGCAAGCTCAGAATACGTAGCTTCAGGATTAAAACTTAATGGAATGAAACCTGCAATAAGACAAAACTCTCCTAGATTTAAACCACCAGCAACCAGATCTATTTTATAGGCACAACCTGCACAAACATCAAAAGACCAAATAGAAAATAAAAAGACATCTATTATCTCAACTATAAGAGTTACACCAGTAAACGCTATCACAGGATGCATGGATGTTTGAATAAGAATTTTTAACCAATTATCAAACATAACCTTAGTTTTATTGAAAAAAATAAATATCATAAAAAATGGAGCTAAAGATATCAGCAGAGAAATAACTATGATTGCCATATAATACAACATACAAAGTTTAAAAATGGCAATTGCTAGCTCTTTCATACAAAAAATAAAAACCAGTATCGTTAAATATCCTATAAATAAAGGCCCTGAGAACATCATCGCAAAAACCAAAGCCCATGTCTCATAGAAGAAAAATCTCCCAAATACTTTGTCTACAAACGAAAAATCATCAGCTCCATCTACACCAAAAGCACCAATAAGATATTTTGGTCCATTAATAAATACTTGAAAGAAATTATTATACATAAATTCCCAACTTTCTGGCCGGAAAAGAATAATAACTATAATAGTCTTAGCAACTAAAGAAACAGCCTGGTATTTAGTCTGCTGAATACCCCCCATCATAAATATGATCCCATAAACAGCTATTCCAAGTGTTAAAATAAGCTGAAAAATTTCAAACATTTTCCAATCTGTCATCGCTCTATAAATAGAACCAACCACACCGTCTGGTCTACTAATCTCCATCATTCCATCATAATTTATACCAGAACCATATAACACCCTAATAATCTCCTTCTCTGTCCCAAGTATTGCTTCAGATAACCATGTAGGGAATTCACGAGGTTGGCGATGCTCTATGAGAAAATGCCCAAAATTATCATCATAGTTATCATCTAGGACTACAAACTCAAGAAAACCATTTATATTTGCTGTAATATTAACAGATTTAGTTCCGTCGATAGTAGTACTATTAAAGTCTACTTGATGTGAATCAATTGGTATTCCATTAGAATCCATCACCAATGCAGCCTCTAGAGAATTATCACATTTATCGTAAGTGTTATCATCATCCATCACTCTATAATATAATCTATCTAAAGCCATAGAATCACAATCACGATGGACTAAAATACGATAATGGCTTTTCCAATCACTATACACTGGAAATAAACCGTACATAAAATTATCTATATCATTTTTTATTTCTATTTCTTCGAACAATGGAAGCCCTGACCACTGTTCAAGAGAATTAGCATCAACACCAGTAACATAATAAGTAACATTCTCAACAGATGTAGCTACAAATGGCAATAATGATCTAGACTGTTCAGGAGTACCAGTCAGATTGTTTGGGTCTGGTAAATTTTCTATATAAGACCATTGTGTTACATAGCAATTCGTATCATTATTACTCTGACACATAATACCGCACATTGAATTCCAGCTTCCATTTGTCACCTGACATGCTTTCTTTATATCTTCACAAGATATCTTATTTCCTGACGCAACCAAAGCAGACTGTAAATCACCAGAACATTCATCAAGAGGGCATGTTGGTATTTTAGAGACAATATTGCATAAAGTATCTTCATCTACTTCTGCCAAAAACCCTTCAATAATACTATCTACAGGTGCATCAGAATAATATGGAAAAGAAGCTTGCATCAGATATCCAGGAACATGTCCAATCCGGAAGCAGTTGGAATTTGCATCCTCAGGGTGTGCTGAGACATGATAGATAAACCTAGTATTAGCCAAAGGAGCTTGATGATAGGACGTAACAGTTCCTCCAATATCATTAGTTACTTCTCCACCATGTAAACACAGATCAACATTTTCTATATATGCTAAATCAGGCCTATTATTATTACACATCTCCTCAGTGAAATAATCATCAATATATGGCTTTATTGAGAAGTATATCTTATCCCCCTTTTTAAGATCCAAAGACGCGTATTGAGTCATACCATAACTAGAGATATCACTTGTTGGCAAATCCAGTACATACGGTATTATAGTCCCATTGGCATCTTTATTCACACATAAAGAAACATCGTAAGATGTTATTTCTAAAGGAGTTGAACTCCCTGAATAAACATATATCCCTGTATCCTTCCAACATTTTCGCTGTGCTTCAATAGAAATAGTAGTTACTTTGGAATTAATATCAGTTGCATAAATACATCCAGAATTTAGGACACAAGACGTCAATTGCAAAGTTGTTATCAAAAGAACAAGTATACGTATATATTTATATATATCACCCTTCAACTTAACAATCATTTTTTATCCTCATCATCTAAAGTTTTCACATTGTCATCTGAGAATTCTCCGGTCTCGCTATAAATAGATTCTTCAGTATTTGATCTATCACCAATATTTTCATAAATAGATTCTTCAGTATTTGATCTATCACCAATATTTTCATAAACACTTTCTCCATCTTGCCCCTCCCTATCCTCCGTCACATCAGGTAGTGGATCATAAATACCTCTACGAACTGCATCATCTGATGCACTATCAGTTGTATTATTCATCGTGTTACCAATTGTGTCATCCGCTGTACTATCAGTTGTACCATTAACCGTATTACCAATTGTGTCATCTGCTGTATTATGAGCATCCTCCACCCCCTCTTCAGAAGCATTCGACATACCTCTACCTACTGATGAGTCAGATTTATCAGAAAAAAGATCATCCTGCTCATTACCAAACATGTCGTTACTCGTATCAGAATAAAAATCATCAGTTTTCTTATCTGGATCATAACCTCGTTTATCCTTATCACCCGAACTATCCTTCGATGTATGCTTGGACGCCTGTTGAGTCTTACTGTCAGTAGGAATACCAGCTCTACGTCCTTGCACCCTAGACTGTGCTTCTGAAGATATAGCTGATATTCCTGATGATGTAAGACTTATCATCTTACCCCCTGCGGCAGCAAAAGGTTGTCCTAATTTCCCAGCAATAGTTTTAATACCACCATCCCCATCTGACATATCATCAATATTAGTTCTGAAACTTCCCATAAGCTCAGCTGCCATAGAACCTAATGTAACTGAGAAATGATAGAACAAGAAAAATACCACTATCATAATAGAAATCTTCGAAAAATACAGAGGAAAATCCTCATAAGAAAACAAAGTTAGTGTCTCAATACGAAATGGAGATTGAAATATCTCAAGAGCATCTTTCTGCATTTTTACTGAAGAAAACAAACATGCAAGATTTTTCGTATTATCACACTGATCCACAGGACTGAGAACATAATCATAGACAATACGAGACGCACCTGTAGGATAAAAAATTTCACTATCTTTGCGCTCAAAAGTGAGCTGTTCAAAATAGAAAGCGTCATATGCCACAAATGATATAGCTAAATATGTAAATATCACCATAGGATATAATGCATACCCAAATAATTGCTGATACCAACCCTTAAAATACATTTCTGTTGGTTTAAATAACCACATTGGAAAAAATAACGGAGCAAATAATACCAATATGGAAATTGCTAACAAAGATAAAATAAACAGATGAACAGTCCATATTATCATCGAGAAAAGCACTATCATCATCACCATTAACGCTAAAGCAAACAGCAAATATCCTGAGAATATCATAGTGAATAACAATACAAAGTGAAATAATATAGTTCCTATGACCCCAACTATTGGAACGGACGCACCAGTATCTTGAGAAAGCAAGGTATACCCAGTATAAAAAGCAATTCTACAATCTAATCTATCCCAAACAGACAAATAGTCATTACTCAATTCAAAGCTTGTCTTAGGAGTAACAACCTGAGTCACACCATAATCTTCTGAAAAGTTACAAATACCGTTTTCAGTATATGTCGCGGCTTCAAACACCATATTAGCCGCTCCACTAGATAAGCTTAGAAGTTGTCCATACCAAAATATAAGACCATCACCCAATACAAAATATGAAATAGCCACAATCTTAATACAGAAAAGTATCCATTCCTTATGCTCCTTAACAACCCCTACACCAACTTTATAACCAAATAATATTATCGCAAGAACTATAGATAGTATCACCCCATCCTTTAATCTTGCGATAATATAATTTAGCTTTCCGTGTTGTTTCGAGACTGTATCTTCATCAGAACCTTGCACTTGTTCACATCCCTTTCCTGTAACCACCCCTAATAAGGTTTCTTGCAAGCACTGTATAAGATTGAAAGTGATAGGATACCTACTGAAAGCAACGGAACCTTTTTCTCCTGTTAAACAACTAGCACTTATGTAGCAATTGGTACAAGTGGTATTATCGTAATCTACAATAATACCCTCAGAATCAACTATAGCTTTCGAAGTAGCACACATTGGATCTGGTGGACTAGGCTCCATATAATGACACCCTATATCAAAAGTCGAATCAGCAACAGCTCCATTAGGCTTTAAACCATATAATTGAGCACATATCTGTTTTCCCTTACGAAACACATTATAATTAGCCCCTGAAATATTCAAGCGTTGATCCGCTTTTACCGTTTTACATACAGCTGGAGGAACACCTGTCCCTGCCATAGTAATTTTAAAGTCTACAAAAGCTCTGTCTGGATCATTTAACTCTTTAATCTCCAGACGATTTTTACAATTTTCCCAACCATCAACACACATAAAAATTGGCAACATTACAAGCACAGCAGGTATAGTAACAATAGCAGCTAAAAATGGGAACATAATTAGAAGAGGTGGCACTCTGTAACACAAATCCATATAATCGCTATATGGTGACTGATTATAAGGCCATCTATACTCAGAATCCTGTTTATATACATATTCAGGACACAGACCTATTTGATTTCCATACTGATCAACAGTAGTGTAAGGGTTAGCACAAGTTTTGTAATTTCCATTACTTCTATAGCGTAATACAGGATCCCTAACAAAAGAATATTTACATATTAAGATGGACGATAATTGAGTAATCCCAATAATAATCGGCAAAATGTTCGCAAACATGATTCTGGCTACCGCCTTTGATGTTAAAGTAGGAGCAAGATACAACCCCCCAATAATAGGTATAATCCCTAAAATTATCGCTGCTCCTGATATTATATAAGACATAAGGTTATCCGTACCACACTCAGGATATGTTGCATAACTTGTTGACTCATAATTCACTTCTGCATGTGCTTTCTTGGATAAAAAAGTAAATTCATAACAAGTGATTTGTATAAAGCATATAACTACACAGAATAAAAATGATATCAATCTTGCTCTAATACTAATCATCGTCCCGTCCTCTCATGCTACGACTAACCTCCTGTTGACTTTTAATCCCTTCTCTAGTTTTATCTTTTGATTTTTCTTTTGCATAACCAGTAGCTTTACGAGATCCAGCACGCAAAGCATGACCTGCTTTATCAGCAACAGCACTGGTGCCTCCATATACAGATTGAACTGCCGATACTGCCCTTGGAAAAAGAGGACTTTTTGCTACTGAACTATAAATATTAGCCCTGAAACTACCAGATAGTTCTGCAGCAATATTTCCAAGAATCTGTAAGAAATCACTAAAAATAATCATAACAAGCATCATTCCCATTGCACTTATAATTAGGTCTGTTAACGAATAAACAGTCCCGGCATCTGGATTAAAAAAAGATATGATAACATCAAACAGAAAGAAATTACCTGACGAAAATCCATAATAATTCATCATACAAGTTAGAGCATGTTTATTCTCCTCTTTTGCACAGTCATCATAACTCTTAAATTGATACGAATAATACGTCCTATTAACCACCTGCTTCTGTCCATTCGTATAAAACGTATTTTCTAGAGTTGTTGGAATCTCCACCATTTCCATATCCCCAAAAGCCATTGTATCAACAACGGAAAAAGTTAATCCCATATATGCGAAAAATATTATAAATTGAAGTGAATATGCAATAATCTGTTTCAACCATGCATCAAAATACCCCTTAGTTACAGTAATCAGCATCATTGGTATAAAAAGAGGAGCAAAAATAACAAGTACTAACAATACTAACAAAGAAAGAATATACATATATATGAGTGTTATTATAAAAATTATAGTAAAAATTGATAATACCACCATACACACCGCAGGAATGATAAACCCTGAAAACAGAAAAGCACCAAATAATATTATAACTTTACCAACTGTCCCCAAAAACACAGCTCCAACCTTGGCAAGCCCTCCAGCAACTACCGCTTCTGGTATCATAGACTCTCCAAAATAATATCCTAATTTGCAATCTATCGTATCCCATATAGCCAGATAAGAATAATCTTTAAAGAAAATATTACTAGTAAATGCCAATACATCAGCTTCGGTAACACCAGCATTTGAAGCTATAACCGTCGCATTTGACTGGACATCACCTATACTGGAAAGAGTTGTATCAGTAAGAATCGCAGAATATATAGCACTTTCATCGGAATCCATAATAACCCCCGCCTTAAGATGAGGTCTGTTATAATTAGAGTTCTCCCCTCCAAACGTGCATAAAGTTCTACCCCATATAGCACTACCGTGCCCTGAATTATCAATAAATATCTTACTTATAGCAGAGGAAAGAGATATAATATCGTTATACATCTTGGGTAAAACATTGCTATAAGTTAAAAAAGATACAAAAACTATCTTTATAATAAAAACAGTTACATCACTTGGTCCTTTCGTTCCTTGCATTAACACCTTATAACCAAAAAGCACTACAGAGATCGTAATAAATAACATCGTGATATTCAGCAACCTATCATTCAGTATCTCTAACACTCCCTTTCTACGCTCCCCAGTCTTAGGGTCTAAGCAATTACCCCCTGTTATAAGGTTATCCAAAGTTTCCTTAACACACGCTATCACAATAGAACTCATTGGATCCTTTGCATGTAAATAAAGCATATTACTTCCATGACATGCACTAGATATATAACAACTATAACAACCAGAATTATCATATGCCTCAACTTTACCCGTAACATCATCAACAATAGCTATAGAGTTTGCACACATAGGTTTTGGTGGCGGTGGCGGTTTTTTATGACATCCAATCACAGGAAAAGGTGGCAAATAATATAATTTAACACATATATCTTGTCCTCTATCATAAGCAGAAAAATTCATTCCGTGTATCCATGTGTTTTCTCCTGGTGCAAGAGTGACACAAACTAATGGTCCTCCCATAAAACATTTTGCTTCAATAGCATCTTTATGATGATCATATTCACGACAGTACAAAAACCCTGAAGAATCACACTTTTTCCTATATTCACTTTCATCTGAACATGGATTAGGTAACCGTAACCCTCCTATAGGTAACCTATTACAGACCTCAATATATTCAGAATGAGGAGCATTGTTAAGTTGCCAATTATATTTATTATCAGTATTAAACTGTTTACTAGGACATGTAGCTTGTTGAGGATTATACGGATCATCTGTGTCAATAAATACAGGATCTTTGCAAGTAAGATATCCTCCCTCATTATCACGATATACTGGATGACGCACAAAAGAATACAAACAGGAAATAACTCCAACTTGAGCAGCCACGAACAAAGTAATAGCAGGTGCAATAACATACCACTTTCCTGTTTGAAACATCCATATCGCAGTGGTTACAAGTAATTTAAGTCCTACCAAAACTGTCTGAACTGCTACAGCTTCACCACACACAGGATTCGTTGCCATATCTGATCTTGCAATATCATCAGCAGCATTAGCAATATATGCAGAATTATCTTCAAAAAAATAATTCTGAAACATAAAGTCAACTTGTATAAATATAATTGATAATAAAGAAATCAGTATATACTTTTTCATGCCTTATCTTCTTTTCAGCTTATCTAAAAATATGCTTATCCATACTTTAGGATCGTCTCCATGCTCCTTACGCACTTCATCCATGATTAATACACTCTCCGCAGTCCCAGAAAGAATATTTATAATATCATCCATCCCTCTCAGGTTTATTCTTGCCACAACTGCATCTACTCCCTGTTTTATCAGAAAAAATCTAGATGCAGGATCAGTATTTTTAATCAGCACATACTCTCTTTTACTTAACATAAAGACATCTCTATATACATCTGTTGCTTTCAAGTTAGGTAAAAATATCTGAGTTGCAGTTTGTTGTATAAGGGTATCACTTATACTACTTTTACTTGCATCCTCAACACTTTGAGTAGCAAATATGACAAAAGTATTTAATTTTCTTAACACCTTTAACCAATCTTTTATTTTCGGTGCAAAAATAGGATTATCAATTAAAGCCCACGCCTCATCTAATACAATCATAGTTGGTGAACCATCAAGAGAAATATTTATTCTATGAAACAAATAGGTTAACACAGGAGGCAAAGAAGCCTTATCACCAAGTAGATGTGCCATTTCAAAACCAAATACAGCATTAGATTCCAAATCTAACGTATCTTTATCATTATCAAATAACAAAGCATGAGAACCATCCCCATGCCACATCTTTATCCTTGCAGCAAGACTATTACCACCTTCTAATCCCAAAAAAGCTACTAAATTACTAAGTTTTCTATCAGCTTTATCCAAATTATAATTACCCTCTATCGCAGAATTTATAGCTATTATATCCTCTGGTGTAGTCTGATTTGAATGAACACTAACCAGTTGTTGAAACCATTCCAACAGGAAAGTTCTATTGTCAGGAGTATCATCTAATTGTAATGGATTGAAACCTGAATATGTTCTTGGCTCTATAATTGTATAATGACCATTCACTGCACTAATAAAAATATTGGCACCACGATCTTTATCAAAGAAAAATATTCTTGGACGAAATTTCATAGACTGAGCACACAAGAAATTCATCAATACAGTCTTACCTGCTCCTGTAGGTCCTATTATAGTCGTATGACCTACGTCCCGAACATGAAAACTAAAATAAAACGGTGTACCTGAAGTAGTATCAAACACTGTTACTGCATCACCCCAAAAATTTCCGAAAGGTCTACCTGTTGGAAAATTATGCATAGAACAAAACCCTGCCAGATTCAAAGTACTAATAATAGATTTACGTACAATAAAATCATAATTACCAGGTAATTGAGCCCAGAAAGCTGGCTCCATATTAACCTTTTCCCTTATAGAGTACACTCCTGTATTTGACAATTCAGAATCAACCAACGAAATTGCACTTTCAAGCCCTTTTAAACTCTTTGCAATACAAAAAACAGTCAAATGATGATTTCCAAATGCTATCTTTCCACTAACAGCGTCATCTAAAGCTTTAGTTATCTCTGCAATCTGAGATACTGCTTTATCCTGAGTTTGAATCATACGGTTCTGTTGTATTTGCATTTTATTCACAGCAACCTGTCTATTTTTGAACATAAAACTTTGTGATATAACAAGCTCATAAGGTAATTGTAGAAAAGAGTCCATTATCCCAGCGGATGTATTTTGACCATATTCTTTCACACTTACAAGAGCACCATAATAAACTCCATCAGGTCTAAGTATCTCTATTGATTTTTTACCAAAATATAATCTTGCATTTGGAAGATATTCACATAATTTACTAGTAGTCTGTATAGGCGTAGATTCATCTCCCCCGCAATTCATTAACTTACTCAAAAAACCCAACAAATCTGATCTAACCAAACCATCTTCAGTTTCATATGCACCAAGAACAACTGGATTATAATGCCTAAGAGCCACAACAACCCGCGTTACAACTTCCTCAAGCTCTTCCTTCATTTGCTTTATATCTTGTACTAATGCATCTTTATTAACACCTTTTGACAACTTCTGATAAAGGGATAACAAAGCTGCTACACCTTGGGCATCACTCTTTCTAATGACAGTTAAATATATATCATTTTTAAAAGTTGCCCCTGTGCTGTTTTTAACATACCATGCTCTATTAACACGTTCTGCAAAATAGTTAGGAATACGCTTAGAAAAAAAATCCTTACTAGAATTACGATCCTTAGACCTAACAACATGATAGTATAAAGAAAAAGATCCCCCGGACATATTCTTAAACAGTTGATTTCTAGCATGTTTATGAATATCTACATCATCATCATCTGCTGTCTCAAAGGCATATCCTAGCAACTTTACAACTTGCATAAGCTCCTTTTTCTTTGTTACTATCGTATTTTCATCTATTTGATACAAATAAGGAACAAAACCTCCAGTTTTATATTCTCGATTAATGATAAATTCCTTACCTAACACACTACTGAACACCATACCTAACTCATATCGTAAGAATTAGCCCCATGATACGATACATTTCTACACTTATTACATTTTTGATTACGAATAATAAAAAGTTCCATAAACAATGGTTCAGAAAAACACACAACATAACCAATAGTATGTATAACCGGCAGAAGAAAAACCAACACAAAAACGTTCTTTGTAAAAATAAACAAAGACAAAGTAAGCATTGCGTTCATTCCTGTAAAAGTAAAACTAACACCAAATAACATCGCTGGTCTTGTTAACCCTTTAAACAAGGAATCTGTTTCTAAAGTTCCAGTGCTCATAATTAAACTCAATTCAAATTAAAAATATATCGTATCATTATATTATAAAAAATATATATATATTCTAAAGTAGTATGAAACAATAAATTAACTATAATATCTCAACTTTATTAAAATATAAAATACAACACATTCTCTTCATTTTATTGAAAAAATATTATTAATGTGTTATTATACGGAGTGCAATTCGGTGTTTTTGATCGAATATTTACCAAAATAAAATTCTTTATAGTCAAAATGCAAGATCTCAAAGTTAAAGAAGAGTTGCATTCTTCTTTATCTAGTAAACAACATAAAAATGGAAAATTGACAGCAAGGGAACGTATATCGATTTTGCTAGATGATAATAGCTTTTTCGAAATTGATGAAAAAGTTACACACAGATGTACAAATTTTTCTATGGATAAAAAAATATCTCCTGGTGATGGGGTAGTAACAGGATTTGGAACAGTAAATAAAAAGAAAGTTTTCATAGTAGCACAAGATTTTTCCTTTCTAGGAGGATCTCTAAGCGAAACTCATGCTCAAAAAATTTGCAAAATTATAGATCTAGCAATTGAAAATAGATCCCCTATAATTATGCTCAACGATTCAGGAGGAGCAAGAATTCAAGAGGGAATAGATTCTTTAGGAGGATATGGAAGAATATTCGCAAAAAATGTACAAGCCTCAGGAGTAATACCACAAATATCCGTAATTATGGGTCCATGTGCCGGTGGTGCCGTATACTCTCCTGCCTTAACAGATTTTATCTTCATGGTTAAAAACACCTCATATATGTTCCTTACTGGTCCTGATGTAGTAAAACAAGTTATGTTTGAAGATGTATCTAAGGATGATTTAGGTGGCTACGATTTACATACCAAAAACAGTGGTGTAGTTGATATAGCACTTGATAATGATATAGAAATGCTTTCCTTTCTAAGAGAATTCATTAGGTTTATTCCTCAATGTAATACATCTCATAAAATAAAAATTTCTGATTTTACAAATGATAAACCTAACTTCAGTTTATCTAATTTTGTTCCAACTGATACATCAAAAGGGTACGATATAAGACACATAATTGAACAAATAGTTGATAATAAAATCTTTTATGAACTAAAACCATATTATGCAAAAAACATTATTATATGCTTTGCAAAAATAGCAAATACAACCGTAGGAATAATAGCCAACCAACCAAATCAGTTAGCGGGATGCCTAGATATAAACGCATCTCTGAAAGGAGCACGTTTTATAAGATACTGTGATACCTTTAACATCCCTATAGTATCGCTTGTTGACGTACCAGGATTCCTACCAGGTACAAATCAAGAATCAGGAGGTATAATCAAGCATGGTGCAAAATTGTTATATGCTTATGCCGAGTCTACAGTTCCTAAAATTAGTATCATACTTAGAAAAGCATACGGAGGTTCCTATATTGTTATGGGCTCTAAACACCTTGGATCAGACTTTAATTATGCTTGGCCAAATGCAGAAATAGCAGTTATGGGAGCAGAAAGTGCAGTAGATGTACTTTATAAAAAAAATATAAAAGAAGAACCCAGCTGTAGAAGTATACTAATTAAAGAATATAATAGTACTTTTGCCAATCCTAAAATAGCAGCTTCCAGAGGGTTTATAGATAAAATCATAAATCCTGAAGATACTAGAAGTACTGTTATAAAATCTCTTTATTTTCTTAGTAATAAAAGAAAAAAAGAACAAATACAAAAAAAACATGACAACATACCAATATAATATTCCTATGATAAGTGTTATTTTTCCAAAATTATCTTTTTAAAGCGCATAAGTAATATATCTAATACGATGGTGTATATGGTATTGCTAATTAAATATATCTATATTATTCCGTTGCAAATAAGCAAGAAGAAATAACATTTAGTTTTCCCATGCATTCTGACAAGATAATATTTAATAATTGAATTATAACCTTATAGGTCTTACAGATTTAGATTGAATATGCTGATTATTAGGTTCTATTGACATAAGTTAACGAAGATATATTAAATTGAAAATAAAATCAATAAAGGACAGGGGGGTATTTTATTTTGTCAAAACGAGAAAAGCCCTTAAGTTTACCAAAAAAATATATATATACCTTTATATATATGCTTGTCATATTCATACTGAAATTTCCCATTTCTACGAGAAGGAATAACTATTTTATATGTTATCTAAATAATCACGAAATCTCTTACTATCATAGCCTTCATCTGCAATGAATGTCGTATATTTAACGTCTTCCATCAAAGCCTCTGCTTTTACAAATCATTGAGAATTCTCCAATAATTATAAATTTTTGCCCAATTCATCTACTAAGGCATGTATTTTAAAAGTAAATTCTTTTTTTTACTTCCCCCAAAAACCTTATTATTCGATTACCTACCACACAAGTATAAGCTCTACTGTCTATCATTACTTCCTGTAAATCTACTTCGTAATGCTTTTGAACATCTTGATCTAGACTTCTTTCTTTTTCCACCTTATATAAAAACCTATATTCTTTTTGCCACTACTGTATATACTTGCTAGCAATCTCCATCTGTATCCTCCTTGTTAAAAAACAATACTCCTGCGATAAAAGGTCTTATATCTTCTGTCTTTCTGATGTATTTCACTTCTTTCAGGTAGTTTTTATAAATTGCCATTATCTGTATTTTATCTGATAATTCGTTATGAAGGACTGTTTTATTTGTTCATCACTTTACTCCACTCATCTTAAGTTAATTCTGTTTTTTCACTACTTTCCCCAAAGCAACTTATCCAATTCAATATCGCTACATTACTGAAACCTAAAATCCTTTCAATCGCCCTAAATTTTAAACCTTCCTGAATGATATCTTCAATGATTTTTCTTTCAGCTAAAACCTTTTTATTTATAACACTATACCTTGCAGTAATATCTCTATTTCCCTTTTTAATATCATCTACATTTTTGGATAATCCATCTTCTTTTTCGGTGTTTAATTGAATATATATAGTCTTTTAATTAGCATATTTCCGCACCATATGAATTCATCCTCCTCAAAACTTCTCTTTAAATTCGATCCTGATATATAAAAATAACTATCTATAGCTCTTCAATTATACAATCATATTTCCAACTTTAAAATCAATAATCTTACTATCAACTTGTAATAATATAGATCCTGTATCAATATCAATTCCAATAAAAGTGCCTGTTGTTCTATCTATTTGTACAACATCTCCTAACTTAAATGATTTTAATAACCATTTAACTCTTATTTCAGCCCATGATAAATTAGTATTCAATATAAAAGAAGTTATAATATTAACCATATCACTTTTATCTATATCTCCTGTTACAATTTCTTCAATACATGCAGTAGGATATTCAAAATCAGGAACTGGCTTTATATTAATACCAATACCTACAATTATACATGATAAAAAACATTCAATAATAATACCAGAAATCTTTCTGCTTTCATGCATAATATCATTAGGCCACTTGTAAGAAATATCAAAATCTCCTATAGATAAAAGAGTTTTCTCTATAGCAATAGGAACCAAATATACATACTGCCAAGTAGGAATCTTCGTATGTTTTTTTGGAATTATAATAGAAAAATACATTCCCCCTTCTGAGAAGAATAATTGTTTTTTTCTTCCATAACCACATCTTTGTTTATGTGCTAATATGGAAACCACATGATCAATATATATATTTTGATTTATAATTTTTTTTGCCAATATCTGTGTACTATCCGTTTCCTCTATTTCGTACCTTCTTATGACTACAGACATGTTCTAAATCAAAATCAATATTGAAACTATTAATAAAAAAGTCGCAAGTACACATACTAAAAAACCACCTTTATTTTCTGATGTTAGACTCATTTTCATATTTGATGAGAAATATATACTCTTTATAATATATAAATAGTAAAACATTGATATTACTCCTCCTATAAGAATGAGAAAAGCAAACACAATGAAATCCATTCTGACTATATCTTGTAAAACTGCTAATTTTATAAAGAAACCTGGTAAAGGAGGAAATCCTGCCATAGATAAAATAAAAAACGTAAAAACACTAGTTAAATAAGGATTTGTTTTCTTAATATTTTTTATTTTTTCTAAAGAAAAATCCGGAAATCTTGAAATCAGCATAAAAACACCAAGATTCGTAATTGAATAAACAGAAATATAAAAAAGAATACTACTCTCCCTAACAATTCCAGTACATCCTGCTCCTAGCAAAGAATACATATATCCCATATGGACAATACTAGAATAAGCCAGTAGACGTTTAATATTATCTTGCTTGATAGCGCTAAATGTTCCTATAAATATTGATAAGACACCCATACAAAAGAAAAGACCCTGTAATGGGACAATAGATAATATTTGATTAAATAAAATAAATACTATGAATACAACAGACACTTTAGGAATAGATGATATAAAAGTGGTCACTAAAATATTTGCTCCTTCATACACATCAGCAATCCAATTATGTAACGGAACTATTGCGACTTTAAAAGAAAGACCTATCAATATCATTAATAATCCAAAGATCAATCCAGGACATAAAATAACCTCCACTGTATCAGGATATTGTGGATAAAATATCTTAGCAATCTCTATGAAATCCATCTGTTGGCTAAAAATAAATACCACAGATATTCCATATACTATAAATACAGAACTTAAAGCACCTAATACAAAATACTTCATAACAGCCTCTGAAGATGTTAATGACCTTCTATTCAAAGCAACCAACGCATAAGATGCCAAACTCTGTATCTCTATTGATAAGTACAATATAATAAAATTATTAGAAGATATTGTAATAAGTACGCCAAGCAAAGCAAGAAGAATCAAACCTACAAAACCATTCTCCAAGGAATAACACATAGAAAAAATCAAAAAGATCGATGTCATTCCCAAGCATAATACCTTCATATATTGCGTTATACGGGTTATCCGTATAGATTCCTCATACAAAAATATATCCCCATTGATATTATTGGACATAAAAAACGTAATAATAGATATACCTAAAAGTACAAATGCTATGATAAAGATTCCTGTCTTATTACGCATGAACAGAGCAAAAACAGTAAGAATAAGTATAGATAATTCAGGTATCATAAATACCAATTCCGTCATGCAATGAGATATTTTACAATTAAATATATTCATAATAAACTATCTTACAAGTAATAAAGACATGGCGTGATTTTTTACTAATGAAAATACAATCTGGGGATAAATGCCTAAAAATATTACTGGAATTACCAAAGATACTAATATAAATATCTCCTTCCTTGAAATATCATTAGTTATAAAACCATTATCACTGCCCCATATAATCTGTTTTGATAACCAAATCATATAACCAGCTGTTAAAACTACACTAGTAGCACTCAATGATCCATAAAATATATTATTCTCTATAATTCCAACTATACTAAACATCTCTCCTATAAATCCTGATGTACCTGGTAATCCCAGAGAGCTCATAGATAAAATAATAAAAAAAGTAGAAAAAACAGGCATTGACACAGCTAATCCCGAATATTTTTTAATTTCACGTGTATGTGACCTATCATATAACATACCAATACAAAAGAACAAACCAGATGATATAAGACCATGACTTATCATTTGAAAAACTGCTGCATTGATAGCAGTTGTATTTAAAGAAAACATCCCTCCTGTAACCAATCCCATATGTGCAACTGACGAATAGGCAATTACCTTCTTGATATCATCTTGGACAAAAGCAACACATGAAGCAAATATTACAGCTACTACACTCATTATAATTACATAATCCGAAAAACACACACTAACATTAGGAAAAACAGGCAATAATATCTTGAGCATTCCATATCCACCCATTTTTATTAATATTCCTGCTAACATAGCAGAACCAGAAGCAGGTGCTTGTACATGAGCAAATGGCAACCAAGTATGAAAAGGAATCATAGGAATTTTAACTGCAAAAGAGATAAAAAAGGCCAACCACAACAATTTCTGTATACCTATATCTAGGTTGGTAGTTAAAATAACAGACAAATCACTAATAACTAAGGTATTGGTTTCGTTATACGTATATATAATGGCAACAAGAAATGATATCGAACCAACAACTGTATATAGTATAAATTTGAAAGAAGAATATATCTTACCTTCACTACCCCAGATACCTATTATAAAAAAGACGGGTATTAATGAAAATTCCAAAAATATATAAAATAAAAGAAGATGATCTGTGGTGAAAAAAAGAACAAGATCCAGATTTAACAGCAAAAAACATATCGAAAAAACTTCAGAATACTGCCTACTATATAATAAACAAAGCAGAGATAAAAAAGATGTCAATAAAACAAAAATCATCGATATAGAATTTGCATTAAACAGTCTCTTATCAATGAAATAATAATGTAAAAAAGGATCATTATACTGACAATACAGCATATGTATAACAGTTAAAAACTGAAGCGACAAAAAAAACTTAGAAAATATGTGAGATACCCTAGAGTTCACTGGCATGATACAAAAGAGGATCGCAAATATGGGGAACAAAACAGCATAAAACAACATGTCTCGACTCTACTATATAACGTTTTCAAATATAAAATAAAGAATTGCTTTATTCCAGTAATTTTGTTCCGTTTTCACATATTTTCTATTAACAAGAAATAACATATGACAACATTCCTCACACAAGCTGGGATAGGAGGATTTGAACCTCCGAATCACGATATCAAAAACCGTTGCCTTACCAGACTTGGCTATATCCCAAAAAACATTTTAAATGTATAACCTATATTAAAAAATTTTTCAATACCCATAATAACTTATAAGTAAATTGAGAATTCCCGAATAACATTTGATATATATATTCCTATTAGATCTCCTGTGAAATTGTAGAATAAAAGAGTATATGAGCGAATAATATCAACATATAAAATAGAATGATAAAGCCAAGCAATAAGACGGATTGCAAGAAATTATGGATATTTTTTAGACTATTTGATATAAAGATAAATAAATTCAATAGAATAGTTAAAAAAAACACAGCCTATCTGGAAAAGCAAAGTACTATGAAGAACAAAAAGACCATATAAGTTAAGTTTAGCATATATATGTTATGTAATTATACTACCTTAGTTATGTTACACAGTAATTCATGGGATATTTATTTGATATTCACGGGTCACAATTCTGCAGATTAGTCAGAAAACTAAAATCCATTGTAGCTAGTATCGTATCTATTACTAAAAGTAATAAACAGGAAAATATAAAAGTGCTGGTTATAGATGCTATAGAACGAACGATTGAACGCCCTAAAAATCAACAGAAAACATACTATTCTGATAAGAAGAAAGTCATACTATCAAAATCAAGAAGTGAAAACGATAAGTCCAGGTATCTAAATTAGATCCTGTATCAGTACATGACTCTAAGCTATTCAAGCAACAAAATTTCCTCTGCAATATTCCAAAGCACTGGTAGATTCTGAATATCCTTATAAAAATACTAAGTGTAGAAAAATAAATTCTAAAGATAAAGAACATAATCCCCCTTCTCTCAAAAAAACATCTTTTACCTAAACAAAATCTCTTTATCTGTTTAGTATCTATATTGCTAATTAAGTATATCTACATTATTTTATTCACAAACAAGTAAGAATATAGATTATTTAAGCATGAGAACAGATTTAGAATAACATCTAGTTTCCTGTGCATTATGGCAAGATAGTGTCTAATAATTATATTAATAACCTTCAACAGTACAGGTCTCAGACCTATATTATTTTGGATAATTTATGATCACATTTGTTCTTTTTATCTATTTATTTATAAAAGCTTTTAATTAGCAATACCTAAAAATAACATTACAAGATATACATACAATAAATTGGACATGCAATACATGATATTTATACTAAATTAAAAAACACATTATATTTATAAAAATAAAATAACACTAAAAAAATGATTCTCTTCAATTAATGATCTCCAGATCAAAACATTTCAATAATTATAGAGAAAAACAACATACAAATCTAAAACACTATTGATGTATAAAATAATATGACAAGTAAATAAATTTTAGATAACTAAATAAAGTATTATAAAAACAAAAACACAACGGAAATACTCTTTTAAAATATCTGGAAAGTCGATATTAATCATTCTTATATACACAAATTATAGCTTATAAATCTGGTGATTCTCATATAAAATTGAACTCAAAGAATTACCTGTTATTGAAAAATTTTATAAAAACTTGGTCGGAGCGAAGAGATTTGAACTCCCGACCTTTCGGTCCCAAACCGAGTGCGCTAGCCAGACTGCGCCACGCTCCGATAGGTAAATGATATACTATTTACCTTAAATACACAACAAAATACTTACAAAAATTTCTTTAACAACAAATTCAGTTCTTCAATATTTTTAAATTCTATAGTAATAGTTCCTGAATCCTGTTTTGTTCCTTCATCTATAATAACTTTCATCCCTCCTAATTTCTGAGATAAAAGAACTTCTAATTTTAAAAGATTATCTTTCTTCTCTAGCTTTTTTTCTTGCTTTTCTTTATTCTCATGTTTTCCTTTTTCCCTTATCAAACTTTCTGTTTTCCTAACAGAAAGTTTATTATTTAATATCTGAGTTAAATATAATTGAGGATTTTCAGAATTAACAAGAGCCCTAGCGTGTCCCATAGATATTTTACCATCAATAATAGCACTCTGTATTTCATTAGGTAATACAAGTAACCTCAACAGATTAGTAATATGACTTCTACTTTTTTGAAGTATATTAGATAAATCTTGATGTGTATAATTAAATTGATTAATTAGTTTTTGATACGCATTCGCCTCCTCTATAACATTCAAATCTTTCCTTTGAATATTTTCTATAATAGAAACTTCTAATTGCGTTTTTTTATCACTTATTTGTTTTACAAAAGCCGGTATTGTATTAATACCAGCCATTTTTGAAGCTCTAAATCTTCTTTCACCAGCAATAAGTTTAAAACAATCATTTTCATCAGGAGCTACTATTATCGGCTGTAAAACACCATAATTTTTTATAGATTCAGACAATTCCAATAAAGAAGTTTCATCAAATATTTTTCTTGGTTGCTCTAAATTTACAATAATCTTATATATAGATATTATAATGAATTTATCTACTTGATCACTATCAGGAAATGGTTCTACTGGTATTAAAGAAGATAACCCCTTACCTAATCTTGATTTGTGCATTTTTCCTCCTTACGAATATTTATGTTATTTCTCTCAAGAATCTCTCTAGTTATTTTCAAATATGCAATTGCACCTGATGATTTAATATCATACATTACTATCGGTTTTCCATGTGAAGGTGCTTCTGAAAGACGAATATTTCTCGGAATAACTGTCTTAAAAACTTTATCTTTCATGTGCTTTCTAATTTCATATTCTACTTGTTCTGTTATTTTATTCCTTCTATCATACATAGTCAGAATAACTCCTTCAATATACAGACTCTTATTTAAATTCTTCTTAAATAGAGTGATAGTATATAATAAATGACTCAACCCCTCTAAGGCAAAAAACTCACATTGTATAGGAATCAGAAGAGAATCTGAAGCAGACATGGCATTCACAGTCAATAAATTCAATGATGGTGGACAATCAATAAATATAAAATCATAACTTGATTTTAATTTCGTGAGAATATTTTTTAATACCTTTTCTCTACCTCTTACTTGTAGTAAATCTATTTCAGCAGCTGACAAATTTACATCAGCACATACTATATTTAAACTTGGGATAGAAGTTTGTATAATAACATCGTTAATATCACATTCGCCTATCAATGCATGATATATATTTTTTTTTCTTTCATCATAGTTTATTCCTAATCCAGTACTGGAATTTCCTTGAGGATCTAAATCTATTATTAGAGTTTTTTTATTTATCGCCGCAAATGCAGTAGATAAATTTATACTTGTAGTGGTTTTACCCACTCCTCCCTTCTGATTGACTATCGATATAGTTTTCATTTCTTGTATCTATTTGATTGATATAATATAATACATATGTTCATCTAAAAGTAAATCTGTTCCACGTGAAACATCGCTATGAAAAAAACATTACCATTAATAATATTATTGTCTTTCATCCTTTTAAGTATCTATGCATTTAATTTTTTTTTTAGAGATATTTTAATTAATAATCATCACGATAATAGACCAATAACTATTTCAACTAACAATAAAAGCAACATTTTAAATTATATTTCTTATTATATAGTTGAACCAATATTTCAAAATCTTTTATTTATGTATTTTAATCAACAACAATATAAATCTTATATAAATGATAGATTATTCTATAATAGAACTTTGTATAAATTAGATGTTATAATCGGAAAGGATCAAAAAGTTATGTGTGGAAGTAAAGTATATGTAGAGTTACTTAAAGGACAAGATTATTCAATTATTGACCAAAAAATTGAAAATAAAATATTTTCTGTTGGAATGAGTAATAATCGTTTATTAAATACAGGAATAATTGGAATGAAACTTAAAGGTGAAAGAATAATAAAAGAACAAAACAGTCATAACTTTTATAAAATAACGATTCAAGACATACTGGATAATAAAATATCAGATATAAAAGAAAAAATCAGAATATTCTCACATGAAAATAATTTTGAACAAGCATATATGTGTGGTGATACAATAGAAGTATTATATACACTATATGACATATCATATAATATAATAAAAAAGGAGAAAACTTCTTTTATAATAGGAGATACTAATATTCACCCTGTACTCAACTTATCCGTAGAAAATATGCAAAAAGGAACTAAAAGAACTGTTATTTTCAATAATAGTGTAGATATAACTCAATTATTTGATCAAAAAACACATAAAGATTCATTATTAATAATGGAAATCAGTTGCTAATTTTTTTCCAACATTTTTTGCAAGATTTAGGACATTTATCACTATAAGTATAATTATCATCTATTAAATCAGATAAACATTCTATAAAATCAGTACTAATATCTAACGTTGGTACTCGAAAATACAAATTTCCATCCATTAACTTTTTATATTCTATATCTAATTCATAAGTTGTTTCAGAATTTTCAGATACAAAAGCTATTGGTACCAGTATTAAAGGTCTTTTTTCTTTTGCAAATTCTTTAATACAGTTCTCGGTATCAGGAGATAACCATTCTAATCTACCAACTTTACTTTGATATGATATTCTCCATTCTATACCTGGAAAATTTTTGACTATTAAACTAACACTACTTTCTATTTGATATTGATATGGATCACCCGATTTTATAATATGTACAGGAAGAGAATGAGCTGAAAATAAAATCATAGGATTATCTGTTTGGTGAATTGAATTCATAGCATATTTTATACGCTCTATATGAGCCTTTATAAATTTTAAATTATCAAAAAAACAACATATATATCTGTTATTAAGATTCAATTTTTTTGAATATTTTTGATATTCTAAAAAAGATGAATAAGTAGTGGTGGTAGAATATTGAGGATATAAAGGAATATGAATCACTTTATCAGGATTAAAAGATTTTAAATTTTCTACTATATTCTTCATTCTTGGAGGAGAATATCTCATTGATATATAAATATTATATTTTATATTAGGATTTTTTGCTCTAATTACAGATAATAAAGACTTTTTTTGTTCGTTTGTAATTGGTAATAGTGTTAAATCTATATCCTTATATATCAGTTTTGATTTACTTAATCTTGTAATTGATATCAAGAAAGATAAAATACTTCTGAAAGGTTGTTTTATATTAATAATGTTTTTGTCATTAAATAAATTAAACAAAAATGAAAATATACTAAAAGACTTCTTATTTTTTGGAGATCCTAAGTTATATAAAATAATTGCGTGTTTTTTCTTCATATAAATTTTTTTTTTATAAAAATGTCATTTAAAATAATACAACCATTGTTATATATAATCCAAAAGAAAATTATATATAACATTCAACAGAAAAAAGATATTATAAATTAATAGTATCTCATCAGTGTATATATAAAAATAAATCAAAAAATACCAATCACTACTAGAAAAAAAATGTATATTTTATTATACTAAAATCAATATATTCTTTTTTAAAGAGAGAAAATCTCTAAAAATAATAAAAAATATGAAAATTAATTTATTTATTAGTCATGATTCAAACGATGAAAAAATTGCATGTTTAATAGCAAAAGAATTAAAAGAATATGGTATAAATTGTTTTGTTGCTCACCCTGATATTCATCCTATGAAAGACTGGAAAAATACTATTATTGAAAAATTAAAATCTTCTGATATTGTTATTGCTCTAATAAATGATGATTATTTCAATAAAGTTTGGACAAATCAAGAAATAGGTTTTGCATGCAAACAAGAAACACCTATCCTTCCAATAAAATTATCAGATAAAAATCCTGAGGGAATGATAAGTAATTTACAAGCATTACGTAGTGATGCTTTAAAAAATGATGAATATAATGAGTATACTCAATATAATGCCAAAGAAGATTCAGAAAAAATAGTTTTAAATTTACCTGAAATTTTTCCTGATATAAACATAAATAAATTATATATATTAAAATTCATACATGCAAAAAACTATAATGATGCAATTGATTATTTTAAAATTATGAAAAAACAAGATCAAAAATTAGATAATGATGATGTTAAATTGATTATTGATGGATTTCATAACAATAATCAATTACATCCCAATTATCTTAAAAAATCAAATGTTCTAACAGATTATTTAGAAGAACAAACAGGTAATAAATATAAAATAATAAACGGAAAAATCACACAGATAGTGGGTAGAAAAACACAATTTCACCCACGATAATCTATAACATAGCTATAAACAAAATAAAATTTTTCACAAATTATAAACTGTATATATCAGGTCTTTCTCATATATTCTCAAAAATGAATATATTAATAACATATAAAATCGTATTTTTTCTGTAAGTTGTTTATTACAATCAAACCACATTTCAATTATTTCAAAATAAAAAAAATAAATACGTAGTGTAAAATAATACACTCAATACCGCAGAATAGATACAAAAAATGGTAAAAATTCATAAATGATAATCATAAATTTACCATTATTGCTAATCTTTTTTTTTCATATAGATAACTAACTATAAGTAAAATATCATCTAAATACCATAAAATTACTGAAAACGATTCATATAATGATATGATTATGAACCATATGAACCAGATTGCTAATATAAAAAAGTATATTATAATAGAAATACAAATTACTTATTCATACCATGACAATGCTTATATTTTTTGCCTGATTTGCAAGGACATAAAGCATTCCTAGAATAATTATCAAAACTCATTACATTACTATCCTGATTTTGAACAACCTTTTTAGTCCTTAATTCAACATTAATCCTAACAGCATATGATAATACCAATTCCTGCCATTTCCTTAACATATCCTCTAACATTTTTAATGATTCTTTTTTAAATTCATTTAAAGGATTTTTTTGACCAATAGATTTTAGACCAATAGAAGACTTAACTACATCTAAGGCATTTATATGCGAAGACCATAAAGAATCTAGATTTACGAGCATTATTTTACGTAATATATCTTGTTTATCGTTATCATCAACACCATCAAATCTTGACTCAATAACTTCCTTCACACGAGAATCCAAAATATTTTTCATTTCTTCCTCTGACAGGGAAGAATCAAGTTCTAAATATAGATTATATATTCTAAAAAACTCACTTTCTATATATTCTTTCAAATCATCATCAGACTTATCGTTTAAATTCAGGCAAGAAAGAATATTTGAATTAACATTATCTATTATTAAGTTCAGTGATAAACCGTCTCTTGTCATTATTTCTCTTCTTTTAGCAAAAATAACCTTTCTCTGATCATTTATAACATCATCAAACTTAAGAACATTCTTTCTAATATCATAATGATAATTTTCTACCTTTTTCTGAGCTTTTTTAACAGCTTTCGTGATCCAAGGATGTAATATAGATTCTCCATCTTTTAAACCAAGTTTATGTAACATATTCCTTATATTATCAGAACCGAAAATACGAAGTAAATCATCTTCCAAAGATAAAAAGAAAACAGTTTTTCCTGGCTCCCCCTGTCTACCCGCTCTTCCTCTAAGCTGGTCATCTATACGTCTACTTTCGTGCCTTTCAGTACCTATTACGCATAAACCTCCTGCTTCTGCAACAAATTTTTTATTCTTTTCAAACTGTACATGACTCATTTTATCGGGGTCTCCACCTATTTTTATATCAGTACCTCTACCAGCCATATTTGTAGCAATGGTTATAGCATAAGGCAATCCAGCATTAGCTATAATTTCCGCTTCCTCTTCATGAAATTTAGCATTTAATACAAAATGTTTCATATTTTTCTTCTTCAAAATGGAGGACATACGCTCCGATTTTTCTATACTTGAAGTACCTACCAATATAGGTTGTCCTTTTTTATGATATTCCTCTATCATAGAAGTTATAGCATTATATTTTTCTTTATCGGTCCCATATATAATATCATCATCATCAACTCTAATTACCTTTTTATGAGTAGGAATTTGAACTGTATCAAGACCATATATATCCTTCAATTCCTGAGCTTCAGTACATGCAGTACCCGTCATACCCGAAACTTTTGGGTACATTCTAAAAAAGTTCTGAAAAGTGGTAGATGCAACTATAATATTTTCTGTCTGTATTTTTAAGTTTTCCTTTGCTTCCAATGCTTGATGTAATCCTTCAGAATATCTTCTACCATCCATCATCCTCCCAGTAAATTCATCAATAATGATAATTTTACCATCTTTGACTATATAGTCCTTATTTATAAAAAACAGTTTATTAGCTCTCAACGCTTGTTCAACATAATGAGTAATGTACATACATTCCACATCATAAAGATTTTGATTATTACTTATCAAAGAATATTTTCTAAGTGTCGATTCAACCTTTTCCATACCCAGATCACTCAAAAAAACACCTTTTGATTTTTCATCAATTTCATAATCACTATCCCCAAGAGTCAAAACTATATTATTAATCTTCTTATATAAACTAACATCCTGTTTTGTACTTGCAGATATTATAAGAGGAGTCCTTGCTTCATCTATGAATATGGAATCTGCCTCATCTACAATTGCATAATTTAACTTTCTCTGAACCATAGAATCCAATGAATGTTTGGTATTATCTCTAAGATAATCAAAAACTATTTCATTATTAGAAATATATATTATATCCTTTGCATACTCTAATTTTCTCTGTTCATCACTCATTCCTTCAATTATACATCCAGTACTTATACCTAAGAAAGAGAACATTTTGCCCATAATATTAGCATCTCGATTCGCTAAATAAGGATTTACAGTAATATAATGAACACCTTTTGAAGTAAGAGAATTTAGATAAGCAGGCATAGTAGCAGTTAAAGATTTACCTTCTCCTGTCTTCATTTCAACAATATTACCCATATGCAGAGCTATAGCTCCCCTTACTTGAACATCAAAATGTCTCATATTAAGTATCCTACTGGAAGCTTCCCTAACAACAGCAAAAGATTCTGGTATTAATGAATCCAAACTTTCACCATTAGTGATACGATTCTTAAAGTTAAAAGTTTTTCCTTGTAATTCTGAATCAGATAAACTAGAAAAATCATAACTACAAGTTTTAGCAACAAGATCATCAAGCAGAATATCTATTTTTCTATTTTTATTAAAAAAAGGCTTTAAAACACGCCACATATACAAGAAATTTAATTACTTATTTTCATCTATATTCAGATCCAAAGAAGAGTTAGCTGTTTTCTTATTCACAACAGTCTTATCAATAACCTCATCATTCAATATACTATCTATCTCTTGACCAGAAAGAGTTTCATGTAATATTAAAGCATTCGCAATACTATGCAAATAATCTATATTATCATTCAGAATAGAAGTAGTTTCCTCCATACATCTATCTATTATATTTCTAACCTCTTTATCAACTAGATCTAAAGATTCCTTGGAATATTTATAATATTCTTCATCTTCATAGTAAACCATTCCTACATCATCACTCATACCCCATTTAGTAACCATAGAACGGGCTATTTTTGTTAACTGTTGTATATCCGATGATGCACCACTTGTAATCTTATTTCGACCAAAAATTATTTGTTCCGCTATTCTTCCACCTAAGGCAACTTTTATATCCGCTTCTAATTTTTCTTGTGTAACAGATATTCTATCATTTTCAGGCAATCTCATAACAAGACCTAAAGACCTACCTCTAGGTATTATTGTAGCTTTATGTATTGGATCAGAAGCTTCTATTTTTGCTGAAACTAAGGCATGACCAGCTTCATGATAAGCAGTAATCTTCTTTTCATGTTCACTCATAACCATAGATTTTCTCTCAACACCCATCATAACCTTATCACGTGCATATTCAAAGTCATCCATAGTAATAAGTTTTTTATTTCTTCTAGCGGCAATTAAGGCTGCTTCATTTACTACATTAGAAAGCTCTGCACCGGAAAAACCAGGAGTACACCTAGCTATTACTTTAACATCAACATCTGGTGCAAGAGGATTATTCTTAGTATGAATTTTAAGAATTTCTTCCCTACCCATTATATCAGGAAGTGGAATAGTTATCTGTCTATCAAATCTACCAGGTCTAAGTAAAGCAGGATCTAATACATCGGGTCTATTAGTGGCTGCAAGCAATATTACACCTTCATTTTCTTCAAAACCATCCATTTCTACTAAAAGCTGATTTAAGGTTTGTTCTCTTTCATCATTTCCACCCCCCATTCCTATACCTCTATGCCTTCCCACAGCATCTATTTCATCTATAAAGACAACACAAGGTGCATTTTTCTTAGCAAGTAAAAAAGTGTGTCTTATCCTACCAGCACCAACTCCAACAAACATTTCAACAAACTCAGAACCTGCCGCTAATATGTATGGAACTTTAGCTTCCCCAGCAACAGCTTTTGCAAGTAGTGTTTTACCTGTACCAGGAAGACCAAACAGTAAGCAACCTTTTGGTATTTTTCCACCAAGCTTTGTAAATTTATTAGGATCCTTTAAAAAATCTACTATTTCCATCAATTCAGCTTTTGATTCTTTAATTCCAGCAACATCTTTAAAAGAATACTTACTATTTCTCTCAGCAGTCAATAACTTAGCCTTGGTACTAGCAAATGACATTGTTTTATTTCCAGCACCAGATTGCATCTGCCTCATAAAAAATAACCATATAATGATTATTATAAATACAGGAAGATAGGACATCATAATTCCTATAAAAAATCCTAAAAACCCATCATTAGTTGCAAAAGATATGTTAACCTTATTATTATGTAAGTCCTCTATAAGACCAGAATATAAAAATCCTCTTGTTTCAAAAACAGTTCCATCGTCGTATACTCCTCTTATGCTCCTTCCGTCATCATTTTCGAACACAACAGAATTTATTCTACCTGCGTATACGTCATCAAGAAATCTAGAAAAAGAAATCTTGCTGGAAGTATTACCCATTATTGAACCACCAAAATGGCTATACAAAACCGCTAACAAGAATATTGCACCAAACCAAAAAACAATTTTTTCTAATTTTCCCATTTTTTTATTACTATATAGTACCTACTTTATCACTACGTATAGGTTGAGCATTCTCATTCAATGTATAACCTCTTCCCCAAACAGTCTCTATATAACTCCTACCATTATTAACTTTAGCTATTTTACTACGCAACTTACAAGCAAAAACATCTATTATCTTAGGTTCTGAAGGTTCATTATTGGAATATAAATGACTTATAAATTTCTCTTTCGATACTATGGCACCTGGACCATGTAAACATAAAAGTTCGAGCATAGAGTATTCTTTATTCGTAAGAGAAACAGTTTTACCCTTTATTTTACATACTTGCATATGAAAATCTATCTCCATAGTACCTATTGTAAACCTGGAAAAAGTATGTCTGTATGACCTTCTAAGAACAGCTCTAACTCGAGACACCAACTCACTCTTATGCAAATCGTTTTTACATAAAAAGTCATCAGCACCAAATTCAAGTGCTCTTACTCTATTATCTATTGAAGAAAGACAAGATATAAATATTACAGGAATAGAAACACTCTTTAACCTTAAAGTAACCATTAACTCTACACCATCTATATCTCCCAAATATTTATCAGTAAGCAATAGATCATACATATATGCCTTACCCTTAGACATTTTACACTGAAGTATCATATCCAAAGCATCTTGCCCTGAATGAGCCACATCACAAATATAACCAGTAGGTTCTATTATTTTTTTTAACAAGTTAGTCATTTTTTTATCGTCATCTACAACCAATATCCTCATAATTTTTTCTCCCTTTTAAACGAAAAATACAAAATTCCACCATTTAATAAATATTAACAAATTCAACACTTACTAACAAGAATAAATATAAACTTTTTCTATATCCATCAATTATGGAAAAATAATACACCAATATATATGTAAAGAATATCATCATCCATGATTAATTATCCCTGAATTAGAATATAAATCAAGTACAACAAGAACAATAATCTAAAAAATATATTAATATTTTACTAAATTTATATCAATAAAACACAAGTAACAATATTTTAAGATAAGTTTAATGAATATACCGATATATAAATATATATAACTATGTACATATAATTATACTTGTTGTAATATTATGAAAACTGATTAAATTTATTTATGATCTGGAATAATATAGAGATAATAAATGCGATAAAGCCAATCAATGTAAAATCATTAAATAATGATTTTAAAATTAAAAATATAAGTATAGATACAAGAAATATAAATAACGATAGCCTATTTATAGCTATAAAAGGTAAAAAATTTAATGGACATAACTTTATAAAACAAGCACAAGAAAAAGGTGCCAATAGTATAATAGCAGAAAATGAAGATCATTGCATTGTAGGTGATCTTCAATATTTTATAGTTAAAGATAGTATAAAAGCTCTTCAAGATCTAGCTTATTATAGAAGAAAACAACTCAAGGAAAAAACAAAAATAATAGCTGTAACTGGTAGTACAGGAAAAACAACCGTAAAAGAAATAATATCTTATTTACTAAAAGAATATAAAATACACTATAATTTTCTTAATTATAACAATCATATAGGACTGCCGCTAACAATAGCAAAATGCCCTAAAAATATAGACTTCCTAATAGTAGAAATGGGAACATCATCAATTGGTGAAATAGATCTATTATCAAAAATAGCTCAACCAAACATTTCTATTATAAATAATATTGGAACTGCTCATATAGGTAAAATAGGATCCGTAGAAAATATACTACTTGCAAAATCTGAAATATTTAATCACGCTTATGGTACTGCAATATTATTTAATGATGATAAATTTGAAAAAATAAAAAATATAGCAATTGATAAAAATATATCAAATGTTATTTCCTTTGGATATTCAGAAAACAGTGATTTACAAATGTTATCAATTGAAGAAAACAAAAAATGTAAAATCAAATATAAAAATAAAAATATTGAATTCTTCATTAGCCAAAATAGTAAATCACTATTTCATAATTTTACATGTGCTTTATCTGCAATATCATCGTTTGATGATATTGAAAAATATAAACATGATACAAAAAATTTCTTACCACCAGAATCTAGAGGATCTATAAAAAAATACCTATTCAACAGAAAACATATATCAGTATTTGATGTAAGCTATAATGCAAATCTAGAATCTTTTTCTGAAAATCTACAAAATTTTTGGAATAATTTTTCACATATAAAAGGAAGAAAAATAGCTTTTATAGGTTCTATGAAAGAACTTGGAAATTTTACCGAAAAACTTCATATAGAATTAGCAAATATCATAGTCAAAATGAATTTCGATATAATTTATCTTATAGGAGAAGAAACAAAAATAATGATAAATATACTAAAATCACAATATTTCTATCCTAACATAAACTTAATGATAGATAATTTAACAAAGAATGATTTTTGTGATAAAGACACCATATTTGTGCAGGGTTCAAATAATGTCAAAATGAATTCACTAATAAAATGGTTTGAACAATACTCTCAAGATTGACAATAATTACATAAAAATGTTGATCTTCCATTCACTAGTATCTTCTCTATTTTATTTTGACAATTATAACATTCCTTTCCTTGCCTATTATAAACCTTAAAAAACTTCTGATATACTCCGAAAACTCCATCGGCATTTTTATAATCTCTTATGCTACTTCCATTGTTCTTAATAGATTCTGTTAAAATATTTTTAATAGAATAAATAAGATTATTTATTTCAACATCATTAATATCTTTAACCTGTCTTAAGGGAGATATACCGCACATATACAATATTTCTGAAGCATATATATTACCTATACCTGCAATATATTTATTATCCATCAAAAAACTTTTAATACATCTATTACCCTTTAATAAATTTTTTAAATATGTATAATTAAACGATTCTATTAGAGGTTCCATTCCTATTTTAGAAAAAAATACTTCCTCTTCATCTTTATTTATAATATGAAAAGAACCAAACCTTCTACAATCATTATATACAATATAGTTTCCATCATCAAAAAAAATATTCACATGATTATGTTTAAGAGAAAGATTACCATTAAATAATAATATACCCGTCATACCCAAATGAATAATTAGAACAAAATCATCCATGATAAAAACTATATACTTTGCCCTTCTATAAATTTCAGATATATAACTACCAACTAACTTATTACCTATATTTATATCAATAAAGTTCCTTAAATTAGGATTATTAATATATATATTAGAGATCCTCCTTCCTATTATTTTACTTGATAAAGATCTCACTACAGATTCGACTTCAGGTAGTTCTGGCATTTACAATATCCTTCTTCCTAGATAATTTTCTTCTTCTCAAATTATCTTTCAATGATTTTTCTGCTTTTTTTATCTTATTATGATCTCTCGATTTATCTTTTATAATAATACTTTTCATGTTATCTATATAGGTAATAGTGCCATCATAGCTCAGTGGTAGAGTGCTTCATTGGTAATGAAGAGGTTCCGTGTTCAATTCACGGTGGTGGCATCACATATCTTACCAACAACTACAATCTCATCATTTTCAAAAAAAGACAGTACTTTATTATAATCATTTGGATCTATTATAAAAGACATTCCAATCCCACAATTAAAAACTCTTTTCATTTCTTCAGAATTGACCTTACACTCCTTATTTAACCATTTAAACAAATCAGGCCACTGTTCTATATTATAAGATATATCAACTGATAAACTTCCCTTAACAATTCTTTTCAAATTCCCAAGCAAACCACCTCCTGTTATATGAGCTATACCTTTAACAATATCAATTATCTTAAAAATTTCATTAACATATATTAATGTTGGTTTTAAAAGTATATCAGACCAACTTTTTCCATAAAAAATAGAATTATCTTTATAATCTATACCCATCTCACTGAAAACTTTTCTTATCAAGGTAAAACCATTAGAGTGAAACCCAGAAGATTTAAAACCTATAATAATATCACCATCTTTAACATTATCTCGGGGAAGCATTTTTTCCTTATCAACAATACCAACAACAAAACCAGATAAATCAATATCAGTATCTTTCTTATATATCTCCTTCATTTCAGCAGTTTCACCACCTATTAAAGGTATACCTGATGTATTACAACCTTTTATTATGCTATCTACTATTTTATTTAAATTTTCAATATTTATTATACCAGTAGCTATATAATCAAGAAAAAACAAAGGTCTTGCTCCATGACATAAAATATCATTTACACACATTGCCACTAAATCTATCCCAATAGAAGAAAAATCATTTACTTGATTAGCTACTATTATTTTAGTTCCAACCCCATCAGTTGAAGAAACTAAAACAGGATTATTAACATTCAAATTAGATATATCAAAAGAACCACCAAAACTACCAAATTTTCCAATTACATTCTTAGAAAAGTTGGTAGATATCTTTTTATTTATACTATCAATAAATAAATCTCCTTTTTCTATATCAACACCTGATTGTTTATAATTTATTGTCATTATCTATTTTTTTCATTTTTATAATTATTGCTAAACCTACAGTTGTTGTTGATAAACCTACAACAATAGCCGTTAACATCAGTACATGAGGTAAAGGATTAACATAAATTTTTGTCTGATCACTAAAATCCAATATAGGTACACTTCCCTGATGAATATAAGAAATCAAAATAAATAAAACTATAACAGAAGATTGAAAAATTGTTAATCCTATAAGTCTCTTTATTCTATTATTTGTATTTGATATTATTAAAAGACCCATTATCATCAAAAATGAAAATAAAAAGTAACTATAATTACTAAAATTCAACATCTATAACAGAACTTAAAACAAAATAATTAGATGACATAACAGAAAAGACTGTTAAAGCAATTCCTAATTCCACAAGAGTGACTCCCATAGCTTGAGAAATAGTATACTCTAAAAAGTTATCACCTAAAAACATAGAATATAAACCAATCAAAATATAAAATAAAACCCCAAAAGAAGATAGTCTTATGAAAGAATATATAGAAAATATACTAGTAACAGATCTGCAACTATTTAATAAAGTATAAAATATCAAACCGCTAGAAAGTATCGCACCTGATTGAAAACCACCACCTGGACTATACTCACCATAAACCTGTATATAAGAAAAAAACAAAACTATAATTGGCAACATAAAAGATAAAATAGCCTTCAATAATTTATCTTTTGTCATAATTACCAACCACTATAGAATAAACAGATAAAGAAGAAATAAATATAACAACTGTCTCAAAAAGAGTATCAAAACCCCTATACCCAGCAAGTATAGCTGCGACAACATTTGGAAATTTGAAATAATAATAAGTATTATTCAAATAATATCCATAAATATCATCGTTATTAGTTATATTTTCATATATACCTAATATAGGAGCATCATAAATATATTTAACAAATAAAACACTTACTAAAAACGCAAAAAAAACCATCATATAATTCAAATATGAATTATTCTTCATATTTGTATCATATTTTTTCGTAAAAAACACAACAATAACAAAAAATGCCGTTGATAAAAATACATTAATACAAGCTTCTGTTATAGCTACATCTCCTGCTCTTAATAAGACATAAAAAGATGTACATATTATACTCATAACAGACATTAATATTAAATCCAAAATTATATTATAAGAACGATATATAATTACAGGTATTAATATCATTAACAAATAGATAAATAATATTGATATATCTGTATAACTATTCATTTTTACCTCCTATAAAAGCCATTTTAGATATTAAGTACGTAGATGTTGTAGAGGTAATCAACAATATTACAATAAGAAACAATAATTTCAGCAATACTGAAATAGAAAGACCATCCAGATAAAAAGAAAAAATAAACAAAAAAAATCCCATTATATCAACCAAGCTAGTTATGTGAGTTCTACAAAAAAAATCGTTAAATCTATAAAATCCTACAGTAGAACTAAACATACAGAAAAGAGCGATAACCTTTACTACATATGATAAATAAAATAAAAACATTTAATCATCTAAAACATATAAAAATACTTTTTGCCATAACACCAAAATGATAAAGGATAAAAGAATATATACCATAGCTATATCCAATATATAATATTCTCTTATAACAATAGAAGTATATATCAAAAATACAATTAAATTTGAATTTATACTATTACATAACAATAATCTATTATAAATTCTAACATCTATAATCAATCTATAAATCAATAATAAAACATTCAAAAATATAACTATTAGTATATATACATCAAAACTCATAATTATCAGTGTTTAAAATGCCTAGTATTGGTAAAAATCATCGATATCCCCCTATCATTAGCTTCCTTTATAACTTCACTATCTTTTATAGAACCACCTGGTTGTATAATAGATGTTATACCAAATTCATCAGCTTTTTCAACATTATCGGAAAAAGGAAAAAACGCATCTGAAGCTAAGACAGCTCCTTTTTCCGATTTTTGTAAAGCTATCATTACACTATCTATACGGCTCATTTGCCCCGCACCAATTCCAATAGTTTTCTTATCCTTTACCACAACTATCGCATTAGATTTTACATACTTACAGACCTTCCAAGCAAATTCCAAATCCTCTCTTTCACTTTCAGAAGGCTTATTATGCGTAACTTCTACAAAGTCTCTATACAAAGTTCTATCCGAAGTCTGCATTAAAAATCCATTAAAACAACTTCTAACATCATACTTACTTTCACCCATATATTCATATATAATAACCCTCATATTAGATTTTTTTTTCAAAACATCATATGCATCTTCATCAATTCCAGGAACAAGAAGAACTTCTACAAAGTTAGTAATTAAATACTCCGCACAATTCTTATCAATGACTTTACTAAAAACAACTATACCACCAAAACTACTATTTATATCACAATCTATTGATTTCTTATAAGCATCTAATATATTATCACTTCCAGCCACACCACAAGGATTGTTATGTTTAATAATCACAGATACACAGCTCTTAGCAAATTCCCGAATTAGATGGTACCCTATCTCCATATCCAGAAGATTATTATAACTCAATTCTTTTCCTTGTATCTTCTTGAATGGCAATTTATTTTTCGAAAAAAAAGAAGATGATTGATGCGGATTTTCTCCATATCTAAAATCGAACTGTTTTTCACAATCTAAAAACAATTCACTAAAAATTTTATTTTGATCAGTAATATCTCTATCAAAGAAATGACTAATATGATTATCATAGTTCATAATCAACTTAAACGCCTTAGCTGCCAATTTTCTTCTTATGTCGAAATCAACATTTTCCGAACCCAGTATGATACCGTAATCGTTAGGATCTACTAAAACACATACATTCTTATAATTTTTAGCGGCTGCCCTAATAAGAGAAACTCCTCCTATATCGATATTCTCTATAATTTCATCCAAATCAGCCTCTGAATCCATTACTTCCTTAAAAGGATATAAGTTACAAACAACTAAATCTATACAAGAAATATTATTATACTTAATCTCATTTTTATGTTTCTTTGGATCAGATAATATCCCACCAAAAACATTAGGATGTAATGTTTTAACTCTACCATCAAGAATTTCTGGAAATCCTGTAAAATCACTTATATTTTGTGTTTTAATACCATTATCATTCAATGTTCTATAAGTACCAGTAGTAGTTATAATATCTACATTACTATTTGATAGATACTTAGATAATAGTATAATATCTTTTTTATCTGTAACAGATATCAAGGCTCTTTTTATTTTCATTATAAATTCCTTATTTTACCCATAATAATAGCAGAAAAATCACCCATAGTTGTTGCCATAAAAGATATAAATATCAATATCGCAAAAAATACCACTACTATCTTTGGGATAAACGTTAAAGTTGCTTCATTAATTTGAGTTAAAGCTTGTATCAAAGAAACGAATAAACCAACAATCATTGCTGATATTATAATTGGAGAAGATACTTTGATTAAGACCCAAATAGCCTCCCTAGAAATATCAAGAATCTCTAAACTTTGCATATAATTTCTCAAAACAATCCCAAGATATCTTCTCAGAAGATATACCATATAAATCATTAATCTGATATAAACCCATAGGTGAAGTTACATTAATTTCTATCAAATTATCATCACCAATTATATCTATACCTGCAAAATTTATACCTTGTTCCTTCAAGAACAATGATACTTTCTTACATAACATAATAGTTTTTTCAGAAAGATTTACTCTATAACAACGCCCCCCTACATGTATATTATTAATAATATCTCCTGCTTTATCTCTTTTAAAAAACCCTAAAATTTCTCCATCTAGTAATAATACTCTTATATCTCCCTCAATTCTAGATAAAGGATCATACTTTTGAATCAAAAAAGGAGAGTTATATCTTTCATTAAATATCTTTAAAATACTTTTCAAAGATGGATAATCTTCATTTAAAAAAATTATACTATCTCCCCCAAAACTATACAATGGTTTTACAATAACATCTTGATTTTCTCGTATAAAATCAACAATAACGTCAATTCTTTCAGATATTATGGTTGGAGTACTATAAAAAGGAAATATTTTCTCAGGACTATTCAATATACTAATAGGATCATTTATGAACATGGTATTTATACTTCTTAATAAGTACAAATATGTAATATATCTAGAATCAAAAGGAGGATCTTTTCTAATAAAAACTATATCATACTCATCTAGAGTAATGGTATTATGATAGGATTCAAAAACAATACTATCATAGTTAACACTGATGACTTTTTTAGAAATTGTATAAGTTATATTATTTTTAACATAAATACCTCCACATTCAACTACATAGTTAGAATAACCTCTTATCAAACTCTCTTTTAATAATAGAACTGTATTATCCGTTTTTACATCAATATTCCGATCTATAAAAAATAAAACCCTTCTAATCATAATCACTAATATCTAGTATAACAAAGCTTATAACATTCTTAACACCACCTATCTCTTTTAATACATTAATTGTTTTATTTAAGTCATCTTTTCCCTTAGATATTCCCATCAAATAAACAATACCATCAACTGTTTCAGTATAATAAATAGAATATAAAGAGGATATAACATCTAATGTTGCTCTAATTTTCATATTCAAAAACTCATCATTTCTATAAGAATCTTTTTTATTTAATACATCTATATTATTTATAATATTTAATACTCCTTTTACTTTCCAAACTAACATAGATATATTTAATCTTTCTTCTATTGTTATCACATTACCTTTTAAAAAAACTATATTATTTAAAACGTAATATTCTATATTTTTAATATTATTTTCTAAAAAAATATAATCTATATTTTTAACTATACTATCTTTTGTAACATCTTGAATTACAGATATCTTTTGATCAGGAACATCTTGAACTATACTAATAGCGGTCAACCCAAAAGCTCCTCCTACAATAACAGTAGGACTACAAGAAGTAATAAGTAAGATAATGAAAATATAAAACATTATCTTATAGATTTAAAAAAATCTACTGCATACAAAACATTTTCCTCCTTAGTATTCTTTAATACACCATGTCCTAAATTAAAAATAAAAGGTTCAGAACATAAATTATCATGTATATGCTGAATTCTTTCTTTTATCATATTCTTAGATCCATAACAGAGCAAGTAAGGATCTAAATTACCTTGTATATAGCAATATTTTTGTAAATTATTTTTTACCCATTTAAGACTCATGCAACTATCAATACTAATAATATTAATATTAGTATTTTTAACATAATCTTCATATAATAAACCGGAAAATTTAGGAAATCCTATTACTTGTATATCTCCTTTTAAATTATTAATAATCTTAAAAGTTGGTTCTATAACCCATTTTTTGTATAATTGCTCAGATAAAACTCCTGAAAAGGAATCAAACAATTGTAATACCTTAATACCCGCATTAATTTGTTTTTGTAAGTATATTATAGTATTTTCTATAAAAATATTTATTATTTTAGAATACTCCTCTGTTCTACTATAGAGATATTCATGTACTTTAAACATCTTAAAAGGATTTATATTAGAACCTTCTATTAAAAAACATGATAGAGTAAAAGGAGATCCTGCAAAACCTATAAGTACCTTATCTTCACTTAAAAATTGTTTTATATGTAATATTGCATCTATAACAAAATTTGTTTTTTGATGAAACCTTTCCATATCATAATTTTCTAGAATAATTTTTTTGGCATTTATAATTGGTCCATAATTTTTTTTAAAAATTACTTCATATCCTAAAGCATCTAATAAAACTAGTATGTCTGAAAATAATATAGCAGCATCAAAATCAAATTTCTTGATTGGCTGTAAAGTTATTTCACAAGCAATTTCGGGAGTATAACATTTTTCAAGAAAACTCAAATTTATATTATTATATTCTTTCATATATCTACCAGCTTGTCGCATAAACCATATAGGTTTTTTGTTTTTATCGAAAAATTTCATTCTACTATATATAACATTGATATTTATTATAATAATTATATTGAATATTATGTATGTGGATAAGATATTTTCACATATTATCGATATTGATAACTTGTTTTAGAAACTCAAAATTTTGTGGAAAAATACCTAAACTTTAGGATATACAGATGTTTAAAATGTGGATAAATTGTTTATAAGTGTGGATAACTAGATGTTAAATAAAAATAATAAATGTGGAAAATATTTTTAAAAAATGTTCAAAACTAAGAAAATATGAAGATTAGTAAGATTTAAACATGTTATGAACTTTTTTTAAACAAAAAATGAATTTATTTTTTCTATTACAGAAATATGACAATTATCTTTTGATATATCCAGCTTAAATTTTGCTGAATTTTTGAGAGAATTTGAGTACCAAAATAAATGTTTTCTTGAGATTTTTATACCATAGTCTTTACCATAAAAGTCCAACATCATATTAAAGTGTTTTATTATTGTTTCTCTTTTTTTTAATATAGGTATAGAATTATCACTTTTTTTGTTTTTAAAAAATTGTGTTATTTCATCTATTAACCAAGGATTTCCATATGTTGCTCTACCTATCATTACACCATCTGCTTGAGATTCTTTTAACGCCTTTTCAGCATCTTCTTTTGTTTTTATATCGCCATTAACTATTACTGGAATGTTTACTTTATCTTTGACTTTTTTTATAAATGACCAGTCTGCTTTTCCTTTAAACATTTGACATCTAGTTCTACCGTGTATTGTTATCATTTGTATACCAGATTCTTCTGCTATTTTTGCTAATAAAGGAGCATTTAAGGAATTGTGATCCCATCCCATTCTCATTTTTAAAGTAACAGGTATTTTTACAGCTTGTACAGTTTTTTTTATTATATCACAAGCTTTAATAGGATCTTTCATTAATGCTGATCCTGCATATCCATTAACTACTTTTCTAACTGGACATCCAAAATTAATATCAATCATTGATGAACCATTATCTTCATGTAATTTTGCAGCTTCTCCCATTATATGAGGGTCATGTCCTGTAAGTTGAACTGCTTCAAATCCTTTGAAAGGGGTTTTTTTTGCTTTTTTAAACATATCTTCTGTTTTTCTAACTGTAGCATCACTAACTATCATCTCTGAAATAAGTAAATCAGCACCTATTTCCTTAACTATAGATCTAAATGGGTAATCGGTAACTCCAGATAAAGGAGCCAGTATAACATTATCTATGAGACTATTACCAATTTTTATTTTTTTATAAAGCATTTATTTTTGTAATAAAGTGATCTTCATAATGATACAATGTATAAAGTATTTTTTCAAAAATATTAACAATATAGTGAGATATAAAATAATTATTGAATATAAAGGTATAGGTTATTATGGTTGGCAAAAACAGAAAGAAATTAAGCCTACGATACAGGAAACAGTTGAGAAAGCATTAGGATTTTTATTTAATGAACCTATAGTACTATTTGTAGCTGGCAGAACAGATGCATCTGTTCATGCGTTGCACCAGGTTGCTCATTTTGATTCTAATAAAGAGTATTCTGTTAATACAGTAAAAAATGCTACAAATTTTTATTTAAAGAACTCTAATATAGTATGTTTAAATGTTAATATAGTGTCATCAGATTTTCATGCTCGTTTTTCTGTAAAGCAAAAATCTTATGTTTACTATCTTTTTAATCGAAAAGATAGAATGACTATATACAAGGACTTAGCATGGCATGTTTCAAGTACTCTTGATATGGAACGTATGAGAAAAGAACTCTCTTTTTTTGAGGGATATCATGATTTTACTAGTTTTTGTTCATTAGAATGTGATAAACAAAATAAAAATAGAACTATAGATTTTACGTCATTGAATGTTTACGATAATCAAATATTTATACGTTTTTATGCTAAATCCTTTTTACACAATCAGATTAGAATAATGGTTGGAACTTTAGTTGATATATCATTGAATAGATTAAATGATTCTATAGAAAATATTCTAAAATACAAAGATAGGAGAAAAGCTGGTGTCACTGCTCCAGCACATGGCTTATATTTAGAAAATATTAAATATTAATTTTATATATTAATAAAATTATTTACCTTTTAAAGTTATTGATTGTATTATGATAGAATATATAGGAAAATCTGGTGTTACTTCTTGATCATATAGCTTATACTTAAATAGTATTAAATATTGACTGTTGATTTGGAAAGAAATATAGAAATATTTACTGATGGTTCTTGTTCAGGTAATCCTGGAATTGGAGGATGGGGTTTTATCATTTTATCTCAGGAAAAAGAATATAGATTATCAGGAGCGGAAAAAGATACGACTAACAATAGAATGGAAATGATCGCTGTTATTGAGGGGTTATCTTTTATAGATAAAAATTTTGATCAATCTGTTAAAATAAGAGTGAATACTGATAGTACTTATCTTAAAAATGGTATTGTGTCTTGGATAAAAAAATGGAAAGTAAACAATTGGAAAACATCCAATAAAACAGATGTTAAAAACAGGGATTTATGGGTAAAATTAGACTATTTGAATAGTTTGCTCTGTGTAGAATGGTTTTGGGTAAAAGGTCATTCTGATAATAAATATAATAATAAAGCTGATAGTCTAGCTAGAGAAGCATGTGAAAAGTTAATGAGAGATGAGATTATATCTGATACTATGGATGAAGATGGAGTTTTTTAAGTATAATAATAAGTCTAGTAGTAATATTATATATATAAATGCTAGAATAGTTGATCCGGAAACAGAATTAGATATAAAATCTGGTTTCTTAATAACAGATTGTGATAAAATATTACATTTTTCAGAGGGTCAACCTGATGATTTGTCTGAATTTGATGATTGTATAGATTGTAAAGGTAATTTATTGATACCAGGATTGATAGATGTTCATGTTCATTTTAGAGATCCAGGAGATACTAATAAAGAGGATATTATAACAGGAACAAAAGCAGCTGCAGCAGGAGGTGTTACTACGGTTGTATGTCAACCTAATACTGTTCCTACCATTAGTACTGTGGATGTTTTGAATTATGTTTTAAATAAAGGTAAACAAGAAGGTTATGTTAAGGTAGAATCTTATGCATCAGTTACTCGAGATGGTAATGGTTTGACAGATATGCAAAGCTTATATGATGAAGGTGCAGTTGGTTTTACAGATGATGGTTTACCAGTAATGAACCCTTTTTTAATGCAACAAGCTTTTAAGTATTCTGCTATATTGGATGTTCCAATTGCACAACATGCTGAGGATTTATATTTATCGAATAAGGGATGTATAAATTATGGGTATGCTTCTAATAAACTAAATGTTTTCGGAATTCCTGAAAGTGCTGAATCTACTATGATATCTAGAGATATTATACTCTTGGAAGAGTATAATAAATTTGCTATACAAGATCAATATAATGCGAGATATCATGTTTTACATATTTCTTCTGTATCTGGAGTCGAAAATGTTATTCTTGCAAGGAAAAAGGGATTAAATGTGACTTGTGAGGTTACTCCACATCATTTGTTGTTGAATGACAGTTTTTTCTTTGATAAGAAAAATTATATATCTATAGGAAAAGTTAATCCTCCAATAAGAAATGAAGAAACAAGGATGTTTTTAGTTGAATCTTTGAAGAATAATGATATTGATATAATAGCTTCTGATCATGCTCCTCATGATTGTCATTCTAAAAAACAAACATTAGATCAAGCTCCTTTTGGTATGATAGGATTGGAGACTATGTTACCATTGATGTTGTCATTTTATCATAATAATATTATTGGTATATTTGATTTGTTAAAAAAAATGACTATAAATCCTGCAAAATTAATAAAAAGTGATGCTGGTCGCATATCTATTGGAGCTCCTGCCGATCTAGTATTAATAGATTTAAATTCAGAATATATTATAGATAGTCGATATATGGTTAGTAAATCTAAAAATACTCCTTTCCAAAACAGAAAGGTAAAGGGAAAAATATTGTTTACTATTGTGGATGGTAATATGGTTTTTTATAATATGTAATTTTACGTATTAATTTTAGGATTATTTTTTATTAGTAATATATATGGAATATTTGAGACTATATATTGTGTTATTATCAATAGCTTTTATAGATATGTATAAGGGTAATATTGTATAATTCATTTCTTGTTAAGGTAATCTATCACCATCTTTAATTGGTGGTAATCCAAATTCTTGCCTTTTTTCATTTATGGTCATAAAAGAGGCTTTTTCTACATATTGCCATACTTTTTCTCGTTTTATGGTTAATGATGCAATTTGTTCTTTATCATATTCTATTTTTAGCTTTCCTGGAAAGAATGGTAAAAGCCACTGATTTAGTCTGTCCATAATTTTATGAGCTAATGGTATGACAGTTTGTTCCCAAAATATCATACGTGCTTCGGATACATTATTATAGGTGTTATCACCTGGTATACCTAATAAATGAGGTGGTACTCCTAGTGATATAGATATATCTCTTGCTGCGCTATGTTTACATTCTAGAAAATCCATATCTTTATGAGAAAGTCCCATTTCTCTCCACTCTAAACCTCCTTCAAGTAGTATAGGTTTTCCACTATTTTGAGAACTAATATATTCAGAATTGATTTGTTCTTTTAACCTTCTATATTGATCTTCGGAAAGAGAAGAGAAATTTCCTTCTTTATCCCCTTTGACTATAAGAGCTCCGCATGGCTTTGCACTATTTCTTAACATAGATTGGTTCCATATGTTTGCTTGATTATGTTGATCTATACTATATATTGCTGGAATAACAGCAGAACACCCTTTAAATTGATTATAAGGATTAAAGGTTTTAAAGTGTAGTATATCAGATTTACCCGTGATAGGATCTATAGGAAAAAATATATCTTTTCCATTATCATTATATATATATTTATCAGGTATATTGTATGCTTTATTGAATGTATAAGATATTTTGTCTGGTCTTAAAATGTATATTTCTTTAATTTGTGGTTTTCCTATTCGCATTAAATATGCATTACCATCTAACAATAAGTGAGATACAATAGATTCCATCAGGTTACAATAAGATGTATAAGGGTTAGGATTGGATAGAAGATTTAATATATCATGTTCTGAAATTTCTCGTTTGTTTTGATTATAATCGAATTCATATAATATTATAGGTATGGAACTTATAGCAGTTGCTATCATGTTTATTGACCGATATACTATTGTATTTTTCATGTATCCATTACACGCAATACCAGAGTAATTATCTGAACTCCATAGTGGCGGTTGAGAATAATACATTTGTTCATAAGCAGTGGATTTATAGGATAATTTTTGATATTTGTTTTTTTTGTTCGAAAATGATATCTTCATGATGTGTATAGTAATGAATATGATCGATTATATATTGTATATACTGATGAATGGAATCAATATATTGAATAATCATATATGTCATGATACTAAAATAGACCTCCTGTGAAAATACATTGATATTACATAATATGAAATGGATTTGTAATTGATTAATCAGAAGTCATGGTTAGGATTAACGATACCAGAAATGATATTGAGTCTTTTTCTTGCGATATATATGCGAAAGGATATTAAAAGTCTTGAGAGTAAGAATGAGATTTTCAACCTTAATCCGAGTTTTGGATAGAAAGGTATTCTGCTCTTTCTCCTGAAAAATATTTTTCTAGACTTGGTATTTTTGTAAGGATATACAGATTTTTTTATGATAGTTATGAATACCCTGATGAATTTACCAGAAATTTTGACTCTTGTAGAGGAAGATTTTGATGCTTAAATACTTTAAAGTCCTGTACATCCGGGGTAGGATTTAGATACCTGTATAATACGCTTCTTATCATTAACTCTAACCTCCTTTTTTATAGTATGACTTTTCTTCTTCCCGGAATAGTATGTTGTCTGTTGCTTTTGAGGATGTTCAATTTCTTGTTCCATAACATCTATTATGAGTACTTATATATCTTTCTTAGACAATTTCTTGCTTTTGGTGATACATAAGACATTAGCTATAATAGGTTCTAGTTTTCTGATTAATATACATACTTGTGAATCGATATCCTATGAACTATTACGTAATATAACTATGGTAGTATATCAATAATGATAATATCATCTCTGATAAACTATAACTATAGGATATTATTGTTATTTGTAATACTTTGCTTTACCATATATAATGTGCTTTCGTAAATATTCTATTGAATTTATTTATCTATCTTATTATAGCGCAGCTTCATCATTCTATTCATATGTTGATATTATTCAATCATATACTCTTTTTCCTGCAATTTCACAGAAGGTCTAATAGATATTTATTTATATATATCTATCAAAACGTAAATATATAATAAAATATTTAGATATCTAAATATTTACAATAGACTTTTAAAATCTAAAAACCACAGGATTTTGATTAAGATGAAAATATTAGTAGATGTATGAGGATTTATGTGAAGTGCTTCTTTTGAAGATAAAAGGTAGAATGATATTTGTGTGATATAATATTTATATTGTATATAGAAAGATAAATTATTGAGTATTTTTATCATGATTAAGAGTTTTGGAATTTATCCTTAAAAAAGGAAGGAAAATGTTCGTATTTTTATGAGATTTATATATTTTAAAACTATTAATAATAGTATATGATCTTCTCATTAATAGTATATTAATAATTAATTGATATCATGGATTACAAGTGGGTATATATACAATAATATTTATATATAAATATTATTGTATATATAAATATTATTGTATATGGGAACAGATATTTATTATTGTTGATATATAAATGGTTTGTTGATGAAAAAGATTTTTTTTATATTGTGTATAGTTTTTTCTTATCTTGTATATAATGGAAAGTTATCAAAGGATGATATCTCAAATTTTACTGAGAAAGCACAAAATGTACTTTCAGATAAACACGACAAAATTAATTCTGGAAAGGAAAAGATAGAAAGATGGAAAGATAACAGGTAATTGACAGTTAATAAGAAATGAAATTTATTATTTTTTTTATGTACTTCTTATATCGCTTGTTTTGTTTCGTATGAAATAAACAATTCTCTATGTATCGTACTGTACCTATGAGCGATGCAAAAGTCACATCTAATTCTTCATCTAAAAAGTAAGGTTTTCCAATTGATATTGGGCAATGAAAAGTATCTTCGGCTAAATCTTTAATACCTGATAATTTACTGGCCTTACCATTAATAATAACATGGTTTAAAGTATGTCCTTGTACAGATTCTTGTATAATTTCTAATATTTCTTCTATACGAGGTTTAATTATTTCAACTAATTCAACAATATTGAAATGTTTTTCTAAAATATCTATATTTTGTTCTATATCCATATTTTCTATAAACGTTGCAATACCATATTGAATGATAATATTTTCTGCTTCTGATAATGATATCTGCATACCACATGCAACATCTTTAATAATGGAGAAAAATCCGAGTGTAATATATCTGGATAACAAAGGTTTTTTATTGAGAAAAACAGTTATTGTCGTACCAGTATATCCTATATCTACTACCATAGTATACAAGGAATCCTTTTTTCCAAGGACTCCAAGACCGCTTGTATACGAAGTTAAGGAACATCCAAGAAGAGATATAGAACACTGGGCTAGACACCTTTCTATGTTCATTAGAGATATCCTATAGGTCTCGATTATAAACATGTTTGCTTCTAATCTAGAACCAAACATTCCTGCAGGGGTTTCAATATTCTGAATACTATCAAGTTTATAAGATATTGGTATTGTATGTACCACTATAGAACTTTTATCATTTTCAGGAGGATCATATCTTTGAACACGTTCAACATCTTTAGTAGAAACCTGCTTTCCAGATAAATCTATTTTGTTACTTAAAGTAAATGCATGAAAACTGTTTGAAGAAATATTTATAAATGCTTCTTCAATTAGATCATTAGTATAATTCTTAACTTCTTCTAAAATATCTAATAAAACAGTTTTTAAGTTTTGAAAATTCACTATATTACCGTTTTCTATTCCTTGAGACGGTTTTTCAAAAAATCCAAGCAACTTTTCTATTTTTCCATTTTTTCCAATATATAATAGTCCACACTTTATTATACCAGTACCTAAGTCTAACACCATGATAGTGTTTTTTGAGGGATTCTGAATATCCAACTCCATAACTAATCTCGCAAATACTGCTTTACCAATGATATATTGTCTTCTACTATTTTTGCTGAGTTTTTCAACATAATAGATTCATCGTTAGAAAGTTTTAGCTCTAAAATCTTAAATTTTTCTTTATTAGGAGATAGTATTACAGGAACACCCATGTATAAACCATTGAACCCATATTCTCCTTCCAGATATGTTGAACATGGTATAAATTTTCCATTATCTGATAAATAACATTCTATCATTTTAAGTACAGACATTGCAGGAGCATTAAAAGCAGATCCTTTTTCAAGTAAACTTACTATTTGACCACCACCTTTTTGAGTTTTTTCTATTATATCTCTTATTTGTTCATCAGTAATTGTACCAGTTTTAACAAAGTGATCAATACTAATACCGGCAATAGAGGTATTACTAATCAATGGAACCATTTGATCTCCATGCCCACCTAGAACCATAGAATGTACATCTGATATTGCACAACCAACTTTTTGAGATAAGAAATAACACAAACGAGCGGTATCTAGTATACCTGACATACCTATAACTTTATGTTTTGGAAAATTTGTTATATTTTTTACTACCCATGACATTATATCAAGAGGATTTGTAACTGTTATAATTAAAGGTAATTCTTGCTGGTTTTCTGTATATTTTTTTATATTCTTTGATATAGAAGAAATAACTTCCACATTAATTTTTAACAATTCCTCTCTTGTCATATTGGGTTTTCTTGCAACGCCAGCGGTGATCACAATAACCTGCGAGTCTCTAATATGTTCAAAGGAATCTGTACCTATTATTTTAGTATCAGAACAAGATACTGAATTTGCCTGGCTTATATCTAAAGATACACCTTCTGCATATTTACCGTTTACATCTAATATTGTTAATACATCTGCTATTTCTTTTATACACAACAAATTAGATAGTAAACCACCTATATTTCCTGCACCTATAACAGTAATCTTTCTTTTCATATAAAAAAATATCCTATAAAAAACAAACAAAAAATGTCATTCATAACATCAGAGGCTAGTTTAACATAAAAAGAATTACAAAAATACTTTTACAATAATATAATCTGGATACATGTTATAATCAGTTCTCTATATCTTCATTAAGGATATCTTCCTCAGATAGATTGATTTCTTTATCATCTTCATCTAGGTTAATATCTTTTTCATCTGGGTTTAAGGATATATTTTCTTTCATATCCTGAGACAGTTCTGCCAAATTTTCTACTAATGACAATATATGTTTTTTTACTTTTGAATTTTCAATTTTTGAAAAACTTTTTGCTAATCTAACAACATCTTTGTTAGAAAAACTGTCAAACTCAACAACGTTAGCAGGATCTCTTAGGGAGTTATTACTGTGTTGAACTTTACAATGACGGAAGAAACTTTCTATACTTATTCCTAATCTATTACATATAAGAACCAATCTACTGACATATAATCTATTGGTGCCTTTTTCATATTTTTGAAACTGTTGGAAAGTGACTCCTATTTCATCGGATATTTGATTTTGGCTGTAACCTCTTAAATGTCTTAGACTGCGCAATGATTCTCCTAACTTTTTGTCAATCATATTAGATTCTTCACGCTTAAGAAATATTTTTTTTTGTTTCATAGGAAATAACTTTGGATATATTAAAAATCAATAGGATAAATTCTAATTTTTCTGTATTATATCTGTTTAGTCAATAGTGAACGAAGTAGATTATTGTAATAATATTTTTATTTATACATTATATTATATGTATAAATACAATATTATATATTATATTATTAATAATATCAATATTTAAAAATTTATATAATATATATATTAAATATAAATTTGATACCTAGAATATACTTCAAAGTGATACAGATAATGCTTGTAAAATTTGGTATTGATGAATGTTTTCAGAGATATTACACTATAAAAATTATTTTATAGATTTATGAGAAATAATAGATTTAGGAATATGATTATTTGTAATAGGGCTTAATTTAATATTTTTTGTTCTTTTTAATTGAATAATAATGTATACACTATCATAAAAATAATAATATTTATAGATAAAAACACTATATATTATAGTTATATCTTATCAAAATATAGATAATTAAAGAAAGATTGTATTTTAAAATCTACTTTAGTTAAATTTATATATCTTTATAATTTTAAAAAAAATATATGAATTTTACTGTATTAAATATATCTATTGATACTGAAATTATACTAATTTAAATTTTTAGCATCTTCTAAAAATATTTTTAATCCTTTCTCTGTTAATATATGTTTTATACTATCTTTTATCATTTTTGGTGGAATAGTTGCAATATCTGCTCCTGATATTGCAGATTCTGCGATATGATTAAGGCTTCTTATAGATGCTGATATAATTTTTGTATCAGATTCATAATTATCGAATACAGTTCTTATATCACGTATTAAACGATTACCATCAAATACAATATCATCTATTCTACCTATGAAAGGAGATATAAAGTTGGCTTTTATATTGTGAGCTATTAATGCCTGAGTAACAGAAAAACAAAGAGTCATATTTACTTTAATTCCTTTACTGATTAAGAATTTTGCAGTTTTTACTCCAGCTATAGTCATTGGGAGTTTTACAACTATACGATCAGATATTTTAGATAAGGATAAACCCTCTGATATCATACCTTTTTCTTCTTCAGATAAAACTTCAGCACTTATATGTTCTAAAGAAGTTTTTTTGACAATTTGTTCCAGGATATCATGGTAAGGTTTTCCAATTTTTTTGACTAAAGAAGGATTAGTAGTAACCCCTGATATTATATACTCATTCTCTAAAATATTATCTAAATCAGCAGTATCTATAAAAAATTTCATAATGTATTATAATTTTAATCACATAAAAACATATTGTCAGCAACCAATTCACACTTATCTCTTGTTATATGATCAACATGAAATAATACTTCATCAGAAACAATTTGTATGTAATGAACTTGTTCATTATCATCAACTATTTTGATGATACATGGTTCAATACAAAAAGTATAGTTATCATGGCCAGAAAGAACAGTAAAAACACCTAGACCTTTAGCCCTAGCAGTGAAAGATTTAATCTTACCAGAAAAAACTATACCATTTTTTGAAACACACTCAATTTGAAAAAAAATACTCATGATCTTTTTGATATTTTTTTACTTTTTGCTATTACATCGTCTATAGAACCAACCATGGAGAAAGCCTGCAGTGGTATTTTATCACATTCTCCACTTAAGATACTCTGAAAGCTTTTAATAGTATCTTCTAACTGAACGAATATTCCAGGATTACCAGTGAATATCTCTGCAACATGAAATGGTTGAGATAAAAACCTTTGTACCTTTCTTGCTCTTTCAACTGTCAATTTATCTTCGTCTGAAAGTTCATCCATTCCTAATATTGCTATTATATCTTGCAGTGAAGCGTATTTTTGTAGTATTTTTCTAACTCCTATTGCTGTTTCATAGTGATTATCTCCTAGATCTTCCTTGGTAGATATTAAGGATGTAGAAGCAAGAGGATCTATTGCAGGATATATACCTAGCTCGGAAATTTTTCTGGAAAGAACGATCTTAGAATCCAGATGAGAGAATATGGTGGCAGATGAAGGATCTGTCATATCATCTGCAGGAACATAAATAGCCTGAATGGAAGTTATAGAACCTGTTTTAGTAGATGAGATTCTTTCTTGTAATTTTCCCATATCAGTAGCTAAAGTTGGTTGATACCCAACAGCAGAGGACATACGTCCTAGCAAAGTAGATAATTCTGATCCTGCCTGTATATATCTGAAGATATTATCCATAAATAACAGGACATCTTTTCCTTCTGTATCCCTAAAATGTTCTGCCTGAGTTAGAGCAAATGATGCAACTAAATTACGCGCTCCTGGTGGTTCATTCATTTGACCGAATACCAATGTAACTTTTGATTTTTTAAGATCTTCTTTTACTATAACTGACGAATCACACATTTCATGATATAAATCATTTCCTTCTCTTGTTCTTTCACCAATTCCTGCAAACACTGATAAACCAGAATGTTCTTTAGCTATATTATTTATTAATTCCATAATTAATACAGTTTTTCCAACACCTGCTCCACCAAAAAGGCCAACTTTACCACCTCTCATATAAGGAGCAAGGAGATCAATAGACTTGATACCTGTTACTAAAATCTCTTTTTTTGTGCTTAATTCAGTCAACAGAGGAGGATCTTTATATATAGAGGAAAATTGATCAAAATCATTATCAAAAACCATTCCAGGTTGATCATCTATGGTTTCTCCTACAACATTAAACATACGACCTAGGACTTTTGTACCAACAGGAACTTGCAGTGGTCTTTCGAGAGATATAACTTGTAGGCCTTTTGATACTCTGTGAGTTGATTCAAGTGCAATACAGCACACTTCATTTTCACCAATCATTTGACGCACTTCCAGTATAAGACTTGTTGTATCATCAATGATACAACGTAAGGCATCCCTAATTTTCGGTAACTGTTTTTTAGATTCGAAGACAACATTGACTGTTGCAGATGATACTTGACTAACTTTTCCAACTATTTTTAAAGTATTGGATGTACTCTTCGGTTTGTTCATAGAATGGAATAACAAATACTATCTAACAAAAATATCATAGTAGTATATTTTTTTCTAGCCTGTATAACACATATTATAATATACAGATAACCTTGATGATATTTTTTATAAAAATAATACTTTATAAAAGTTGTATAATTTTGATATATTATTAATTATATATCACAACTTTTAGATGACAAGAAAAATTGTTTTTATTATTATTTTTTTTTACATTATATTACCTGTTAAAACAAATGCTTATGAAATGATTCTTTACGATATTGATAATTATAGTGTTAGTCCTGTTTATAGCGTTACAGAAGAAATACCGATATCTTATATTTTAAATCCATACATATACATTGATTATGTTAATTTGATAGGTATTGAGAATCGCAGTAAGAAAATGTATGAAGGAAATATTTCGTATATAAATGGAAGGAGTATTATTGTAAAAAAAAGCAAGTGTGATCCTGTTCATTTTTTTGATTTGGAATTAGTTAAAAATAGATCTTTGTCTTTTCTAGGTAGGAATGATTTATTTTCAAAAATCAGGGATTATTATCCTGATTGTGCAACATGTATGGGCGATGAATGTGAAAAAAAGTGTTATGACATTTTTTCACAAGATTGTTTATGTCCTTATATTAAGGGATTTTATAATTATTCTCCTATCACTTCAAGTTGTGCTATAATACCTAGAAAAAATAATAATATTCCTGTTTTTTGTACTGTTACAAGAGAACCTATATCTGTAAGAATTCTACCAAGTAAAATATCAAATTTTTTTAATCCGAGTATAAAAATTATACTAAAACATGGTAGTGAAATTATTGATCACGAAATTAGCACTAATACTTTTAAAAATGAAAAAGTGTTTTTTAAGGGTAAATGGTTTGTTATTGATGTAGAATTCAATAGTAAAAACAATATTATTTGTGCTAAAGTAAACTCAGATATATCAACAAATAAAATATGTTTTGATGTTCCTTCAATGATAACACCTGACGACCTTTCTTTACTTAAAGAAAATAATAGCTATAGGAATATTGTTGAATTTACTGTTAAAGAATTAGATACAACTTTCACTTTAGGAGAAGGTGAGAATAATTATAAAATAAATTTAGAGGTTTTATCTCCTAAGATAGAAGGTCTTAACTTTGTTCCTAAAATAAGGACTTCTACTGTTTTATCATATGAAGAAGATCCAGATTCTCATTTACTCTGTCTAAATATGTTAAATAGAAGAAAGGACAATTATTTATTCAGATATATAGATGAAAGACAACGATTACAGGAAATGAAGTTTTTATCATTGGATAAAGCCTTTGTTCCTGTAATATTAGATAAAAAGAACAACATCTGGAATATTGATTATTATAACTATAAACCTAAGTATATTAATAGAATGACTCAAGAATATATTGATAATATTTATAATGTTGGGAAGCTAGATGATATTTTTACCATGCAAGATAATACTGGTTTTAGGTATTACAGATATGAACCTGTACTATATTTTCTTCAAGTAAAAAATTACGATTATGAAGTTATCAAAAGCTCTATGCTAATCGATAAATCTCAGTTTCATCAGTTTGGAATTGTATCTAGCGAGTCTTCAGTATATGTTTTACCAGTGTCTCATATTGAGGAAAAAACTGGTCGATTATGGCATATTAACAATAATATGCAAGCAATAAATGCTTGGGATTTTCCATCAGTTGTAATTTTGCCAGTAACGTATATAGATCCTTTATCACAGGGGTTGTGTGTTGAAAAGAATTTTACATTTCGGTTTTCAGAAATAACAGAAGATGTAAAAAATATAAATCGTATGTGTAAGAAGTTTAAAATTATTGTATATGAGTCTGGTACAGATGCAAGTGTACAATTTTTGAATAATAAAAGAATCTATAAGTATGGACGACCTGGTACATATAAGGAAGTAATATTTACGATTGATGATAGATACTCAGATTTTATATTTAATCGAGGTTCTAATGGTAAAGATACTGAGATAAAAATATGCGGTGATAACTGTTGCATGCTTATGCCCTTTTTAGAAGATTATGAGGAATTAGGAAATTGCAATAATTATCTTGAGGAATTATTCTATTCTCAATATTCATGGGAAGATTATGTAAATGAACATGACTTGAAGAGTGATATAATAGGTCTTCCTATAATTGAGCCTGCTGAGAACAGTATAGGAGAGATATATAGGATTATTGATCCTATATATAGTGATTGTCATTCAGTAAAAAGATCTTTTTCTATGTTAGAAAATAAAATTCCTGGTTCTGGAGGGTGTTACAATAGAGAATATGATATTTTCCAAAAAGGAGGAGATACAGCTATTTATATAAAATGTCTTGAATATATTAATTAACTTAAATTTAAAGCAAATAGCATAATTTTACATAGATATTACATATCGAAGACATTATATTATAGTTCACAATTGGATGAATTATTGTTCTGTTTTTGTAACGTATATTTTTTATTATTCTTTTTGATAATACATTTGGTATAAATTTGTGTTCTTATATACTGTATCTAGGATATTATTACTTATATTATGTGTGTTTTTTTCATCATATAATTATGCTAAATATCCTAATTCTTTGTATTTTGTGGAAAATGAAAATGAGGATACTGATGATAGAAAATGTGGTCACGGTGATCATTACCGAGGAGTTATAATTGTTGTTCCAGATGATATGAAGCCTAATTCATATGGTGAATATAGTGTTGCTGCACATTTCAATCCATATGTGTATATTAATTATCATGGTGATAATAAAAAAACATGTACGAGATATTCAAGAAAATTATATGAAGGAGAAAGGTTCTCTCTACCTGTCTGGGGTAATGATCTGGAGGTAAGACGTTCAAGGTGTAATAAGGATACTTATTTCGATTCACGATTTATAGTAGGTTATCCAGATTATGATTTTATAGGAGAATGGACTTATTCTGATGGTTGGTGGGATGAAAATGCAGGAGCAGGAAGTCCTTGGTCCCATCATTGGGATAATTATAGAGCTCCATATCCTGAATGTTTTCAATGCTCAATGCGACACAAGATAGGTGATTTGTATCATGTTGGTTCTAGAAAGAATAAAGCAGAATGTGAGGAATATTGTATGAAACCATACTTTACTGAGAAAGAAGATTTAGTAGATTGCTTGTGTGTATATAGAAGAAACGTAAAAGATTCTAGACGATGGGGTTTTGTTTATCCACATAAACCAACAGGTAATGCTTGTATACCAATTCCTCCTTTGCCATCAGTACCTCCATTGTGTAATACTTTTGATCAAGTTATTGATATCCAAATAGTCCCTATTAAGGAAGCTAGTATGGTAAAGCCAGAAATGAAAATTATTTTTAATGATGGTTCTATTAAGGAAGAGCATGTACTTTCTATGACTGATCAAGATACGAGCAAGAAATTTAGTCTATCATTTCAGAGTAAAACATATTTTTTTATAATGGAAAGACAGGTAAAGTATCTTTGTACAAAGTATTTTCGTGATGCTGGATATAATGATAAAGTAAAAGAGAATTGTTATAATATTGTTTCATTGCCAAGACCAGAAAGTCTTAGGATAGTAGGGTCAGCTTCACAAAATGATGAGGGTATATCTTTCAAAATGAATGGTTTAAATAATGATCAAGAAATCATTATTATGAATGAAGAATTTAACCAGGAATATGAGTTAGAAGTTATTACTCCGGAAATAGACAGTAGTGGTTTTTTAATTGAGCAAGGAAAATGTATCAATAATGGGATTTTGATTGATCCTGTAAATTCAAACTGTCCATCGGGTAGTGATGGTGTATTTACATCCTATAAAAAAGATAATATATCTAAATTTATATGTTTAAATGGTTGGAATTCAGAACCTCCTATTTCTTTTATTAGGTATAAAGATTCTAATGACAATAAGATAAAAACTACTACTTTAGAAATGTTAGATCAAGGATTTATACCTGTTAGTTATAACCAGGAAGAAAATAAATGGTATGTAGATTATTCTACGGGTAGATCTCATTATACAATACAATCTTTGGATCAGAATAATTTAGATTCAGTTCAAAATGTAGGTTTATTGTCGAATATATTTACTATGAATGTTGGAGGTAAAGTAGATTATTATCGATATTCTCAGATTAATTTATATAAAAAGATTACTGAAGCTGAAAAAAGTATATATCCTGAATATGAAGAAGTAGATTCTGTTACTGCATTACGAATGGGAGTGAAAAATGATGGCAGTAATGAGTATATTTTGGTTAAAACTCCTTTTTATAATAATACTACCGGAGAGCCATATGCGATATCTTATACTTGTGATGCTAATACTGAAGAATGTACACCTGATGTTGAGATAAATAGAGCAGATCCAATAGCAATAGGGATATGTATTACAAGACCTGAATTTTATGGTCAGACAAACAATGTGAATGGAGGACAAACAGAAACTATTAAAGATCCAATGTGCGCAGTAATGCAGATTAATATTTTTGGAGCTGCTGAATCATCCGGACCATGGTATGGTTCTAGTTCGTGTTCAGCAACATCTGGGGCTCCTGGATATTTCTTTTCAGGAGAACTAGACTTAACGTCTTTTAGTGATCCAGAATTGAAAATTGATGTTGGGAAAGGTGGTGATTTTGATGCAGCAAATAATATAGCGGGTTTTGGAACTCATACAACAGTTGAAGTATGTGATCAAGGGGTATGTAATACCGTAGTTGTAGTTGAACCAGCAAGTACTACGAAGATTACTAGTACAGGTTTTGGAACAGTAGATTTTACTTCTAACCTCTTTAGTAATGTAGAAGTAAGGAATAAACAAACAGGTTATTGTTATAATGGATCAATAAACCCAGATTCCATTGGGTTTATCGAAATGGATAATAACACAACCACTGGTAAAGATAATATTTATGGAAATGTTCCATTTAATGTTACTGGTTGTAATGATCCTAATAGTATAGTTTCTACTTTACCTAGTAATTCTTGTATTTACCCTAGAAGTGAACAGTGGTGTTCTCGGTATTGTGATCAGACTAAACTATCAGGTCTAAATTTTTATCAATGTTTTGGTAAGGATGGAAATGGAGGAGCTTGTGGTCACCTTAGTCCTCCAACTGTATTAATGCGTACAGAAAATAATTATTGTGGATCTGATACGTGTTTTGAAAAGTGCTTTAAATCAAGAGTTAATCCTGAAACTCAGAATCTTAAAAGCCATTCAATCAATATATGTCAAGGAGCGCAACACCCTTTCTGTTATTCTGGTAACCTACAAAAATATAGAGATGATATCAAGAGTCATGTTGGTGAGGTGAATGAGAAAGTTATGCATATGAGAGATCAAGGATCACACCCTACAGAAATGATTAATAAAATAATTTACAGTTGCTTTAGTATATGTGGTTATATTCCTGATGGTCCGTATAATTACGCTTCAAATCACGGTTCACATAGTTGTAATATAACCTGGATTATGCCAGGAAGAGATGGTTTATGTGAGCATGTTTTCTGTAAATCTCCCTATATATATAAAGGTACTAGAGAGTTTTTATGTGATGCATGTAAAGGATTTTATGATGAAAACAAAGAATATACAAATGAGAACATTCGTACTGGTCAAATAATTGTAGGATGCCCAGAAGAAACATCTACATATGATGCGTATAATAAAATGTTTATATCTACGACAAAAAACTATCCGGGTACTGGAGGGTGTTATGGATTGGATATTAATGGAAATTCTGTATATCAGTCAGGAGGTGATGCATATGTGGAGGTGACTTGTACAGAATTGAAAATACAGATGAATCCTTAAACATAACTCTTTAACATTTTACTGCATAACCTATATAATTACTTTTAATATTAGATTCTTTTAATACCCATCTGTCAGTTAATGGTCTATATCTTATACCTGTTAGATTTTCTATTTTACAGTCATATTTGAGAAGTAACTTTGATATTGTACTGGGTGGGATGAATTTATTCCAATCATGAGTTTTGCGAGGTACAAATCTCAAAATATATTCTGCAAGTATAATTACTTCTATGAAGGAACATATATTTTTGTTTATAGTTGAAAAAAACAATATTCCATTTTTTTTAAGATGTTGTAATACAGATTTAAGAAATGATTCTAAATCAGAAACATGTTCTAAAACCTCCATTATACAAATAACATCAAAACTTTTGTTAGTAGTAAAATTTTCTATAGTGGTTGCATGATAATCAATTTTTAAATCTTGTTTATGCGTTTTTGCAACATTTATATTATTTTCTATAGGATCAATTCCAGTAACTTTATATAATGAATTTTCAGCTAACTTTTCGGTTAATATTCCTCCTCCACATCCAACATCTAGGATTTCTATTTCAGAATTGTTATATATTTTTTTTATAATTTTAGTTATATAATCAACTCTTAAGTAATTAATTTTATGCAACATTTTAAAACTTCCTGATTCATTCCACCATTGGTTAGAATGCTTAGCAAATTTTGTTATTTCTTCATTATCAATACTCATTATTATTTATTCCGAGATACAGACAAAAACATCTGACGTGTTTTCTTATGGGTAACAGTATTATTCAGAATTTGCAATGCTTTATTACGTATGAAACATGGATTATAGTCAGCTAATCTACAGACTAATATGAAATCTCTATTCATTTCCGTAAGCCAATGTATTGCTCTTTGCTTTTCTACTTGATTCTCCGTGCGTTTTGCTTCGCTTGTACAATCAACGAATGCTTGTAATATAACAGCTCTCCATAGAGCACGTAAGTAAGAATACTGTTCTATTGACGAATGACGTAAAAAGTTATCTGCTTCCTGTATAAGTTGTAATGGCATAATATCCCCCTGTTTAAATATAAAAAAATTGGTACTAGTATATCCAGAAAAAACAGGATTACACTGTGTACTACTAAACAGAGCGTTTCAAAAAAACAATGGTAACAAACAGATAGTATGCTACCTAGGAAAGAAATAATTATTCTGCAATAATTATCATTGCATCACGCAAAGATTCGTTAAGATCCGGATGAGAGTGACAAACATGAACAAAATCAGAAGCTACCATGCTATTATCCATTGGAAGATATACTTCGGAAAGTATAGCAGAAGCCATATAACCAATTATGTGAACACCTAGTATAATTTTACTTTCAGAATGAGCTAATACTTTCACGAAACCATCGGTTGCATGTATAGCACGTGCTTTTCCATTGGATGAAAAAGGAACTTTAGCAACTTTATATTTTATTCCTCTTTGCTTTAATTCATCTTCTGTCGATCCCAAAGATGCAACTTCAGGATTAGTATAAATAACAGACGGAATTAAACCAATATATGCGTCATTGCGACCCATGATAATACGCGCTACTGCTTTGGCTTCAGTTTCTGCTTTGTGAGCTAGCATTGTTCCACCGATAACATCTCCAATAGCATATAAACCAGGAATGGGTTTATCATCCAATCCTAAGACCTGCAAAGAACTATCAACCTCCAGCATATTCCGATCAGAAATTTTGACATCAAAATTCAGATATTGTTTATGATCTACTGGTTTTCTACCGATTGATACTAGTATTTTATCGAAACCACCTGCTTCTGAACCATCGGAGTATTTAACGGTATAGGAATTATCTTCTTTTTTGCATTCAGATAGGAACTTATTAAATTCAAATTTAATATCACGTTTAGACAGGATACTTTGTAATGATTTTGATAGATCAGAATCAAACGAAGGTATAATTTGTCCTTCTCCTTCAACAATACATATTTTACTACCTAAGTTATTATATACTGACGCCATTTCAACGCCGATTACTCCTCCACCAACAACAAGCATGCTAGATGGAATCTTTGTTAGAGCAAGAGATCCAGTAGAAGATAAAATATCCTCTTCATCTATCTTGATACCTGGTATAGACACAGGCTCTGACCCTACTGCAATAATAATATTTCGAACACTTATCAAGTTCTTTTCTCTAGAATTGATATTTTCTAGTTCTACTTGATAAAGGTTATCCTTTCTTGAAAGTATTGTGGCTTTAGTTTCTTTTTTGGAAGAAACACCAGCTTTCGAAAACAAATAATCAATACCTTTAGACAAGGTATTGATGACTTCTTGTTTTTCTGAAATAAGTTTCTTCATATCACAAGACACATCAGAAACTTCTATCGCGGATGAAAAAAAATTATTCCTTGCCTGATATACATGATGAGATTTATCTAAAAGAAATTTTGAAGGAATACAACCAGTATTTAAACACACACCTCCATTGTTTACAGACATATCTACACACATAACTTGCATAGATTTACCTTGTTCTTTATATAATTTTTGTACTTCTAAAGCAGCTATATATCCACCAGGTCCTGAACCTATAACTAATACATCTACAGCAACTCCCATATCAACAATTTTACCAGGTACAAACATCGTTAACTGATAGCATAATTTTTTATATTTTGTAAACAAAAAATTTTGTATATTCACAAATAAACTAGAAAAATGGCAATGTTTTTCGTATACATCTAATCGCATATAATATTTTGCTCCATAATTATTTTCTATGGTATTGTTGTGAATGTTATTACCAAAATTATTCACGATAAATTCTTTTTTACGTATAAAATATGACATTTATCATGTTATATTTTATTTTTATGATAATTTTACATCATCATTAGCATAGAATTAGAAAAAGAAGTTTGTTTTATCTGCGTGTCTGATTATACAGTTGATGGCGATGAGGTGTGATGATAATAGAGTCTCTTTTTCATTTGATCTTTGGTTATCAGAATCTATTTCTGTTTCTTCTAATTTGATTGCTTTTGATATGTTTGAGTTCGTATTTTGAAAAGGAGAAGAGATTTTTTCTCAATCTTGAAGAAATCTAGTAATAATATTAGGTTTTTTCTTGTTTACTTCCATTTTGAGTATTGAATATTTATTATATTTTTCTTTCAATGGTATCTTTTTACCTTCTATAGACTTATAGTATTCTCAAAATTAAAGTATGACTTTTTATTATCTATATCTTTGGGCTTTTTTAAATTTTTTTCTATCCAAGTGTGTTGTTAGTAGCAGAGCATAATCAATATCGATACATGATGCATCTACTGTAGTTTTTGTAATGATATTTCTTGATTTAGAAACAATTTTAACTTTTTTAAAATATCCAGAGATTTGGAATCAGGATTGTCAATATTAAGTACATCTTTGACTAAAGTAAAATACTATAGTGTACAAATAGTACAAAATTTCAATATTAACCCACTAAAACATATCATATTTGATAACATGTTTAGAGTCTAAAAGTTCTATTTGTAAATTTGTAGTATAAAACAATATCTTTGATATAAAGTCTCTAATATGTTCTTGCTTGGCTTTACTAAGATTATTGAATTGATTATGATCTATTAATTTTTGTAATTCATTGAAACTAGATTAGAGATGTTTGTCTTCTTTATCATCATTGTTGTTTTTTTATAAAAACTTTATATTTTTGTTTAAAAGAATTGTTGTAATTTTATCTACTAGCATTTTCTGGGTTTTGATGTGTTATTGTACACTCTTCATTAGATGGTAAATTTTGTGATAATAAAACACTAATCATGTAAATTGAATTATCTTTTGTAGTTTTTTCTTAAACTTAGGGATTTTTCACGTTTTGTTGAATCATCTATTTCTGAAGTTTTAGAATGGTTATCTTGTTTGCATTTTACATTAGTTTTTTATAAAAAATAAAATATATGTACTGTTTGATAGATAACATAATAATACCTTTTGCTGATAAATATACTATTGAATAATTAACTTGAAAATTGTGGAAAAATTAGTATTGTTGGATCGGTATTGATTACAATTTTTCTTTTTTTGCTTTTTGCAAAGCGTTATCTATTTCTTTAGCTAATACATCGTAATCTTTATATCCCAATAACTTTTTACCGTTAATAATGATTTCTGGTGTACCGTAGTAACCATCTTCACGGCATAGTACCATATGGTAGGAGTTTACCAATTGGTCTTGTATGTCATCATCATTGACACATTTATCAAAGCGAGGATTGTTAATCTTATTTATCATACCAATTTGCTTAACATAACCTTGAATATTGGTTTGGTTAACGAAAGATCCTTGAATTTTATACAGCAAGTTCATTAGAGAGAAATATCGCTCTGCCTGACTTTGTTGATCTGTTCCATTCCAAGCATAACAATGTGCTATTTTTTCTAACATTAAAGATTTTAAGGATCCTGGGACATGTATTGAGGTATACTTTATTTTACCGGTATCAACATAATTTTTTCTTAGTAAAGGGAGAACATCTCTATGTATTCCTGCACAATGATAACAATCTAAAGAGGTTAATATTGTTACCTCTACAAGAGCATCATCATTTCCAATAGACCATTTGAGGATAAGTTCAGGATCGAATTTTTTTTTGTTGCAATAATTGCTTTGAGAATACGAAGGCCATGACACAGAATATAAAAATATTATTAGTAACACAAGATAGCTTTTATTCATACGAAAAAATTCCAACATTCTGGGATGGAATTATACCGTAATAATTTTATTATGCAAACCATAAGTAGATTCAATGTAACCTAGAAAAATACTTATGTTGTGTTACAATGTAATTTGTAATTAATACATGTTTTATTGTGGATAGTATTAATAAGTTGATCAATATTATTTCTAATATTCCAGGATTGGGTCCTAAATCCTCAAGAAGATGTGTTCTTCACTTGTTGAATAAGAGAGATTTTATGGGGTCGTTGACTTTAGCTCTAACTGATGTTCTAAACAATGTAAAACACTGCAAGCAGTGTTTTAATTTTACAAATCGTATGGAGAGCTTATGTAATATTTGTATGGATTCTACTAGGAAGAAGAACATTATCTGTGTTGTGGAAACAGTTGCTGATCTATGGTCGTTGGAGCAGGGAAAAATGTTTGACGGTCAATATTATGTATTAGGAGGGCGTTTATCAGCAGTTGAGGGGGTTACTCCTGATGATCTTAATATTAAAGATTTGGAACAACGTGTTATAAAAGATAAACCAGAGGAAGTTATAATAGCAACTAATTTTACATTAGAAGGAAAGACAACAGGTATATATATAGCGGAAATTATGCGCAAACATACTGTAAATGTTAGTGTCTTGGCTCATGGATTACCAGTAGGAGGTGAGATTGATTATATGGATATTGCAACTTTAGAATTTGCTATGCGTGGACGAAAAAGATATGATGATGGTTTATTGGATTAATATTAATGTATGACAATCTGGATGATATAATTAACACCTTGAGACTTATTCGTACAGATGGAATCGGTTATGTGACTTTTTACTCTTTGATGAAACTTTTTGGTAATGCTACTGTTGCTATTGATAATTTAGAGTCAAATGATTTGATCAGGAAAGTCAAAAAGATAGTATCTCGAAAGATAATCCAAGAGGAATTAGAACGTTTAGATCTGATCGGGGGAAGGGTCATCGTTTATACAGATGACTTATATCCTATTTTACTTAAAGGGTTCAAGCATTCACCACCTGCCATTACTGTGATAGGTAATTATAAAGAAGTTCTATTTTATAAATTTCGATACGTAGTTGCTATTGTAGGTTCGAGAAATGCATCGTTAAATGCTTTGCATTTGTGCCGTTCTATATCCAACAAGTTGGCTGAACGAAATACTTTGATAATTTCAGGTTTAGCTCATGGAATAGATACCGCAGCACATTCAGTTGTATCTCTAGGATATCATACTGTTGCTATTTTAGGAAATGGTGCTGATATAGTATATCCGAAAAGTAATAAACGTTTATATTCAGAGATATGTGATAAATCTATTGTTATATCGGAATATCCCTTAGGTCATAAGCCATTGCCTAGTAATTTCCCTAGAAGAAATCGTACAATTGCTGGTATGTCTCAAGGGGTATTGGTAATAGAGGCGAAAAGGTCTTCAGGTAGCATGACAACTGCAAAATATGCTTTAGAACATAACCGTTGTGTGTTCGCAGTGCCAGCGTTCCCTAATTCTTGCAATTCTTCTGGAGTAAATTATTTAATCAAAAATGGTGCTTGTTTGGTTGAAAAAGCGGATGACATACTTGAATCATTGTCTAGTTTGTCTTCTTGTGATTTGCATGAAGTGAAAGAAAATAAAGATTTTTTTTCCAATTCTATATCTAAGCTTTCTTCTACGGAGAAACATGAACTTTATGATAGAATATTGGGCTTATTATCAGATATGCCTGTAAGTATTGAAAATATTGTAAGAGAATTACAATTGCCAACAAAAGTTGTACTAATGATAATTGTGGAGTTAGAAATTTTAGGATATATACAACGAAATGATAGTGATGAATGTTTTTTATTGATAAAAGCGTGATCGAAGGGTTTCGATTTAGGCTTGTTTAAATTTTTATACTTTTATTGATGACTCTGATGATATTATGTTTTTATTCTATGATTTTTAGATATATTATCTAACTGTGAAGATAAATTTTAATTGTTAAGGAAAATTAAATACTGTAATGACACTAATTAAGAGAGTATATTTATTTATGTCAGAATGGTTATTATTAATAGTAATGTGAATGTTATATCTGATGATTATCAACATAAGATTCAACAGCAGAAGTTAGAGCAAGCATCTATTCAATTTGCAGAATTTTTTTTATATAAAATAATAGAACCTGTATTTTCTGAGGTTATGAATGATACACATCCTGTTTATAAGGATATGTTGATAAATGAGTTGGTAAAACCCATAGCAACACAGAATAAGGAACTTGCTTATTCTATTGTTAAAAATTCAATTCAGCAAGATATATGAGAAACAATAATCTTGAATTTATATTGATATTAATAGGTCTGATAAAGCACATTAATCAATTGCTCACTGTTAGGCAAGTTTCTAATATTTTGTGTTTCACATCACTTGAACGAAAAGTTATTGGGTGTTTATCGTATGATAATATAAAACGTCTTGATAATAGAGAACTAGCACAACATATACAGGATATTTTCCATAAAGGACTTAAGATAAAGCACGAATTAATAATAAAAAATAAACAGATCAGTAATAGCATATTAGATACTTTGTTCAGATCTGGTACAGAACAGACTTATAATAATTTAGGTCATAGGATAATGCATAATAAAAATATAAAAATTAATCAAAGGATATAATATGTCGATACATAACACTTCTGCAAGTATTACTACTGGTATAATGCAACAGCAAGAAAAAATGTTTGTGAATAGTCATAACATGTTGAATGCTGATGATGTAAGTTACCAGAAAATAAATGTTGAAACCAATCTTTTGCCTTCGGGTTATGGTACTACAAAGACTTTTCTTGCATCAAATGATCCCTTATTAAATAGAGATATTTTGGAAAATATCTCCATTACCAATTACTATGAAGAGTTGTCTAGATATTGTAAGAAAATCAGTGGCACATTTGGAAGACCAGATAGTACCTCTTATATACAGAACAATGCTTTTCCTGCAAATATTAATACTGCTTTAAATAACGTGTTTAAGTCATTGTCGTATTTACAAGCCGACCCTAATGATATGGTCTTAAAATCTAACTTGGTTAATTCTGCTTCTATACTTACACAGATGATCTCAAATATTGCTAAGGATCTCAATATGATGTCTTCAAGTGTACATCAAGAAATTATTGATTCAAGCAGTGCTGTGAATGATTATATGAAACAAATACATGATATTAATCGGGTTATCATATCGGCTGATAATATTACTCGTAATACTCTTGAATCTCAACGTAATTCTTTATTAGAGCAAATTGCCCAATATTTATCAATTAGAGTAGTAGATAAAGATAATAATCAGATATATTTATACACAGCAGATAATGATATTCCGCTGATAGAACAAGATTTATATCAAATGAGTTATAATGGGGATAGGTATTTAAATCCAGACAATACACCTATTCTACCTGATAATTTATCATTGCAAATATGCAATATTAATAGTCCAGCCTATTTTTATGAAGTGAGTATGGAGGAGTTAACTTTTGGTAAAATGAAGGGATTGTATGATGCAGATATTGTTGAGTTAAGGCCTAAGGTTGCGGAGTTGAATAAATTTACTGAGTGTTTTATTAAGGAATATAATGCAATATATAATCAAGGAAATAGTGTTCCAGGAAAATTATACTTGAATTCTTATACTTCTCATACTTTATATGAAGACATTAATTTAGATGAAATATTAGATATTTCTTTGATTGATAAACGTACAGGGAATCCTGCTACCTATAGTGATGGATATTTTATTAAGCCCTTATCAGTTGATTTAAGAAGTAATAACATTAATGATTTGATATTAGAAATTAATAACTATTTTACTCCTCTATCCAATCAGGTGGTTTTTTCCGATATGGTACGGGATGTAGTATTATGTGTTGATGAAATTGATAATAACTTGGTTAGCTTTGGCATTGAGATCGATAGTGTTAGTAATCAGGAAAATCCTGTTTTTATAGAAGATATTATAACATCTTATACGGTTAATGGAGTGGTAGTTTCAAGTGATCAGAATGTTGATCAGTATAATACTGTGGATAGGTTTTCACGTGAGCATATAGGTAATTTGTTCAGTATAGATAAGTCTGAAATACCAACTAATTTGCAAAAAGTAAATGTGAATATTAAGGTAAGTATCAATGGAATTGAAGGAATGATAGGATATGATATATATTTTAATGAATTATATGATAGCAAGCGTATATCCGCTATATCGTCAGAAGGAAATGCTGAACTGAGAAATACAAATAACATAAAATATGCAACAGCTGCTCTAGTTGCAGATGATGGTCATATTATTGCTAATCCGTATGATATGGGATATTTGAAGATTTCATCTCTGAACTCAGAATATGCTATTAATATAAATAGTTCGAATTCTGATATTGACAATTTCTTATCGAAATATCAATTTGACAATTTCTTCTCTGTTCAAGAGAATACTCTTGCATCTAAATTTAGTGTTGAAAGTAAGATAATAGAGGATGTAAGTAGTGTTAATACTGCAGAGATTACGATGAATGAAGATTTACAAAATTATGTTGTTGGGCCAGGAAATAATCTAAATATTCTTCATTTATTATCTTTACAGGGTAAAAATATCTTATTTACAGATACAGAATTACAACCTCATTATTATGTATTTAATGAATTTCTTAGTAACGTTATTATAATTAGTAGTCAACGTGCGATATCAGCAGAATCTGTATACGAGGTAAATGATCAGTATTTAACTTCGTTACGTGATTATAAGTACAATATTACAGGAGTTAATTTAGATGAAGCTTTAATAGAACAGAAACGAATTAATCAGATCTCTCAATCTTTAATGCGTGCTCTTGCTATATATAATGAAAATTTGGAAAATCTAATCAATTTGCTATAATGATGCGTTATGACCAGTATAAACACCAGTTTACTTTATCAGAAAGGGTTCGATAATATATCCAGATCTTACGCTGAGGCTACAAGAGTTACTAATTTGTTGGCGCAAGAGAATCGTGTGAATTCATTTGATGATATACATGCAAAAGATGATGCTAAGCAATTTTTATCTTTGAATACAGCTTTACAGATGGAAGATCAATTTTCTAGAAATATGCAGACTTTACAGGATAGAACAAACAGCATGCAATCGTTATTATTGAATCTGTACACTATTTTTGAGAATATATATTCTGTTTGCTCTATGTATACACATCTTCCAGTAGAAGATAATAAAGCAAGTATTATACAGATATGTAACAATGCCTTGTATCAGATACGTAATACGTTTAATAATAATATAGGAGGGTTATACTTATTTAGTGGTTCCAAAACAAATATTCCTCCAATTAATGAACATGTGCTTAATAATAGGAATTATCGGTATGTAGCTGGTAATGATTTGAAATTGGATGACTCTTATTACAGTGGAGATGATTATAAATTATCCATACAAATAGCACCTTACCATATAGTAGAATATGGTATTACAGCTAATGATTTAACGTTTCAAAAGGGTTTGGCAGGAATACATCTATTTAAAGAATATACAGAAAATAACACACGATTACCGGTAGCGAAGCAGTATTTATATGAAAGCTTGAATGATTTGCAAAGATTAATACAGAATACACGGCACAGTTATTCAATAGCAAGTGATTATCTTGAAAATTCACAAGAAATACGTAATCATGTGATTTCATCTAAAGATCTTATTGAGTCTAACTATGATCTAGATACATTATCTCTTTTGTCTAGATTCAAAAATGAAGAGGTATTACTGAAGACATCAGAATCAATATTCATGCAAATGATTGATTTAAATGTGTTAAACTATATTTGAGATCGTAAGATAGGATTTTTTGTTAACATACATAAATTCGATCTTTTATATGTAGTGTAGTAAATTTAGATAAATCTTTTGTGGTAATTTATTTTGTTTTTTGAACTTGGGTTTTTAGATTGGATTCCCCTATTTGGTTATCTTTTTAAACAAGGTTTTTATCCAAAGGTGTTACTTTTAATATTATTTTCTTATGATGTAGATACTGTAAACCTAGGTAGTATGGACTTAAGTAGCCATAAGGATTAACGTCATAATTTATACCCGAGCTAGTTAACCTATAAATAAAAAAACAATATACCCATTCTTTATTTTCCCATATACCCCCTGATTCTACTGAATTTTTTAATCAAATCCATTCTTAAATCACTTGTTTCACTTCCAATGATGGATTTTATCAGAGGATGATTTTCTTCATATAACATCTCTAACAATATCCAGCTAGAATCGGCGTATTTTCTTTCCACTGAATTATAATAATTAAGATGATTTTTGATTTTAACATCATCAAAAGGTAAATCATCCCCCTTTTATAATTAGATGTGTTTTGAAATCTATCTTTGCATTAAATGCATCTAATTATGTTTCTAATTTTCTTCATATCCATCAATCCTATTTACACACCGCTATACATTCTTTTTTACTAGTTTCTTGTATGGGGTAAATAAGTATGATTGAATCAACTAAGATCCACAGCAAACAAAGAACAATTCTTGCACCAACAAATTTTAACAACAAAATAACATAACGGTTTGGTAAAAAAAAGAACCATACCTAAAGACTATGTATTTTATTAGCTACTTATCACTTTTTAGTCTTATGAAGTTTTCTAGAAGCTTAGTGTATACTACGATATCAACTATATTGTCTAAAAGCACACATCAGTACATAGAGATCTTGCAATTTTGTGGTATATCATAGGCACTGTTAACAAAGGTGATATTTAATACAGGCGAAAGCAATGATAGAAAAGATAAGTCTGATTATTTCAAATCATAAAGGTAAACATTTACTTAAGTTTAGCGAAGAAAATTTCTATTTTAGACCGGAATTTGAATATATGTTTGTTATATATAATAGGTTTAATAAGATTTTTTCTATATCACAGAAATATTGCATAGTTCTTGGAGTTTTTTTCTATCACTATCATACTCTTTATCTTCTACTACATTTTTTGTTAGTTCACTGACAAAACTAATATTTGAATTATTCCCATCAGTTAGAAAATCCTCTATGATTTTAAAGTCTGGTGTTATAGCTAAATGTAGTTTTAATTGCGATATGCTTCTCCCTTTTGAACTCCTTCATGTTTATGGTATTAATGCACTAGATCACTATATTTACTTTTAAATCCTCGTTATTTTGTAAAATAGGGCTATCTTACACTTACTTTCATTTTGGAATCTCATATATATACTGTACCATCTTCCATAGCACTTAGGCAGATTTCTACATGGTAGTTTCGTTCTTAATACATATAATATTGCACAGAAAATTGATAATGACTAATCCTCCTTTCCAGATGTAATTCTTTCCGATAATTGGCAATATCATCTCATCAAATTTCTCAATCGGGTGTAATTTTCTATCTATTATTTTTTGCATGCATTCTAAACTAAGTTTAAATCTTTATTAACAGTGCCTAGCGTAATCAATCAACTGGCTCTTAAAGTCACTGCTATTTTTAAATTCAGATATTATCTTATTAATTTCCAGAAGCGAGTTTTGGTATTTATATGTCAAGATTGAGGTTGTTTGAAAAATTATTTTTACCAATTCTAATAACCAGTAGAATATACATATGTATATTGAATTTTTAGTATTACTAAAAGTTGTATAGGTTATCGGTTGTATTTTAGTTATATTTTTATGGTTAAAATTATAAGCTATGCTTAGATTTTCTGTAGTTTTTGTAATTTTTTCATATTTTTATCAATTTTTCTGAGATTTATCTAACTGTTAAAAGTCAGAATTTCTTGTAAATTTTCCTTCTGATTGGTTCAGGTGTTGTTTTTCTATCTTGAGTCTTGCGTTAGTTGTGCATTAATGTGTTTTTACTACATTTAATTTTATCTATTTTTCTCTTTATTTGCTACAAAAATAATGGGTTTTTTGGTTTATGGAATCTTTTTATATACTTTTAGGTGAATTTTAATAGACATCCCTATTGTTTTAGTTATATTATTATTTTAATAAGTTCGTTTTTGTACCTTAATTTTCTATACAAATCTTTTTAAACCTATCCAGAGATATGACAATATATACTATTTTTGATATTTATTAACTTGTGAATTAGTGATTAGGGGTTGTTATTAATTGATTACCTAATAACAGACTTTTTAATATTTTTTACGTATATTATTATATGCTTCTTCTAATAATATGTGTTATGATGTCCGTTGGTATGTTCTAAGTTTTATATTATGGGTTTTTCCGTGCTTGTTGATGCGCGTCATATTGCTGACGAGATACGCATAGCTGTCATTAATAATACAGGTATTCTGACTCGTTTTGAGCAAGAAACATCGCTACGTAAATTGCAGAAGGGAAATATATATTATGGAAGAGTATATCGTATTGAACCTGCTTTGCAAGCGGTTTTTATAGAATATGGAATTGGAAAATATGGATTCTTACCGTTTTCAGATATAGATAATTCATTATTGTCTGCTAAATCTCATGAACAGGAAACTAAGAAAGAGAGTGCTGGTGAGGTTGAATCATTGTTATCTGAAGGACAGTGGTTGTTTGTGCAAGTTGTTAAGGAAGCGCGTGGTAATAAGGGTGTTACACTAACTACATATCTCAGGTTGCAGGGGATTTATTGCATTTTTATTCCAATAAAAAATCCAAAAGATAGAGATCTGGTGTTGATGGATAGAGATAAGAATGAGAAGGAAAAAAAACGTCTTCGTGGACTGATATATGATATGAAAAAAAGGTCTAAAACATCTAATATCTGTATTATGCTTAAGGAGAATTCGATTAATGTACCAAATGAGGAAATAATTCAAGATTTTAAGAATATAAAATCTATATGGCGTTCAATAAAATCCTCAATCCAAAAGAATGGATCAAATCAGAGTCCTCATTGTGTTTTCTTTGAAGGGGATCTTATTAAACGTTTTATTAGTAATATGTCTTTTGATAATGTTAGTAATGTTATTGTGGATTTAGGTAATACAAGCAACAAGACCTGTAATTTAAATATGATTTCTGATATGTTGCCAAAATTAAATGATATTAAAGTTCGGGCGCATAGATCAAGGCACCCTATATTTACCTATTATAATATTGAAGAACAAATAATGGGGCTCTATCAGAGTAGCGTGAGATTGCCTTCAGGTGGATCATTAGTTATAACACCGACAGAAGCCTTAATATCGATTGATGTCAATTCTGGAAGTATGACAGATAAGAGTACAGTTGAAGAAACAGCATATAAAACCAATATGGAAGCTGTGAAAGAATCCGTTCGGCAGATAGAATTACGTAATGCTTCAGGGTTAATAGTTATAGATTTCATTGATATGTCATTTGAAAAATATTGTGATGATATATATAAATCCATAATTGAAGAATTTAAGAGTAACAATACTAAAGTTCAAGTCACTCCTTTGAGTGTATTTGGTATGATGGAGATATCTAGACAGCGTACAGGGAGTAGTATATATGAACTAAACACTACTGAGTGTAAATGTTGTAACGGAAATGGTAGAGTTATGTCAACAGAATACATATCTATAAGGATTATCCGAGCACTGTATGATTATAAAATGACATCACTTCAAAATCCTCATATTGTTATAAGGACGGATCATACTACTGCTTTATATTTGTTGAATGAGAGAAGGAAGAAAATTTTTCAAATAGAAAATAACATGTCTGTCAGGATACAGGTTATGCCTGATGACTCAATACCATATGGGAGCTTTAATATATATCATAAAGAAGCAAAACATGATTTAGAAGATAATTGTTTGACGACTAAAGATTCTGAAATTGTTATTCTTCCAGTGAAAAGGTCTTGGATATCAAGGATTATAAGTAAGTTAGGGTAATTTTAAAATATTTTATTTTTGTGTATCCCCCTTGAACAATAGTATTTTGTTACTATATATGATATGCGGTGACTTAGTCATTAGCTTGGTGGTTTTTATTTTATGAAAATATTTTAGGTATAAAATGAGTGATGTTAATAATGATATAATTCTAGGGATTGATTTGGGCACTACCAATTCCTGTATGGCATATTCAACTGGTGGTGATAACGTCGTTGTCATACCAAATTCAGAAGGTAGTAGAACAACTCCTTCCATAGTTGGATTTACCAAGGATGGTGTACGACTTGTTGGAGATTCAGCAAAAAGACAAATGGTAACAAATGCAGAAGCTACAATAATTGCTAGTAAGAGTCTTATAGGAAGACGTGCAGATGACGCAGAAGTTAAGGAATACAAAGAAAGTAATAAAGCGGTTGAAGTTTATAAGTATAAAAATGGTGATGCATGGTATAAAGTTCATGGGAAAGATTATTCTCCAAGTCAGGTAGGAGCATTTATACTAATGAAGATGAAAGAGGATGCAGAGAAGTATCTCGGTCAAACCGTTAATAAAGCTATAATAACAGTTCCAGCCCATTTTAATAATGAGCAAAGAGAAGCAACAATAGATGCTGGTACGATTGCAGGATTAGAAGTGATGAGAATCGTCAATGAACCTACAGCCGCTGCATTAGCGTATGGATTGGAACGTAATAAAGGTAAATCAGAAGGTGTGATAGCTGTATACGATTTAGGTGGAGGAACATTTGATATCTCGATTCTGGATATGGCAGATGGTGTTTTTGAAGTAAAATCTACGAATGGTGATACAAATTTAGGTGGAGAACACTTTGATGCAGAATTAATCAAATATTGTCTTGCAGAATTCCAGAGAGAAACAGGGGTTGTGCTTAGTGACAGTGATAAGATGGCGATGCAAAGATTGAAAGAGGCTTGTGAGAAAGCAAAAAAAGAACTTTCAACAGTATTAGAAACAACTATATCTTTACCATTTTTCACAGCTGTTGGAGGTGATGCTAAACATTTAGAAATCAAGATTACTCGTTCTAAGTTCAATAGCTTGGTTGAGCGTTTGGTTGAGAAGACCTTAAAACCTTGTGAACAAGCGTTAAAAGATGCAAAACTTTCAAATAGTGACATAGATGAAGTTTTATGTGTTGGAGGGATGACCAGGGTTCCATTGGTAAGGGAGCATATAGAAAAATTCTTTAACAAAAAACCACAGCAAGGTGTTAATCCTGATGAAGTTGTTGCAGTGGGTGCTGCAATACAAGGAGGAATACTATCGGGTTCATCTACAGTCAAAGATCTTCTTTTGATAGATGTAACTCCTTTATCTCTCAGTATAGAAACAGCTGGTGGTATATGTACAAAGATGATAACTAGAAATACTCAACTTCCTGCAAATAAATCACAAGTATTTACTACTGCTGCAACAAATCAAACACAAGTTGATATAAAAGTATATCAAGGAGAACGTGAGATGGCTGTTGATAATAAATTGCTAGGACAATTTCAACTTACAGGAATCCCTCCAGCTCCAAGAGGAGTTCCTCAGATTGAGGTGACATTTGATATTGATGTGAACGGTGTTGTTTCAGTGAGTGCGCAGGATAAATCTACTGGTAATAAACAAAATGTTACTATCAAGGATAGCGGTGGGTTAACTGATAAAGAAGTTGAGGATATGGTAAAAGATGCAGAAAAATATGCTGAAGAGGATAAAGCTCGTAAAGAGTTGATAGAAGCTAAGAATAAAGCTGATACAGCTGTTTTTGAAGCAGAAAAACAGCTAACAGAATTTGGTTCTAAGATTACGGAAGATATACGCAAGCCTATTGAGGATTCTATTCAAGCGCTTAAGAGTGAGTTAGCAAAAGCTGATGCGACGGTATCTGGACTAAATGGAATGGTTGATCAATTGACTGATAACTTAACGAAAATAGGGCAATATATGAGTCAACAGACGCAACAGGATTCTGCAGGTAATAATAATGATGGTGATAAGGAAACTGTAGATGGGGAAGCTACGGATAGCTCTAAACAGTAGTTTAATTTGAGATGGGATACTTGTGTTTATCCCATCCTCTTTTTAGTAGTGTATATCTAATGATACGTAGATTATACTAATTTTATTTATTGAATTCATTCAGTATTGAGTCATTGATCTTATTATCAGATATCTGGTTACTATCATGAGAGTGTTTTTTGAAAGATTCACAGAAAACATCCACATAATCAGTATACACAGAGTATAGTACCATTTGATAATGTTTTTCAATTGCTGAATCTATATCTTTCTTTTTTTTATTATATTGCTCTTCTATTTTGCTTATTTCAAGAGCAGTCTTTTCTTGAAAAGATTTTTTATTCTTTTCTATCATGGAATCTAATTCTTTTTTTGTTTCAACATTTTGTAGATATAATGAATTACACTCTGTTATCAGACCGGAAATCACACGTTCTTTGTCATATATACCGCTTTCTATAGTATTAATATACTCGGACAGTTTTTTGCATGTGAAAGCTGAAATAGGTTTTATCAATATTGCAAGAACAACAAACAATGCCCAACTTAATAAGGAATGTGCTGAGAACAGTGCATTAAACATTATTAACTCCTTTTGGAATTTATCATATTATCTGTATTAGATTTTAATTTTTCGAGAAAATCTTTTGAAGATAAGATTCTTCCTGAATCATTCACATGCGAAGAATAAATATTGGTCATGTGGAGTTCAAGAGATTCAATATCCTTTTTAGTAGATACTGAAAGATTAAATATTTTAGAAGATAATCTATTTTTTTCAGTCATAAGGTATAACTTCAGGTTTTCCTCATTATGGTGTTTTTTTTCTAAAATTTCTATATTCATATCAGAGATCATATCGTCTATAAGATTTGAGTAATCTTTATGTATGCGTTCAGAATATTTTTTCATACTAAGTAGCTTTTTCTCGTTTACCGATATTTTATCACTTAGGAACCTAATCTTTCTATTTCTGTTTTCTACACATTTGGATAATCTTTTGACAAAAATATATACGGAGAAAAACAACAAAGAGAAAGAAATAGTGAACCAAATAAACTGTGAAAAATAAGTCTCAAAAGCAAACTGAGGCATTAGTTAAACAATATAATCAAAGATAAAACGAAAGCGAAAAGCCCTATTGCTTCTATAAATGCTGCACCTACAAAAACATATTTTTTAAGCTTATCTTCACTTTCTGGGTTTCTAGCTATACCGTTAAACAATGCAGAGAACATCCATCCTAAACCAATAGCAGCTCCAACAAGTCCAAGACTCATTAAACCTATAGCAATAAATTTATAATCCATATATATATATAATAATAAAAATTAATCATCAATGCTCTTCATAAGCATCAGCCAAATAAACAGTACTTAAAGTCATAAAAATATATGCTTGCAAACAAGATATAAAAACTTCAAATACAAACAATAGCATCATAAACAAAAAACCAAAAGGAAATATTGTTACAGGCATGCTATGTACTAAATGAGCCACTACTAACATCATTACATGTCCAGCGACCATATTTGCAGACAAACGTATTGACAAGCTAAACGGTCTGATACAGTAACTGAACAGCTCCATAACGAATATTAGCGGAGCTAATAAACGAGGAACAGAAGAAGGTACAAAAAAGGACGCAATATGATTTTTACGTTTCATCACCAAAACTATGAAGCTATATGCAAAGACAAAGATAGAAAGCACCAGTGTTACAGATATATGACTGGTTACCGTAAAACTCATTGGTAAGAAAGTTAACATTCCTAACAAGTTGGAACCCAGTATGAATAGGAAAACAGTCATTATCATGGGAACATGTTTATGAGCATTATTGCCAATTCTCTGTTCAAGAGCGTTAAAACAGAAAAAGTATAAGTTTTCTAGAATTGCTTGCAGATATCCAGGAACTAGTACAAAGCGCCTAGAACCTATTAATAAAAAGGATGAGATTGTCAGAGTAGCAATCATCATATACAAAGAGGAATTTGTGAAATCCAATCTGTAACCTAAAACAGCAGGCAATTGAAATATTGTTTTAATCTCAAACTGACCCAAGTAATCACTCGACATAAAACCCTCAAAACACTACCCTTGATTATAGGATTGTTTATAATAAAAAGTCAACTTTGTTATTGTCTTCGAGACGTGTATTTAGTAGATTTTTCTAGAGCATGCGAAAAAGAGTTGCTTGGTTTAACATATAATCAGTGCAAGAGTTGAAATTAGTATTAAGTACAGGAATGTCTAAAACAAATGAGGGAGATATTGGTTGGATAATAGATCTCATGAGATTATGGTGATAAAACAGAAATGAGGTATATTACTATGAGCAGGTATCTAGAAACCATGATTTAGATTAACGATACCAGCAATGATATTGAATTTTGGGTTATACCTTTTTCTCTTATTGTGATATCTATGTGAAAGTATATTAAAAGTTTTGAGATTGTGAATGATATGTTCTGCCTTAATATGAGTTTTTGAGAGAAGGGTATTATGTTCTTTCTCTTGAGAAGTGATTTTTTAAGACTTGGTATTTTTGTGAGGATATGGAGATTTTTATGATAATTATAATACCCTGATAGCCAGAATATACCAGTACTTTCGATTCTTGTAGAGGAAGAGTTTGATGTTTGAATAATTTTAAGTCATGTGCTGAGGAAGGATAGGATTTGGATATCTGTATAATACTTCCCTTGTTATTAATTCTTACTTCTGTTTTGAATTTTTTCTTTCCTGAATAGAATACTCCCTTTATTTTTAGGATGCTCAATAGCTTGTTTTGTAGCATCTATAATCAGCGCTTCTATATTTTCCTTGGATAGTTCTTTGCTTTTTGTGATGATACAATGCTAGATTGGTTATAATTATCCTGATGAATCTACAGACTTGTGAATCGTATATCCCAAACAGATATCTTATGGATTCCTCGGTAATAGCTACAATAATATATCGATCATGATAATATCGTATCTGCTCGTATTAGCTTATATGGTCTTCTTGCTCTTTTCAGCGACTTGCTTTTCCATATAACCTTTACCTTTTCAAGTATTCTACTAAATCTCTCTACCTTAATACCGAATAGTTTCTCAAATACTTGGGCGTTTTTTGCTATCTTCTTATAGCTGATCTTCATTATTTTTTAGTTCTGTTCTTCTATTTTCTATCATGTGCTCTTTTCCTTATAATTTCACAGGAGGTTAAATAAAGCGCAATCTTGTTGATTATCAGAGTGTAAACTCTTGAAGATGATAACTTTGATGGGAAGGATTTTTCTTCCAAATAAAATGTAAAGCAGATCAATCAGACTTTATAAGTTCTTTTTTTGCGAATAATAGCATTTGTTTTATTTTTTTATATTCTTCTCTTGTAATAAGATCTTGTTCAAATGCTCTTTTTGCTTCTTTTAACGTAATATTACTTTTGTGTCGTTGCATACAATAAGTTTCCTCATCTCAATATTCCGTAATATAATAATTGTAACATATTGGTGTTTAATTAATTATTAATGATTGATTTCTTGTCTTTTTTAAAAGAATATGTAAAAACTTTCAGCACACAGGATCATAACAATTGGTACATACATGTATTGGCTGATTACCTTGAAGCAGTGTATCAAAGAAAGATTAATAGATTGATTATCAATATTCCTCCCAGAATGATGAAATCTATTGTCACTAGTGTTGCATGGGTAGCTTGGATGTTAGGTAAGGATCCCAGTACACAAATTATTGTTGCAAGTTATACAATGTCTCTGAGTTTAAAGCATTCAATAGATTGTAGGTATCTTATACATTCTGACATGTATAAAAATTATTTTCCTAATTTAGATATTCTAAGAGATCAGAATACTAAATCAAAATTTCAAACCACAGAGAATGGCTTTAGGTTAGCGACTTCTGTTGGAGGTTATATGACAGGAGAAGGGGCAGATATATTAATAGCTGATGATTTAATGAGTCCTGTGCAGGCTAATAGTACAAAATTAAGAGCATATACTATACAATGGTTTAAGGAGGTGTTTCTAACTCGTTTGAATAACTTTAGAACGGGTGCTGTTGTGGTGATTATGCATCGCTTACATCAGGAGGATTTATGTGGTCAATTATTATTATCAGAAGGTTCTTGGCATCATTTGAGTATCCCCATGGTAGCTGACGATGAAATAAACTTTTATTCTTATTTGTACGATAATAAAATTCTATACACCATGCAGCCTGGGGAAATAATAAATAGTCTAAAATATCATTCAAGAGATATAGATAATATACGTCGTACTATTGGAGAATATGTATTTTCAGCACAGTATCAACAGAGTCCTTTCAATTATAAGGTAGGTATTATTAATCAGGAATCCATTATGTATTATGATACTCTTGATACTAATGATGGGATCATTATCCACAGTTGGGATACAGCTAATACTGCAAGCGGTGATTATAGTGTATGCATAAAATTTTACTATTATAATAACCATCACTATATATTGGATGTAATACGTAAACAGTTGAATTATCCAATGTTAAGAAAATTAGTAAGAGATACCATTGTAAATGATAAGCCAAATACTGTATTAATTGAAAATAAATCTAGTGGAATTTCTTTGATACAAGAATTACAGGAAATTTTTCCAATAATTTCTATTACTCCTCATAAAGATAAGATAAGTAGATTTATGGGAGTTGTACCAATTTTAGAAAATGGTAAAATATGGTTACCAAGAAATAAATATTGGAGAGTGCCATTTGAACAAGAATTATTAGAATTTCCTCATTCTAGATATGATGATCAAGTAGATGCGTTAACACAATATTTATCTTGGTTTACGAAAAAGTTTAATAACTTATATAACATTCGTTGTTTATGATAATTTATAGAATGGTTAAGATTTATGAATGATGAATATGTGCTGTATCAGAAAATGATTATTCAATATATGAATTATCTTCCCTATGTAAATGATCACAGTGGATTGTTAGTATATCTGTGTAATAAATATAAATGTGAAAGTGCTATTCCTTTATTTTCAGAGGATTCCTACAAAGTATTTTTAGCTTTTGAAGAGATAATTGCTAGTAAATCTGTTGTAGATATTGGCAATGTATTGGGTGTAAGAGAACAGATTTTTCAGATTGTGTGGAATAGACTAGAGCAGTATTGTAACCTAATACCAGATACACATGGTGTGCTAAGAGCTATTAGAAAATCACTTGGTTCTAGTTATCCTAGGTACTTATACAGTATTGCAGATATGGTCTGGAGTTATTCAAATGTTGATTCTGTGGATTTCAACTACTATACAAAACGTGCTATTTTATCATTGATTCTTGCTAAGGTTATGAAAAAATTCCGTAATGATTATTCATTTAAGTATTCTGAAACAAAGGATTTTCTACGTGATCAATTGGAAAGCGTAGTATTTATCGGGATTTTGAAGAAGCGTTTGAAAAGTTTTTTAAAATAGTTAATTATGTCAATTATAATACATTCAAAACAAGACTATGAAGGTATGAATGTTGCAGGTTCTTTAGCCACAGAGGTTCTAGACAAAGTTACCGAATTTATTCGTCCTGGAATAACAACAAACCAGATAAATGATTTTTGTCATGAGTACATTGTAAATGCAGGTGCGATACCAGCACCACTGAATTATAAGGGATTTCCTAAATCTGTATGTACTTCTAAGAATTCTGTTGTATGTCATGGAATTCCTGATGATAATCCTTTAGTTGATGGAGATATGTTGAATATTGATGTTACTGTGATACTTGACGGTTGGCATGGAGATACGAGTAGAATGTATTATATTGGAAAGCCATCTCCATTAGCACGTGCGTTATGCGATGTCACTTATGATGCAATGTGGGCGGGAATTGGTGTAGTAAAAGAAGGAGTTTTATTATGTGAAATTGGCAAAGCTATTGCAAAACATATAAAACAGTATAAGTTTTCCAGTGTTAAAGATTTTTGTGGACATGGTATTGGTAAGAAATTTCATACGGACCCTCAAGTTTTACATTATGAAAATAATGATAATACTATCTTGAAAGAGGGGATGTTTTTTACTGTAGAACCTATGATTAATCGTGGAAAAGAACACGTGCTAATTAAAAAGGATGGTTGGACAGCAGTTACCAGAGATTTATCACTTTCAGCACAATTTGAACATACAATTGCTGTAACTCAAACTGGCTGCCAAGTATTTACTCTTTCAAAAGAATATTCTGGACGTGCTGTAATATGTGGATAAATTGATATATAATATTATTTTTTATAGTTATTAAATAAATTTATTATCAAAGTGATTTTTACAATTACCATACCTTTTCATATATCCATGGTGCTCAAGTTCTTAAACTGTAGCAACTCCTTTCAGGAGTAATCTATTGTCGTTTCTTTTTCTTCCTTAGAGGAATTGGTAACAATGTTCTTAGTTTACATCGCAACTATCTGTTATCATTCGTATCATATGTTCTTGATCACTTTGAGGCTAACTATATTATCTTTTCCCTTAGATTCTAATTAGGTACACTGCTGTTTTTTAACGATAATAATTTATTTAATATAATGTTATTTTAACTGTTTCAGTTAAAAATACTATATGTATCATTGATGTTATATTATTTATTGATGATAAACAATATAACAATCGTTATTGATAGTATATTGTTTGTTAATAATAACGATGTAATAATTGATGTTGATAGTAACATATATACTAACTTATGCAAGGAAAAAATAGTTTTAAGGAAATAATTTTGCGTATAAAGGACTTAGTTCGTGCATCAAGAGAAGAAAATAGTCAACAGAATATTGATATGGAAAAAGAAATTGTACAGGTTCAGAAAGTACGAGAAAGTCAAACAATTACCTTACCAAATGTAGAAACTCTTATAAAGTGCATAGAGTATAATCGGATTGATAATACGTTTTCACTTAATGTTCAAATTGATGCACAATTACTATCCAGTAATAAACAACTTGAAAAAAAACATCAACAAGCATCCAATTCTACAGAAGAAGTATCATATATACCTACTAAGTATCAACTTGTTGCAATAGATAAATATTTATCTCTTATTCAAACATCATCAAGTGTACCAGTTATTAGTTCTCAAAAATTACTAACAACATTAGAAAATAAGAATTCTAAGATGCTTCAATTTTATGATGATTACAAGTTAATAGGTGATAATAAGGATTTATTAATTGATTATTCTAAGAAGTTTGATGAATATCAACAAATAATCAATTTATATTCAGAAACAGCAACGAATATCAAGAAAAAGATTAGTGATTTACAAAGAGAAGGGAAGAATGAATACTATTCTATAATTATACCTATTGCTAAAAAAGTAGTACAAGTACACGAAGAATTTATCCGTAAATACGAAAATATATTAGATAATAAGGTAATTGGTACTGTTTCAATATTATTAGAAAAATTGGACAAAGAAGGAGTTATACAAAAAGATCATAATATAACAGAAGGATCTCTGTTTGTTAAAGAACACCAAGAATATTGTGATAATTTTATTGAGAATGCGGAAAAGTTAACAATGGAATTTGAATCTAAGATTCCGGAAAAAGTTAGTGATTTTACGATACCAGATTACTTGTTAAATGCAAGATACAGTGAGGGTGATATGTATGATATTTTAAAAGAGGCAGGAAAAAAAATAGCACATCACGTTCTAAAAGTCTTTATAGTGGTAGTGATAATCAGAGAAAGGGATTGTCAACGACAATATCAGATGAAAAAGAAAATCAACAAGATAATAAATCTTTGTTTATGGAAAAACTAAAGAAACAACGGGATATGGGAAAGAGTTCTTCTTTTTTGGGAAAATAGAGAACTCAAATACACGTGATAAGTATAGTAAGTATGTACTCCCGTTGCTATATTTAATCTCATTGCTAATCACAAATACTATTTATGATGGTTGATTTTCAATTTTATGCCAATTATTCATATATTATAATATGATACTATCCAGATAGATGGATAAAGATATTTTGCATGCATATTAATTCTTGCAATGGACTAATAATATCATCAAAGAAAGAAATAATATTTCTGGATTTTGATTCAAGGACTACAAAGTGACCTTCAGAATCCATACCTATTATATAACTTCTAGTGTTATTTGTAACTATATCTTTCTGAATTGTAGTTAAATTATAGAGTGAGTTCTCGATATAGTAGGAACGGTTATGTATTAGTGAGAGATACAACCAACCATGAATATCATTGGTAATACAATCTTCATGAGATATATTGCTTCCAAATAGACTAGCAGGGTTTATTTTAATAGTATATGATGAGTTTTCTGGAGAATCCTCTGATAGATTAATATCATCATATAAACTGGAAAAATAATATTTAGATGCTTCACCATTATTAATTACATATAATTGTGAGGGTGTTTTTTCAGCGATCTCATATATGTTATGATATAGAATTTCTTCATTTTGATTGCTAGGAGATTTAGATAAAATAACTAAATGAATTTGATTTTGTTCTATATAATTTTGTAGATCATCTGATTCGTACTGTATTTTATATACCTCCATTCCTGTATTTATAAGAATGTTATAGGTGTTCTGATCTGATGAGATAACACCCACAGATGCTTGTAAATTATTATGGGATAAAAAGAATAATATATAAAATATTATGAAGATTCTTTTTTGCATTGTCGGAACTTCTTAATAAAAAAATTTCTGAAAAAACAGTTGTATTTCTTAGGATAGAATATATGTTTCTCTAAAAAGAAATTAGTAATTGAAAAACAGTCAATGAATTCTTTAACACTGATAATATAATGATTATCTGTATAATATATTATTGGTAAAACTGGTGGGATCAATAATAATTTACTATGGTATTCACTTCCCACATCTTGGGAAATAGCACGTCCTGTTTTGGGAGATATGTATTTAAGATTAGAATTACTTTTGCTTATTGCACATTTCGATAAGTCTAACCTAAAACCAGCTATCTCCAAAATTGTCAATTCTAGAAATATAAAATAAGAATACCAATTCTCCCCTTTAGATAGTAATTCAATAAAGTTAATACAGATTGGATACAGGTCATTAACTTCTTCAGCAATATATATAGAGGATAAGATCGTCTGAATTAAACATTGAAAGACAAGATTTTTGGTTTCGTTTGCTAATATGGAAAACATATTAAAATGCAAATATTCACATGAAAAATAATTATATCCGGACCTGCTAGTTTTGTTATTAACCTTAATTAAAGCAGGAGGTTTGATTGATGTTTTTTTATTTGCAAGGAACCCTTTTTGTATTCCCAGGTTTTTAGTAAGCACAGTTATAACAATGCTTTCAGCAATATTTTGTTTTGCTAGTAGAATACCTTCGTTGGACCAATTGTTCATTTTAAAATTACTTTTGCATTTCTAGAAGGTTTTGGGTCGCCAAGTGTGCTATTTAAAACATTGATAATATTTTGAGTTGCATCACTTGAGTATAACTCTTGAGAAGGCATGCATGTAGTGGCACGATAAAATCCATTTTCGATTTCTCCAAATACTATATAGTGATGCCCTTCAAGGAAGGAAAAACTACAAGATTCTATACAGGCAGATCCAATTACATATATTACAGTGGTGATTTGTTGATTGTTTTTCCAGTAATGTTCAACATTGAACTTGGTAAGAAAAACAAAAGGGGTGACATATAACGTTTTTTCTACTCGACCTTGGAATATTATTGAGGATTTTTTAATAGCATTCTGAATTCCAGAATTGGTGTTGCTACACATACAACGACCATTTAAGCAAATTTCAGCTCTGATATTTTGGCTGAATATAAAAGCCATCATGACAAATGCTACCAAAAAAAATTTTTGCATACTTTCAGTAATAACCTATAGAATAATTTATGTTAAACAGTTTCTGGTGCTGATATATAGCAAACCGATCCGTCATACCTGATATATAATCACATATAATTCGGTATTTTTCTACTTTTTGATCTGATTTTTGAACCAAGTTGTACCAATCTGGCGGTAATAATTCAACAGATTCAAAGAATGCTTTGAAAAGATCAACTATTATTTTTTGTGTTGTGAAAGATATTTTAAGAATATTGTGGTGTCGATAAACTTTTTGCATAAGTATTAATTTTATTGTGGTAGCAATGTTCTTAACATGTGATGAGAAATCAATCAATTTTTTGCTTCTCATATCAGATAACTCATTGATATATACTTTATCAAGGGTGTTTAAAGAATTTTGGATAACATCATCTATAAACATGTTACGTAATGAATTCAAGAAGCTAGATAACATTTGTTTCTCATTCTGATGTGTTTTGATCATGTTTTCTAGCTTTGGTAAGACATCGATTATATCATTTATTGCTATAAGATTAGCACGAATACCATCATCTATATCATGTACTATGTAAGCGATATCATCTGAAATAGCAGCAACTTGAGCTTCTAAACTTGGAAAATAATTTAGTTCTAAATTATAAAGTTTAGCAAATTTTGCAATGCTCTCAGGAATATTATCATAAATAGGACCATTATGTTTTATAATGCCATCTAGTGTTGTGATGGATAAGTTAAGCCCGGGGAAATTATTCTCTGTTCTTTCAAGTGCTGTTACTATTCTTATAGTCTGTAAATTATGATTAAAAGGTTCGAATGATGATGAAATACTTTGTAGAGCTCTTTCTCCAGAGTGACCAAATGGACTATGTCCCAGATCATGAGCTAAAGCGATTGTTTCTGCAAGAGTGTCATTTAATCCAAGCTTTTTAGCAATAGTACGACTTACCTGTGCAACCTCCATAGTATGTGTAAGTCGTGTTCGGTACAAATCCCCTGCATAATTGAGAAATATTTGAGTTTTATAACCCAACTTACGAAAAGATGAGGAATGTATTATGCGTGCTCTATCGGACTCAAACCCTGAAATATTATGTATGTGTTCTGGATAGAATCTTGGGATAGAATCTTTGTCAGGGGTGGCAAGATGAGAAATCATAATATTATACCTTTAATATATTATAGTTTTTATTGGATGTGTAATACAAATATGGTACGATTAATACCATCGATTATGTAGTTACACTTTCGATTATACAATGCATATTTTTGAGCATCAATTAATATAATTATGAATGGTATAACCCGGTTAAAGTATTTTGGAATCACTGATAGTGCAGTACAGCGTATTTTGTTGTTGAAAGGTACCCATGTTGGAGAAAATCTTCTTTTAAGATTTGAGATATTATCTGGTGGTTGCAAGGAATATCAATATAATTTTACTACTGAGACGGGTGAGAAATACAAAAATATTGTTAGTAATCCTGAGATACTGCAGTATAAATTTGGTGATGTTTTTTCTCAAAAATTAGAAGAAGAGATGCGCAAATATAATGATGCTAGTCAAGATTTGTTTCAGAGTCCTCCAAAAAACCATGATGTATTATTAGTAAATGATGATGATAACTTGGCAATAACGAATATAAGTACGCTAAGATTACTTGCAAATGGTTCTTCTTTGGATTACATATCAGATATGACTCATTCCATGTTTACCATTAATAACCCGGACTCTAAAATTTCTTGTGGTTGTGGAATTAGTTTTACACTTTAATATGGAAATTCAATAGATAGTTTGTTTGAAGAGTCTGTGTATGTGTGGGGCGGAAGAAGTTTCTATATTCAGTGTAATGGTTTTTCGTTAAATGTAATTGCTTTCCTTATTGTTATTATAATCTAAAATTGGCAGAGGTATATAATCTTAAAAATAGTGGAACGAAAAATTTGCTTGTAATATTTAGTATTGCTAATTAAATATATCTGTATTATTTCATTTACAAATAAGCAAGGAAAGAGAGTAGAATGAGGATAGATAACATTTATTTTTTCTATCTATTCCGGTAAGATAATGTTTAATAATTGAATTAAACCTTCATCAGTATAAGTGATTTAGATTGGATATATTGGTTATTAGGGATAAATTTGCAATATGCATGCCAATAATCTATCATAACGATTCCAGGGGTACATTTTTTCCATGATCTTATAACTGTAAAATCCTTTAGCCTCTATTGTAAAGTTAACACAGCATTCTACATACCGCGATTCAAATCCTAGGCCTTCTAGATACATATCTCTAATGCTTTCTTTTTGATTTCAGTAGAGGACGACCCTCTTTTTCTTGATCACACCATAACAGCATGCCTTGCAATAATCTCTCTATTTTCTTTTGCTATATTGATATTACTTGTACATTTTGGGCAATCCATCTTTTTATCGGTTCTTAATTTCATATATTAATTCATACGGTTTTTAATTCATGATACCACATTTATACGAGATGATTTACTGCGTTCTTTAACTATTAACAATCTGTCTTCAGATGTAATTTTTGTTGTTTGTTTTTTAGTCTGTTCATGATTGCAATTCTTGCCCTTGCTGTATGGGAGACGCTTGAGATTCCTTTAATGATGGTTTTGCTGTATCTGGTGTAGATGTTAATTCAGAATTATCTTTACTATTTACGGCAGGATTATTCGAATCTTTTTCAGATTTATGATAGGTATATGCGATTATAAGTAACGGTAACATTATAGCTATATTCAAGAGTAACACTTCAGGAAATAGCAAAAATGGACTACAAACAACGTTGAAACAAATGATTGCAATTGTGCATAAAATAAGCGTACTGTAATAAATACGACTTCTATTAGATATTCCTATTAATGGGGTAGTTTGATACGTTGTTACTTTTGGATTTTTTAGAAGAACTTTTCTTGTGTTTATTGGAATAACTGGCTGGACAATAGGTTGATGTCGAATAACTGGCTGAATAATAGGTTGACGTCGAATAACTGGCTGAACAATAGGAGGATGTTGAACTGGTATTTCTTTGTTTTTACAGTGTCTTTTAAATCTATGAGCAAACATTGTTTCTATGCCGGGATTGAGATAGATATATCGAAAATGCCAATTAACAAAAACCTAATTATAACATATTATGTATTATTTAACAATATTACTATATATTGTTCGTTGCGTTTTTGGTTAATGTAAATACTGTTAAGATATAGCAGGTGCAGATTTTACAATCGGTTCAGACTTTACCTATTAAGATAGTTTTCTGTTTTATTAACATCTTTATGCACAGATTTGATTTTTGTTTCTAAAGAATTAGTAGGAGTTTCATCAGTTAGAGATGCATTTTATATAGATGATTCTTTAGATATATTTTACCTTTTTCGTTAACTTATTCGTCATCATAATTATTATTTTCATTGGTAGTGGTTATTTTATCACTATATACTGTATTATATACCCAATTACCAGCCATATTCACATAATCAACTATATATAATATCATAATTAAAATTATAACTATATTAATTAGTGCTATAATAATTTCTAGACTATAAAAAATATTAATAGAAAATAGAGTGGGGATAAAAACTATAGAAACACCACTAAAGAATGCTATATGATGAACTGTTTTTAGTTTTGATTTACTTGAGGTAGGTTGTGACTTTATATCTGTTTGCGAATTATTTTTATGTATTCTATAGCTGAAATAGCATGTTGTCTTCTTTTTTGTCTTTTTGAGGATGCTTTTTATAGGACATATGACGGTAACTTTCTTTTATACTGACTAATTTTTGATAATAGCTGTATTATTTTTGTATTACCAGGGGTCTGTACGCACTGTTAACAAAGGTGATATTTAATAAAGCAATGAACGGATAGAAAAGATAAGTCTGCTTTTTCAAATCGTAAAGCTAAACATCTATTTTTCTTAAGTTTAGCGAAGAAATTTTCTATTTTAGACCGGAATTTGAATATATGTTTATTATATATTAATGGTTTTAATAAGATTTTTTCTATATCACAGGAATATTGCATAGTTCTTGTAGTTTTTTGCTATGTTTATTACTATCATACCCTTTATCTTCTACTACATTTTTGTCAGTTCACTGACAAAACTAATATCTGACTTATTCCCATCAATTAGAAAACCCTCTATGATTTTAAAGTCTGGTGTTATAGCTAAATGTAGTTTTAATCCCGATTGCTTCTTCCTTTTGATTACTTCCATGTCTATGGCATTTAATGCACTAGATCACTATTTTAATTTTAAATCCTCGTTATTTTATAAAATAGGTACTATCTTCCACCTCCTTCCATTTTGGAATCTCATATATATACTGTGCCATCTTCCATAGCACTTAGGGATATCTCTCCCCGTTCTTATTACATATAATATTGAATAGAATACTTGATAGTGACTAATGATCGGTGGTCGTACTTTCCAAATATAACTCTTTTCGATGATTGGCAATATCATCTCATCAAATTTCTCAATCGGTTATAATCTTCTATCCATCATTTCTTATATGTTATTTGTTACATGCTTTCTAAACTAAGTTTAAACCTTCGTTAACAGTGCCTATGATAGTCAGAAGTTTTTTAGATGGTAAAAAATGTAAAATCGTTATTCCATTGTGTAAAAACAGGAAAATACAGTATGAATATGACAGATATATTTATAAAGAAAGATATTTAGTAAAGTGTTTCATCAGTAAAATTAAACACTTTAGACGTATATTATCTCGTTTCGACAAGTATAAGCCCTTTTTTCATGATTTTATTGGTTTTACTTTCACCTTAATATGTCTTCGTTGACCCTTATGTAAATAGAAGCTAATAATCATCAAAATTATATCACTCATTTATCATGCAAAACAATGCTGAAAATTATCACTTAACAAAAAAATATAACAGATGATATTTAGCAACAGAAGACAAAAACACATAATCTCCAAACATAAATAGCAATTTTTTTAACTGAATAGCAAATAATTAAAAAATAGAAGTCAAAAATTGTAAAAAAATCGTGCATATAAAGCTCTAGAAAATTAAATTGAACATTATTCTGTGATAATGTTATTTTCATAGCTTATAAACAATATTGTAATAACCTTGTTTTTTACCCTATATCCTTGAACAAAGAATTTTTAAGTAGTATAATCTATTTGTTACTAATTTTTGTATGGCCTGATAGCTCAGTTGGTAGAGCAAAGGACTGAAAATCCTTGTGTCACCAGTTCGATTCTGGTTCAGGCCACCTTTTTATATGTCTCTAAAAATTTTTCCCTCTATATTGTCAGCTGACCTGTCTAATTTACGGGAAGAAGTAAAAAAACTTGACCTTGCTGGAGCTGATAGTATACATATAGATGTTATGGATGGTTGTTTCGTTCCAAATCTAACATTTGGACCTCCAGTAATTGCCTCTATAAGAAAGTACACTGATTTACCATTTGATGTACATCTTATGATTCAAGAACCATCGCGTTATATAAAAGAGTATGTTGATGCTGGTGCTGATTACATAACTGTACATCTCGAATCAGAAACCCATATTGTCAGTTTGTTGGATAAAATAAGAAATTATGGTGTTAAAGCTGGTATTTCCATTGTCCCTTCAACAACATGTAATGACTTAGAATATATCATGGATCATATAGATGTTATATTGATAATGACAGTTAATCCTGGTTTTTCAGGACAAAAATTCCTGCATAGTCAATTGCCTAAGATTCATAAGGTGAAAAAAATGATAGGTACTAAAAATATCAAAATTTTTGTAGATGGAGGAATTAATGGTGATACTGTGAAATTTATTAGACATAGCGGTGTTGATGCAGTAATTTCCGGTTCATATATTTTTTCTAGTAGTGATTATCAAAGCAACATAAACACTTTAAAAATGTCGTTAGATAAGCTTGGATAAAACAAAAAATTCAAAATATGTGTTATAAAGTGTTTTGAACCGTGTAACTCATCACTCTTTCAGTATATAAACAATGTCCTTATGATGAATTATATACATATTAAAAAAGACCAAAGAATGGAAGACAGACAGTATACATATGGATTGCTGTTAATCGATAGTCAAGTAAAGTTATTGACGAAGTAGGAGATAGAAGTCGGTATACCTATAATAGTAAATTGGCATTCAGACTATACAGAAAAGATATTGGATAAAATGTTTATGTACAGATAATTACGGAGTTTATAAGTGTTATATAATATTCAACGTTCATTATATTATAAAATCTGAAACCTCTTTGGTAGAATCTAAAAATTCTCTCATTCGCCATTATCTTGCTCGTTTTAATAGAAAAACTAAACGATATAGAAGTCCATAAGAATAATTATCGCGTTTCTCATAATCTTTTTATATCAAAATCATCTTGAGTTGCTTTTTTATCTATAGCTGTTAGAATAAATGTCATTATCCCTTTTTATGCCTATTTTATCACTTAAAACTTTCTTTTCCTTATGTAAACAGAACCTAGAAAAGTATCTCTTAAGTTCTATATCAAATTATAATTCATGCCATCACGTATTTGATTACATATATCTGTTTTGAACTTTTTTATGTACAGTGTTTCATAACTTGTTTACAAACATGATGACATGACATAACTTTACGTATGTATGTTCTGTTTATATACAGAGATGTGTTTATTGTTGTATGTTATTTTAATTGTATTACCAGCAACTACAGAATTTTTGATAATTTCTGTAGCGATAAGGTTCTCTATCTCGGAACAGATAACTCTTTTAATAGGACGTGCTCCATATTCTGGGTTGTATCCTTTTTCTACCAAATAATTTATAACATTATCATCTATTACAACTTCAATATTCTTTTGTTTCATTGTATTACATAAAATACGTAACTGTATTTTACAGATTTCGATCATATGATCTTTGTTTAATTTGTGAAAAAGAATTATTTCATCCAATCTGTTTAAGAATTCTGGTCTGAAAAAAGTACTTAGCATATTAAGTGTTTCTTGTTCAATATCAGACGATATATCTTGTTTTATCAATATTTCTGAGCCTACATTGGACGTTAGAACCAGAATTGTATTTTTGAAATTTACCACCTTCCCTTGACTATCTGTTAAATGTCCTTCATCCAAAACTTGTAATAATAAATTCAAAACATCTTTATGTGCCTTCTCTATTTCATCAAATAGAATAACCTGATAAGGTCTTCTACGTACAGATTCAGTAAGTAATCCTCCCTGATCATATCCAACATATCCTGGCGGTGCTCCTATTAGGCGAGAAACTGAATGTTTTTCCATATATTCAGACATATCAATTCTTAATAATGGTTGATCATCAAATAAGAATGATGACAGAACTTTACTAAGTTCTGTTTTTCCTACACCTGTTGGTCCTAGAAATAAAAATGATCCTAAAGGACGTCCAATATTATTAATTCCAGCTCTTGAACGACGTATAGCATGACTAACTGCATTAATTGCTGGACTTTGTCCAACAACTCTCTTGGTTAGATAGTCTTCGAGATTTAATAGTTTTTCCTGTTCGTGTTGCGAAAGTTTTAGTACAGGTATATTAGTCCATCTCGATATAGTTTCTATTATATCATCTTCTGTAACTTGTTGTTTTATTAATGTACACTTGGAATTTTGCTCTAATAATGATAATTGTGATTCCAATTCTGGTATTGTTCCATATTTTAGTTCAGAGGCCTTAGCAAAATCTAGGTTTTGTTCAGAGAGAACAAGTTCATGTCTTAATGTATCGAGATTTGTTTTAAGATTTTGTATTTGATTTATAGTGTTTTTTTCTATTTTCCACTGGGATAATATATCAGCATTCTCTTTTTCAAGAGCAGAACATTCTTTATCAATATTCTCAACACGTTCTTGAAACGAACTTTTCCCATCTTCTTCTAGATCTCTGACTAGAGCAGAACGTTCGACTTTCAAATTTATAATTCTTTTCTCAAGAAGATCAACTTTCTCAGGTTTGTTATCAAGATCAATTTTTACTTTACTTGCTGTTTCATCCATCAAGTCTATTGCTTTATCTGGTAATGAACGATGTGTAATGTATCGGTCAGATAAATTTACAGAAGCTACAATTGCTACATCAGTGATTTTTAAACCATGGTGTATTTCGTATTTTTCTTTTAAGCCTCTTAACCATGATATTGCATCAGGTATAGAAGGTTGGGTTACGTGTATAGGTTGAAATCTACGATCGAATGCTGAGTCTTTCTCGATATATTTTCTATGTTCATCAAGTGTTGTAGCCCCAATACAACATAGTCCTCGCGACAAAGCAGGTTTTAGAAAGTTAGCCCCACTTGCTCCTCCTTCACCAGAATTACCTGCTCCTATCATAGTGTGTAATTCATCTATGAATAATATTATTTTGTTGTTACATTTTTCTAATTCCTCAATAACAGACTTAAGGCGTTCTTCAAATTCTCCTCTGAATTTTGTTCCTGCAAGCAACAGTGCCAGATCAAGAGATAAAATCTCTGAATTCAATAAATGATTAGGAACATCTTTATATACTATTTTATAGGCCAGGCCTTCTACAATTGCTGTTTTTCCTACTCCTGCATTTCCAATAAGTAAGGGATTGTTTTTGCTTTTTTTAGATAGTATTTGTATTAATTGTCTAATTTCATCATAACGACCTATTATAGGATCTAACTTACTATCACGTACTTGTTGGGTGAGATTCACAGTATATTTTGCTAGATTATTCATTTTACTTATATCGTTTGCAGAAGCAGAATGTTTTGTATTATGCTGTATATCGGAAACTTTCTTGGCAGTAAGTGAAATAGAGTTCAATTTTTTTATCACAGGTAGATCATTCTGCAATAAACAACCTTCTAGTATTATTTCTACAGTTATATACTGTTCGTTTCTTTTTTTGGAGATATCTGAAGCACTATTTAATACCCTTATAAGATCCGAGGACATAATAGGGTGATCTGGAGAATTTGATTTATCTCCGATATTATTAACTTCATTAATGATAATTTTCCTTACATCATCTAAGTTAATAAGACATGCCTCTATAATTGGTAAAACTTCTGATTTTTCATTAAGTAGTTTATACAATAGGTGAGGAACCATAACGTACTTATGCTTTAAAGAAACGGCATATATAGTAGTGTCTGATAACAAATCCTTTGCATTTTCAGTAAGTCTAGATTCTAATGATGACATACAAAAAAACAGTAATTAACTACTGATTTAGATAAACACATATAACTAAAATTCAACATTTCAAGCTCACAGAAGGTTTGCCGAATGCAAATCCCTGTATATAGTCTACCCCTGAATTAATTATTATTTGTCCATCAGCATCATTTTGTACTCTTTCAACAATAGTTTTTATATCAAAAGCTTGAGCAAGATTTACAAGAGATTTCAATATTTTCTGACTCTTTACATTATTAGCAAGATCATTGGTAAATGAATGATGTATTTTTAGATAATCAATAGATAAGTGTTGTAAATCAAGAAATGACGAATGTCCCATACCAAAGTCATCGATAGCAACTTCACATTTTGAAGTCTTCATAATTTCTATACGTTTTGCTAAATCGTGAATGTTATCTCTTGGAGTGCTTTCGGAGATTTCAACAATTACCCTTTGAGAGAAAGGGTTTCTTTTTAATGTATTTACGAAGTTATCTAACCAGGCATCATCGTTGATACTTAGTCCGGATACATTGAAGGCCAATCTTACTTTTGGGTTAGCTTCCAGAGTTTTTATGACATTATGTAACATGTAAGTGTCTAACATTTGTATGATACCATAACTTTCAGCACTACGTATCAGTTGACTGGTATTTTCCAAGATATTTCCTTTATATTGAAAACGTGCCAGAACTTCGTGGAAAACCTTTGTCTTGACATCATTGGTGGATACTATTGGCTGGTACCAGGTTTGTACAGATGATTCAAGGACGTTATGCTTCACGATAAATGCATAATAGTCTCTTTCCATAATTTCATCTAACATCTTAGTATGATCGTCATAAAGAATAGAGACATTGTTTTTCAAGGCTATTTTAGAAAGTATATGAGTTCTGTACAATATTTCGACGTCACTTTCTGGAGAAAAATCAGATACTCCTATTGAGCATTTAATGTAACGCTTCTGTTTTCCAATAGCGGAGGATTCTAAAAGTCTGTGTATTTCGATAACATTAGTTTCTTGAGATATAATAAAAACAAATGAATCAATGGATAATCTATAACTAAAAGCATAGAACTTATTTGCTATTTCCAAGAATAACGAACTTAAATGCTCTTCCAATCCGGATATTCCATAAATTTCAGATAGAGCGATTATGTTTTTGATAGTTACGATACAGCACTTACCAATTCCAACGCTTTTTAACTTACAGACAAGTCTGTAGTCGTAAAATGGTGACACCTACCCCCTCATACCAGTATTCCCATTCAGAGAAATATATCACAATGAATGAGATAAGTAAACCAGTATATCCTATCAGTTTATGAGCTTTAGAATAAACATTTTAGGAATAAAAAACATGATTACAACCATGGTAATTGTAAAAGAGTATGACAATAACATGTATGAGTCTGCTTCGCATGTTTGAATTTTTTTTCTACTTGATGTCTTAGAGAAAATAATTCTTAAGATAAGGGGCATAAAATACATTACGTTGAGTACTGTTGATATAACCAATATGGTAGAAATAAAAAAAGACTTTTCTAAGGGGGCATAGGTAATAATATATTCTTTAGCCCACATAGATGCGGTTAAAGGGATACCAATCATAGACAATGCTCCAATTATAAAAAAGATACTGGTAATTGGCATATATTTTATGATTCCATTAAGATCGTGTATGTCATAAACATTCATTTTTTGTTGCATGCTACCAGTACATAGGAATAACGTAATTTTTGCAAAGGAATGTGCCATCATACAAAACATAGTTGCTTTGAATTCTCCTATCGTCAATAGAGATATTGATATTGACATATATGCTAGTTGAGAGACCGTAGAATAGGCAAGTATTTTTTTAACCTTAGTGCTTCTTAGTGCAAATACACTTGCTATAATACATGAAAAACAGCATATTGCCGTTATATGATTGTTCTGATTTTTTAGATTATCACTATGCAGGAAAAAGTAGAAATAAACTTTGACAAGGCAAAATATACCACTTTTAACAATTGCAACTGCATGTAATAGAGCACTTACAGGGGCTGGGGCGACCATAGCGATAGGTAACCAACCATGTAAGGGAAAAATAGCAGATTTCGCAATACCGTATAGAAACATGATCATGATTATCAACATATAAACACCAGATAAACCGTTATTTATGTGAGGGATGAAATTCAAATTATTATACTGGTTTGCTACAATCACAATTGCTGGGAGAAATAATGATACTGAGCTTCCAGCTAATAGAGTGACATACTTGCTTCCTGATTTTATAGCATCATCTGTGCCTTCCAAAGATACTAATGGATAACTGGCAAATGTCAGAAGTTCATAGAAAAAAAACATTGTAAGCAAGTTACCAGACAGAGCAATTGCCAGCGACAATGATATGCAAATTGGTGTAAATATAAAGAATCTATGTGCTTTATAGATATTATACTTTTTGAAATATGAAAGAGAATATAATGTGACCGGTAACCATAATAAGCCTATTATTTTTATAAATTGGTAACCAAAGACATCTAGAGTAAACGATAGGTCAATGTTATTTATCACGTTTTCAACAAGAAGGAAATTTCCTCCTATTAAATGTGTTTGATCAGTAAATGTAACTATAAAAAGTAACAACGGTCCTAATAGTAATACTAAACTTACTGGCTTTTTTAAAAGTAAAACAATCAATGACGTCAGTACGGGGATGCCACAATAGAATAGTGCATACAGCTCAATGGCGTAATTCATTATTAATTCATGAAATTAATAGTAATCTAGTAATTATAGCATATATCCTTAAATAACAGTGTGACATATTGTATTTAGCATAAGTTGCAAATAACACAAAAAACCGATGGTTATTTGAATTGTGTTAGAATGAGATAATATAAATCTTGAATTGACAAATAAGTTATTATACAATGATAGTTTCTTGTTGTGTACACGGGCAAAATTTTAAATTAACTGAATATATGCGATAGGTAGGTTTATGACAAAAGAATATAAAAGGCGTGATTTCATGGTGTTGTCTGCAACTGCTTTTGCAGGTATTGGTTCTATGTTCATGCTGGCTCCTTGTGTTTTATCGATGGCTCCTTCGTCCTCTGTTAGAGCAGCGTCTACTGTTACAATTGATTTACGTGATATATCACCAGGTGAAGAAAAAACAATCCAGTGGAGAGGGAAGCCTGTTTTTATAAAACACAGGACAACGGAAGAAATTGAGAATAAAGATAGTATATTGCCTCTCAAGCGTTTGCAGGATCCTGTACACTCGGAATCAAGGTATAAAAATCCAATGTGGATAATAGTATTAGGTATATGCACACACTTAGGTTGTGTTCCCATAATAGCCAAAGAGGGAGGTCTTGGTTATGATGGTTATTCAGGCTGGTACTGTCCTTGTCATGGTTCTCATTATGATGAATTTGGTCGTATTGTTAAGGGTCCCGCTCCTCGTAATTTAGAGGTTCCTCCTTATTATTTTGTAGATGATGATCATGTGTTAATAGGTCTGGATTCTCCTGAATCATAGTTTTTTGTATTAATTTTGAGCATATATGTCTGATAATTATAAAGAAAAATTTGAGAATGTAAAAAATGCTAAAGGAATATATCAGTGGATTGATACCAGGATTCCTATTCTTAGTTTAATTAATAATACAGTAGGGAAAGGTTATTATGCCCCTAAAAACCTTTCTTATTTGTGGAATTTTGGTGTTCTGGCATTCTTATCTTTGTTGGTGCAAATAGTAACAGGTGTATTACTGGCAATGCATTATAAGCCAGATACACGTTATGCTTTTGAAAGTGTTGAAATTATAATGAGGGATGTAAACTATGGTTGGTTACTAAGATATACTCATGCTGTTGGGGCGTCGATGTTTTTTTCAGTGTTATATGTGCATATATTTAGAGGAATGTACTATGGTTCCTATAAAAACCCAAGAGAATTATTATGGTTTACAGGGGTAGTATTATATATTATGGTGATGGCATCTGGGTTTTTAGGTTACGTTTTGCCTTGGGGGCAAATGAGTTTCTGGGGTGCAACAGTTATTACTAGTGTTGTTTCTGCAATACCTTTTGTGGGGGATGCTTTTGTAGTATGGGTATGGGGTGGTTATTCTGTGGATGATCCGACTTTAAACAGATTTTTTGTTCTTCATTTTCTTATACCAATCCTGATTGCTGGTATGAGTATGTTGCATGTAGTTGGGTTACATCAGTTTGGATCTAATAATCCAGTTGGTATTGAAGTGGAAAAGAAAGATAAGATCCCTTTTTATCCTTATTATATAGTAAAAGATATGGTTACGGTAGTCTTGTTCTTTTTGGTATTGTTTTTGTTTGTATTTTTTGCACCAAATTATCTTGGACATCCTGATAACTACATAGAAGCGGACCCGTTAGTTACTCCTATGCATATTGTTCCTGAGTGGTACTTTTTGCCTTTTTACGCGATACTTCGTGCTATTCCTAATAAATTAGGTGGAGTGATCGCAATGCTCGGAGCACTGTTCATATGGTTTGTGCTACCTTGGCTAGATTTTTCAAAAATCAAAAGTGGAAGATATAGGCCTTACTTTCGTAGTGCGTTTTGTATATTTATTGCTAATTTCTTCTTTCTAATGTGGTTAGGGGGTCAACCTGCAGAGGAGCCTTATATTACGCTTAGTAGATTGGCAGTTGTGTTATATTTTGCTCATTTTTTAGTTATATTACCTCTAATATCCAAGTATGAAAAACCGTGTTATTTGCCTGACTCAATTAATGATTAAATCAAGAAGTATAGCTCTGGCATGTTTAGTATTTGCTATAATTTATTTGTTCTCTTATAATTTGCATGCAACCTCTAGTCAGAAGCTTGTACAAAATGAATGGCCTTTTGCCGGAATTACTGGGAAAGTTGATCGAGGTGCGGTGTACAGAGGGTATATAGTGTATAGGGATGTGTGTGCTGCGTGTCATGGTGTTAAAAGGCTTCGATATATGGATCTTGAAAACGTAGGGTTCTCTGAAAACTTGATAAAACAAATATCCTCTCAAGCAATGGTAGAAGATGGGCCAGATGCTAATGGTGAAATGTTTGAGAGACCAGCTATACCTAGTGATTATTTTGTGTCTCCTTATGATAATGATGAAGTTGCAAAGGTCGCTAACAATGGAGCTCTGCCACCAGATCTCTCGTTGATAATTAAGGCACGACCTAAAGGCGCTGATTATGTATACTCGTTGTTGACGGGGTATGCTAGTACTGAGCCTGATGATTTGACGGGTTTATATTCTAATCCATACTTTGCGACAGGGGCTTTAGCTATGACTCCTCCTTTGGCCTATGGTTTGGTAGATTATGAAGATGATACTGAAGCAACAATAGAAAATATGGCATATGATGTTGTGAATTTTCTACAGTGGGTTGCTGAGCCTGAGATGGAGAAGAGAAAGTCTTTAGGTTTAAAAGTGATTATATTTTTGGTAGTATTATTTTTCTTGATGCTCGAAGCGAAAAGGATAATCTGGAAGGATGTGTATAAGAAGTAATTATTATTGGTTTTTGAGGGATAGGTTAACGAATTTTGGCTCTTTAGAGTTGTGTAAGAGTGGTTTCAATGATATATCATGACATGAGTTTTTGAGTTTCTAATCTATTTGATGAGTATCATTTCTAACAAAATAAATACCAATGATATGCTGTTATGTGTGCGGTATAATAATATTATTAATATGAAGAGAGCCTATGCTTTAGCACAGAGTTTCTTAGATATGTGATAAATAATTTGTATCTTTTGATGGTAGAAATAAGAATCTTTGGCAAGCTTATCTATTCCATGCTTTGCATAGCATCATAGAAAACTAAGTTTTATTTGACTTCTATATGAGATTAAATCACCATGCATCTATTGATGATTTGATCTTTCAGGTATTACAAGGATGATTAAAAGGTACTCCAATAACATTGTACCCACAATCAACATGAATGACTTCTCCAGTGATCCCTGTAGAAAGATCACTTATTAAAAACAAAACAACTTTTGCGACTTCTTCTGCTGAGACATTACGTTGCATTGGGCTGTTCTGTTTCACCCAATCTAAAATATTTCCAAAATTTGATATTCCAGAAGATGATAAAGTTTTTAATGGACCAGCGGAGAGAGCATTTATTCTTATATTATATCCACCTAATGAACAAGCCATATATTTTACCATATTTTCTAAAGCAGCTTTACAAGTTCCCATAACATTATAATTAGGAACAAATTTTTCTCCTCCGTAATATGAAAAAGTAACTATACTACCTCCATTTTTTTTCATAAGAGGTTGAAATGCATTTGCTAGATCTATTAAAGAATAGCAGGAAATATTCATAGAGTTACTGAAGTTATCTCGAGAGATATTATGGTATTCACCTTTTAGTTCGTTTTTATCAGAAAAAGCGATTGCATGAACTATGAAATCTATTGAGGGATAAAATTTCTGTACTTCAGAAACAAGTTCAGAGGACGAAGAATTATTTCCTGCATCATAAAACATTATCTTAGAGTTGTTCAACTCTTTAGAAACATCTATTACTCTTTTTTCAAGTTGTGGTATGCCGTAAGTCAATATTATTTCAGCTCCTTCATTATGCAATAATTTTGCAACACTGTAAGCGATAGACCACTTATTTGCAACACCTAGAACGATTCCTTTTTTTCCTTTAACTAGCATACTTCAAGACATTAAAAAATATGAGTAGAACTTCATGGATTGTATTGCTACTGTTTCTGATTTCGTGTGAAAACTGACATGAGGTCATCCTGAAAAGAATTAAGGGCATTAGTATACGATGCTTTTATTAGATCAGGTGTCAATCCAATATTGTCTTCTCCAACAAGAACCTTAGATATTTCTAAAGATTTAATTGACATATCATGGAACATTTCTAATTTTAGTAAACCATCATTAGAGGAGAAACTTTCAAATAAAGATGGATTTATTTTTGATCCGATGTTAGATATTTGTTTTGGAATATCAGGTTGTTTTCCGCTTATTACATCAACTAATAGATCTTGAGCAATCTTCATAGTATCTGTTGACAACTGCTCTGATATTGCATTTTTATTCTCAGACATTATAGTACCCTGTAGAGTATCAACGGCAAGTTTAAAGTTATCTACAATAACAGTATTTGTTTTTTCATCTATACATAACCCAGAACCTATTTTTAATTCACGGATCTTAAGAGTACGTATACAGAGCTTAATTTTTACAGTTGAATCACCTACACCACTGATACCTTCGATATAATCAGACAACATTTATTCTACGAGATAAATAATAACTTTTGCCATAGGGAAGTGAGTCAGAATAGCATCTATATATTCATCAAACGCTACCAAATATGATATACTAACACAATCATCTAGTATCACATTCATAAAGTTTTGAATGGACTCCTTGGTAACCACATCCACTTCTCTGAGCACTGTAAATGTAACAGATCTTTGTTCTTTAGTCCACATATATATGTTATTCAGAAAAGAACTTTGTACGTTTTTATCACTGTGATTGTGTTTTATAGAAAGATTACGGATTTCTTCCAAGGTCGCCTTTTCGAAGGGAAGTTTTTTGCTTGATTTATAATTTGCTGGATGTTCCTGTGCAGAGGTGGTTAAAGGTTTTTTTTTTGAGAAGAATAAAAATCACTTATAATATTTTCAGGTGTTGGCAGGGATGTGATTAGCGATGCCTTTAATATAATCATTTCTGATGCGTTATGGATTGAAGGTGCGTATTTGAGTAATTGTAAATCATGTAGAATTGTATTCCATATTATATGAATGTGATTTGTTTTAGAGTCCTGAGGATTAGACGAAATATATTTATACAATGAATCCAATACCTGCTCTAGAATCACCACAGGATCATAAGAGTGTATTAATTCTCTAAATAATGACAACACTTCTTTTGGTTCAGAATTATTGAGTATTTTATGTGTTAGTTCATCGACATTATCTTCGGAGTTTAATCCTAATATCTTGTATACGTTGTTTTCTGTAATGATCTCATTATACAAGTATGTCTGTTCTAAGATAGAAATTGCATCACGTACAGAACCCTTAGTGTTTTTTGCTATTAGGTGTAAGGCTTTAGATTCACAGACGATGTTTTCTTGAGTCGTTACTTGAGTTAATATACTGATGATGTCTTGAGAATTTAACCTTGTTAAATGAAAGTGCTGACATCGAGAAATAATTGTTGAAGGAATTTTATTTTTATGTGTTGTTGCCAATATGAACTTTATATGAGGTAGAGGTTCTTCAAGAGTTTTTAATAATGCATTAAAAGCACTATTAGACAACATGTGTACTTCATCTATAATATAAATTTTATATTGTGCTATTGTTGGTAGATACCGAGAGTTATCTACTAGTTGTTTTATGTTCTCAACACTAGTGTTACTTGCTGCGTCAATTTCTATGATATCAGGATGGATGCCTTTTTTTATCAGATCGCAATTTTTGCATTTATTACAGGGTTCGGATGAACTGTTGCGCATGCGACAGTTTACGGATTTTGAAATAATCCGAGCAACAGATGTTTTTCCAACTCCATAATGACCATGTAACAGGATAGCGCTACTGATTCTGTCTTTTGATATCGCATTTTTTAGCACCTGTACGGCTACCATCTGTCCTTTTACGTCACAGAACTTAGAGGGGCGGTACTTGTTAAAAAGAGTAATGTACATCTCTACCAAGTAGTGAAAATGTCTGACATGATACAATGATACTGTAGCTGCTACATTTCTGTCCTGACTCGATTGGCACATGCATCACTCAGACAAAGATAATACTCTAACATAAAAAACATACTGTCAAGAGCAAACATTGATATACGAAGCACTATGTACACAGGATTGAGCTTCTTCTATAAGTTTATCAAAAATAATACGTATAGGTAATTCTTGTTTTACCATTGATACAATTTGCCCTGCCATTACGGAGCCATTTTGAATATCACCATCAATAACTGCTTTTCTTAATGCACCTGACCAAAAATATTCAATTTTGACTCGTCCTTCATAGACGGTTATTTCTCCATTTTGTACTTCATTTGCTACTTTATGTTGATATTGGTTGAATATCTCAACGGATTGATTTTTCAAGGCACGTACCGGAATCACAGGGAGATTAGGATAGAATTGTATAGAAGAAATAGCATCTTTGGCAGAAGCTTTGATTAATGCTTGCTTGAAATTGTTATGTGCTTTTGATTCTTTAGATGCCGCAAGCAATGTACCTACTTGGCACCCACATGCACCCATATTTAAATACTGAGATATTGCATGTCCTGTTCCTATTCCTCCGGCTACAAAAACAGGCACTTCTTTTATAGTGGGGAGAACTTCTTGCGCGATAACATTAGTAGAGGTTGGCCCAATATGACCTCCAGCCTCCATGCCTTCTATGATAAGACCGTCTATGCCATTTTTAACCAGCCTTTTAGCTACGACAAGGTTGGGTGCAAAGGAAATAGTTTTTATTTTAGCTTCTTTTATTCTTGAAATCATGCCCTTTGTTGGCAGACCACTAGCAAGTATTATGTGGCTGACAGAGTTATTGATACAAATATCTATGAATTTTTCTATTTTTGGATGAGCCATGATTAGATTTACTCCAAATTTTGAGTCCTTCAATGAATTTTTGATATTTTTAATTTCTCGATCCAATTCCTCAACATCCATTGTACTAGATGCTAATACACCAAATCCTTTTGCTTTAGATACATCTATCACAAAGTTACTGTCTGAAATCCAACTCATAGCTCCAGCCATCAGGGGATATTCTGTGCATAAGAACTCCTTTCCACGATTCCATGTAGAAAAAACATTGTCTAAGTTGACACTCATAATTAGTAATATACAAAATAATATATAAATAGAAACGATCGTTAACCTACATTATAACCTACAAAACCTTTATTTGCATAGAATACTCTTGACATAAATGATTTTGTACTGTACTCTAAAGACTATTTTAATTGAATGTATTATAATACTATGCTTATCGCGCATGCTACTGAAGAAGCGGTTGTTGCTTCCCAACAGTCTCCAATGTATTATAGCTTTATTCCTTTTGTAATAATATTTGCCGTCTTTTATTTTTTAGTCATTAGACCGCAACAGAAGAAACTGAAGACTCATAATCAGATGTTGGATTCCTTGAATTCTGGGGATAAAGTGCTTTCTGTATCGGGTATTGTTGGAGTGATTAAATCATTGCCTACAGAAGGGAGTAATTTTTTTGTTATTAAAATATCTTCAGATTCCGATATATTGGTCACTAGGTCTTTTATATCTGGTCGTGTGTCTGAAAGTGAAAAGATACCTTCTAGCTTCATGAAGGCTCTCTCTTCTAATAACCATCATAACAAAGGATCAGGAAGGTATTATAGAAAAAAACACAACAATAACAAGTTTGAAGATTCCAGTAAGAATGATGCTAATTCACAGAATAATAATGCGTCTCAAAAAGAGGATGAGAGTGTAATGGATGGTTGAGCTTAGTGTCAATATTGATAAACTAGCCTTGTTGCGGAATTCTCGTGGTTTCGATTATCCATCTCTAGTATCCTTTGTTGAGTCTTTATTAAGGCTGGGGATTAGATCTATCACTATGCATCCTAGGCGGGATTTTCGGCATATTCTTTTATCGGATATAGATTTGTTGCGAAATGTGTTTGGCAAGCAAATAATAATAAATGTTGAAACTGATATAGATCAGAATGTTATAGATGCTGTGGTACGCAGTGATGTTGATCGGATACTATTTGTACCGTGCAGGGAACAAGAAAGAACAACAGAAAGAGGTTTTTCTAAGAACGGGATTGGATCCATGTATCGTGCCATTGTTGAATATATGAAGTCTTTTTCCTCTTGTGAAATGGGTTTTTTTGTCGATTTTTGTTATGAAACAATTGATATTGTATCTGATTTGAATGTTGATTATGTTGAATTTAATACTACAGAGTACTCTGAATTATCAGAAGGGAAAAGATATAGCTATATAAGAGAATCAATGAAACCTTTTGTAGATTATACGAAAGGTAAATCAGTAAAAGTTCATTTAGGTCATGGATTGAATACATCAAATTTGAGTGATTTAATAAAAGATCTAAATCCCAGAGAGGTTTCTGTAGGGCATGCCTTGTTTGTAGAAAGTATATTTGCTGGTATGAATTCAGTGATTTCTACTTATAAGAATATTATTAACAACTAGCTTAAGGAGATAAAGTTACTGGGTATTGATGATACAAGAATATCATGGAATTAAAGGGTAGTATAAAGCTTTGTGAAAATAATTCTGTTGGGATATTAAAGATACGATGTTGTTTTGAAGAGGGTTTTATAAAGTTTTACTTTTATCATGGTGATGATTGTTAGTATGGAGAAGAGATATTTTTCTAAATACCCTATCCAATGCCTTTTATACCAATATAAATGATTTCGAAAGAAGAATATTTCTGCTTTCAACTTTAAGTTTGGATATCTATCTAGAAGGGATAATCTCTGAATCATATAAATATCTGAATTTTGAATGAAATGTATTTTAAAGTTTATTTCTATAGCATCTCAGAAAGAAGCATAGGTTGTGAAGGAAGCAGAAAAGTTATCGAAATTCTATTACTCCTTCTGTAATGATGATAGTTAAGCTAGAATGGGAATATCAGGTTCAGAGAAAGGGAAAGAATACTATTTCTCTGAGATGTTTATATGTGATACTCTTTTAAGAGCAGGAGTGTATTATTAATTTCTAGTGATATACTGTGATATATTAGTAGTATAGTTGACTTCTGTTAATAGTGGGGAGACTAAGCCTGATGGTGCGCTGGATTTGTTGCTTGTGCAAGGCTTCTCTTGTGTATGATCAGACTTATCATCAACTTTTTGATCCTGTAATAAATTATGAGGAGTTGCCCCTTGTATTATAGCTATCAACCCGTTATTGGTGTTTGTGACTTGTGAAGCAAATGAGATTTTTTTGCTCCTTGTATCCTTATTCGCATCGTATCCTATAGAGTTAGCATCTTTTTGTTTTAATTGACTGTTATTGTTAAATTGCACTATTTCTAAACCGTCAAAATGGCATTGGAATGCCGTTATGTTTGTTTTTAAGTTTATAAATCCTTCAATTATACAATGATCTTTATCTAAGATCGGTGAAGCGTTTCGGTATCGAGGATAACTATCATGATTAGAATTAACCATTCTAGTTAATTTTTTGATTTGTAACAACGATAATTTTTGCCTAAGGTCGGTAGAGGGCTGAGCATAATCATGGTGAACTATAAATATTATATGAGGATTTTCATCTTGTGTTTTTTGTATGTTTTCTACTGTCGTTATAGCTGATTGGTTATGTTCGCATGGTGGTAGATTGACAGTATAGTCTTCTGTATTAAAATTATCCTGACCAAATATATCTTTAAGTTTATTGATATATATCGCTTTTGTGTTGTTATCAATTCCTCTGCTAAACATAACTCTTCCTCGTATTTTTCTATCATGTTCCTTCTTTGACATATCATAACAATGTTGAAACACTTTCCCATCTTCATTTTTCAAAGATTCTGTTTGTTGTATGTGGATTTGTGTTGTGTTATTTTCGTCATAATCAAGTTTTCGGCGCTTTTGCGGTATATAATTTGCTTTCTGCAGTGTTTCAGGGAATAGTTGGTATAACACTTTTTGAATTCCTCCACAGGTTGCTATAAGTCCTAATTCATTGTTTTTTAGCTTATTGTGATATTCTATTATTCTTCTTTCAGTGTAGAATCTGATTCCATTTGGAGGAATTCCAGGAGGAGCGATATTTCCATAATCTCCATATATGTATATAATGTTTACTCCTTCTAGTAGTGTGGGAATTTTTGCATCAAGTGTTTGAATGAAAGCAGGTTTAAAAATTGTTATTTTTGAAGAATATTGTTCTTGAGATATAAGTTCCTCTTCATATTTTAGGAAAAATGAAAAGATTATTTCGAGTCTTTCTCTGGTTAAGTAGTACATTTTGCTGTCTTTCTTAACCAATTTTATTTCATCAGGAATCTGTTGACTATCGAAGGTTTTTTGCAGGTTGTTAGATAGCTTATTTAATGCTTGTGTAATGGTCTGCATGAGTTCCTGATATTTTTGAGTATCTAGGTAATTTTTTGCAATCACATCTAGATCATTAACGGTGATGTTGAGTAGTTCTTGAGTGTGTGAATCATTTTCGTCCAGGGTAGAATTATTAGAGATGAATTCTAGTATATTATTGACTATGTTGTTATTCTTTGTGACTTTTGGCATTTCACGTATGAGTGTTTGTAAGGCGGTAAGACCCGCTACTAAAAAGATGTTGTTATATTCTAACTCTTTAATTGAATATGTAATTTTATCTTGTTTATTGTTCAGTTTTTTACAGATTTCATGTTTTCCTATAATCAGGCCTTCAGAAAATAACAATTCCTCACTGTTGTATTTGTTAGGTATAGGAATCGCTATTATGCATTTTTTTCTGTTTTGTGAAATTTTATACATCTTGGTGTGATTTAATAACGGAACAGATCATTATAATTGTATCAAGCGTGGTTCTACTGCTATATTGTTAAATTAGTATTAATTTGATATGTTAATAAGAGTATCTGTTGAAAATTTTCATTATACGACGACATAGGGATTCTACTACAGACATAATTTTTATTTATATAAGTTGAATTAAAGTTTTTATTTATGTACTGATTTTGAAGAATAGTATATAATATGCTAAACGGTAGGAATAGAATGAGTAGTGATAATATTTATAATCTTTTTCTGAACTCTGGTGCTGTGCTACATGGTCATTTTATATTATCTTCAGGTTTGCATAGTGATTATTTTGTGCAATGCGCAAGAGTGTTAGAGAAATCTCAGAATGTGCAATTGTTAGCATCGAATATTATCAGGGAGATTCATACTTCTGTCAATATACAGGATGTTCATTATGTCATTTCTCCAGCAGTAGGGGGGCTAATCATTGGTTATGAAGTTGCTAGACAGATTGGATCTAACTTTGTTTTTTGTGAACGTATTGATAAGAAGTTTTCTCTTGAAAAAAGAGGCTTTCAAATAAAACCAAACAGCAATTGCGTTATTATAGAGGATGTTGTGACTACCGCTGGTACTTCGATAGAAATGATAAATTATTTACATAGTCTTGGGTTGAATTTGAATATGTGTATTGAAGGCTGTTTAGTAGACAGGAGTGGTGATGTTGGGACGAAAAATTTGCAGAGTGTTCATGTTAAATTGATCAGTTTATTGAAGTTAAATATTAGAACTTTTTATTCTGATGACATTCCGGATAATTTGCGAAATGTTCCGGCGGTCGCTTTAGGTACTAAACAACGTACTTATTGAAATGGGAAAAGTGTTTGTGTACAAGTTTTTGCTCTTTCTTTAGGTTTTTAGTATTGCAATGCTGTAGAACATAGTTATGGGAATAATCTTTTTTCTGCAAGAGTTAATTGATTTGTATATATGAATTAGAAGTAATAGATTATGTAGATGGACAACATGGAAGAAGAGGTAGAAGAATATTATGGTTGCATATGAGAAAGAGAAGTTAGACGATAATTGATTAACATTTTATTCCTCGTAGGAAATCTTGGAATGGCATAACTTTTTTTCCTGCAGGTAGGATAGTTATAGGTTCTATTAGTCCATCAAGACATTTAATATATTTTGCGTCTAAGATTTTACCAGGGGCGACTTTATTGGTAGTGTTATCAGTGATAATATTGGCGCTCACAATTTTGACCTGATAATCTTGAACCATGCACTTTGCACCATCGAAAGCTCGTACTTTATTATAGACTGTGAGTACGTTATCATGTAACCAATCTATTTGGATATCCTGTATTTTATGTGAGAAAGAAACATTTTTATGATCTTGTTTTCTAGGAGTTATATTCGAATATTCTTTTAATGCTCTTAGCAATAATTCTGCTCCCATTTCTGATAATTTATTTTCTAGATCTGAGTATCTATCTTGTATTTTGATATTTAATCGTTCTTGAAGCAGTATATCGCCAGCATCCATTTTTTCTATAAGTTTGATAATTGATACTCCTGTATACTGATGATTATTCAGTAGGGCATACTGTATTGGGGCGGGCCCTCTTAATTTAGGTAAGAGTGATGGATGGACATTCAAAGATGAATATTTAGGTAATGACAGTATTTCACTGGGTAAGAACATTCCATAGGCTACCACAGCTATGAAGTCAAGATCAGGTATTGTATATAAGTTTTTGAAGTCGTGAATTACAGTAATATTCAGATCATCAGCAAGTTTATGTATGATTGTTGGGGTAATCATCTTTTTTCTTCCCTGAGCTTTAGGAGGTTGAGTGCATACAGCAACAACATTAATGTCATTACTGTTGTGCAAAAATTTTAGACTGGGAACCGCAAAGCTGGGCGACCCCATAAACACAATATTTAACGCCATAAATCACAAACCAAAGTGGGGTGGGTGGGACTCGAACCCACGACCTGCCCGTTATGAGCGGGATGTTCTAACCAACTGAACTACAACCCCAGAACCTGTTTATTAAACGTCCCAATTGTAACATGTATTGTATAAAAAATAAATTACGATATTTGTATGGAGTTCAAGAATATTTATTTTTTATCTCTTGAGATTACAAATAACTTCATTCTTCTAGAATTATCAAGTAAACAATACTCTTTCGACAAATTCTTCTGTGACTACTTTGCTTTTCCTTATGTCAACAGAAAATAAATTTATTATATTGTTGAATATTATAACAGGTATCAGGAATTTTTATATATTATAACAGGTATCAGGGATTCTTGTATATTATTTGGTGTTATAGGATAAAATAGGTGTTCAAAATTATTTTTTTATACTATTATATATAATATATTTTCTATAAATAAGTAAAAATTTAAACATGCATAGTACTATTCACGACATATATTTATTTCATGTGTGGATTTCTTTTCGTGCGCGTTCTACCGCTATTTTTCCTATACCGGATAAATATATAGCTCAATTGGTAGATCATGCACAATGGGCCAGGAAACATGAATATCCAAAAGTAAAATTATTACTTGATAAAAATACCATATCTGCAACACAAGTAAGGTACTTACCCTCGTTATTCCAAGATCGAACATCTCCCAATAGACGATTGGTGGACATTCTGGATTTACGTGACTTCTTAAAAAAATCGGGTGTAGAATATATTAGGGGTGATAATAGTGGAAACAAAATATCAGCATATGATCTGTATATCGAGATGTATGAAAGATTTCGTCAAGCAGAATATGATTACCTTAGGGATTGTGATTCTAAGAAGAAGTTGATGATGGAAAGGCTTATTGCAAATATGATAGATTTGTCTAAAATTGTAGCACTACAAAAGGGGTTTCATCATAATAAAAAAACAGCAAGAATGTTATGTATAGATTTTAATGTTACATTGTCGTGGCCTATAATACCTAGTGGTAACAAAGCTAGTGCATTATCATATCATCTTAAGAGAATAGATTCCTTACCTGATAGGGACATAAATCTGAACGCAAAGGATTTTAGTATAATAAAGCATAAGGGGGAAGCAGTATATGATACATCTGCTATGTTGTCATGTTTATCTGTGAAGAACAATTTTTTTTCTAATATTAAAGTATCTGCTGAATATTTAAAGCATAACAGGTTATCGGATTATATAATAAGAATGTTCCAGAAGGTTATGTTCTCGTCAGAACAAAGTTTCCCGACATCCTTCCTAGATGGTATAAGAAAACATACTCTAACTGGGTCAGATGGTATTTTTATACCGTCGCAGAGTGATAAGTCTTGGATCCCTGGAAATCTGTATGGGTTTCACTTTTCTGCAATCTATGGTAATCGCTCCTTTTTGTCAAATACTGAATTTGAGTGCGATAAATCCTGTCCGGATACTCCAGTTCTTGCTTCTTGCATAAAGAATGATCTGATGGATCATGAAATAGAATTAATGAAATATGAGTATGTAATGTCCTCTTTTGCAGAACCTTATTATAGAAATCCAGAACATATTGCTCTGAAATTAGCGGTTTTGGACGAATATAACAAACAGAAAGGTTTAGGGCAGGTTTCACAATTGGTGGAGGTAATATGCAAGTATATAAAACAGCTAGAAAGTTTTGTAAACAACAAATATATTCTTTTGACCCGTTCATCAGATATTGCAAGTGTTTTAGATGAGAAGTTAAATCAAGATATACAAAGGGTACGTAAGAACATGTGTTTGCTAAGTGATGCTTGGCAAAAGCGTGGAACAGAGGAGGGGGATAACATGTTATGGGTTATACATTATTTTAATGACCTACAGTTTAGTGATGATGAGCTTCTGCGTGCAATAGCGATTGCAAAAAGAGAGGATCTATACATGGTACATACCACTTATCCGGTTTTACTTGAACAGTTTATCCATTCAGAAGGGTTATATGGCAGTTATCAGGTTTTATTTAGAAAATATCCCTGTTCAAAAGAAGCTTATGATCAGCTGGAGGAGCAGTATAAAATTTTAAAAGAAGAGCTCATAGAACTCATGCAGGATAGTCGTGACGCGGAAGATTATATAGCGCAACAATATAGAATTAAAGATATTAAATGTATTAAAGAGTATGACATTTCTAATATTCAAGGAAGATGGGAAAAAATTATAAATAAAGTGTTGAAATACCACAGTTGTGTATATCTAGTATTTTTTATCGATTCAGGATTTGATATGAAAATTATACAAGCACAACTTCTTGCAATGTATAATCAAGCGATAGAGATTCAAAGATCAGAAAAAAAACAATTGGAAGCGATTCCATCACGAGCTTGTTTGGCTCAGACAAAGCCAGAGCTGTCTGATTTACTGGATTCAACAGTTCATCCTGTAGATGAAGGTAAGTTCGTCAAAACGGAAGATCTACAAAGTGTTACTCTTGGAGAAGTATTAGTAACATCTGAAGTGTCACAGGATATGGAAGGTGTAGAATTTTTGGGTAGATAGAAAATAGAAAGTACTAGACCTCCTGTGAAATTACAGGAGGTCTAGTATATGATTGAATAATATCAACATATGAATAGAATGATGACTAAGCTATAAGAAGATTTGTAATAAACCACTGACATTTTATAGACTATTCGGTATAAAGATAAATAAATTCAATAGAATCGTTACAATTGCCGGTATTGTTAATCCTAATCATGACTTCTGATTAATCAATTACAAATCCATTTCATATTATGTAACCTCAATGTAGTTGCACAGGATGTTTATTTACCGATGCAAAATGAGGAAAATATTTCATTTAATATATCATCAACAGTAATATTTCCTAATATGCCACTAATCTTGTTTAAAGTTTGTCGTATGTTTTCTGCAAATATTTCTACAGTATGTATATTTTTGGTTGATTCTTTCAGGTGTAGAGATGCCTGAAATATTAATTGTTTATGACGTTCTCTGGTAATAATTGGTGGTTCTTGAAAAATATACTCTGTGTTTATTATACTTGTTATACGATCTATAAGAGAATCTATGCCAATGTTATTTTTGATAGATATTGGCAAATAGGAATCATCACATAATGGTTCTGCTAGATCAATTTTATTGATTACTTTTATTATATGTATATTGTTATTACGGTAATGATTGATATCTATCATTGAGTTATCTGTGGAACTTACTGCAATTACTATATTGGATTCTTCTGCTTGTTGTTTTGCCCTTAGAACCCCCATTTGTTCTATGGGTTCTAGGGTTTTTCTAATGCCTGCTGTATCATATAGATATACAGGGAATCCTTTGATTTGTAGGAATTTTTCAATAATATCTCGTGTAGTACCAGGAATATCAGATACTATTGCGCTGTCACGCTGAATAATAGCATTAAACAATGATGATTTTCCTGTGTTTGGAGCTCCTAATATGGAAATTTTAATGCCATCTCTTATAGCATGGACTTTACAATATTTTTCAAGTGAGTCTCTCATAGATTCTGTAAGGTTTTGAATTTGAGATAACACTAGGGCTAGTGTTTCGGTAGGTATATCTTCTTCTGGAAAATCTAAATTACTTTCTATAAGTGCTAATATGTTGATTAGTTGTTTTCTCCATTCAGCATATGCTTTGCTTGCTTGACCACTATGATGATATACGGCTTGTTTTAATTGAACAGTTGTTTCTGCATTTAATAAATCTATTAGCCCTTCGCATTCCAATAAATCAATTTTGGAGTTTTCAAATGCTCTGCGTGTGAATTCTCCTGGTTCTGCAATTCTAAAATGCCTTTTTAGGTGATTTGTTGCTTCGTTTATTACTGCAATACTTCCATGAAGGTGTAATTCAATAACATCTTCTCCTGTGAAGCTATTTGGGGATTGAAAGTATATAACTAGTGCTTGATCTAACATACTTCCATCAGTGGAGAAGAGTTTGCATAATTTTGAGACTCTATGTTCTAATTTATTCTGGATAGAGAATATCTTTTTTGTTTTTAAGGAGTCTGATCCTGATATTCTAATAACTGCTATCCCAGATCTTCCAAAAAGTGTAGATAAAGCAAATATAGTATCCATGAGTAGTATATGGTTATTTAAATTTTACGATACACTACTTATACGAAATTTTGAAGTATATCTTTTTGTATTTTGTTGTGATAGATCCATCAACAAAAGGGTAAAATCTGAATATTACATGTGTGTTGTAACTTTCTTTCTCAATATAGAGCTTGAGTATATTTCATGAATGATGTAGAATTCAGCATTTATATTACTGTTAAGAGTTATGCCTGTTATTGGAATTTGTTTAGCTATTATGCTGATGGGAGGGGTTCTTTATTATTGTTTATATGATGAGGAACCTGAATGCGGTTCAGATAGAGTAGAAATCGGATTAGATGATGTAATATCTGTTGATAGACAAGAGGAAAGTAATGATATTGATGAATTGCAATTGCCGTTAAAAATCATAGAAATATGCGATTCGCCATCAAAAAGAGCAAAGGAATATACAGAGTTGGTTCTGGAGAAGATAAAGGGTGAGAGTAAATCATTAGGACAAGAGGAGGTGTACGAAAGGAATGCCGAACTGTTATTGATAAAACCAGAATCGTCTGATGATAATTTAAGGGTGTTATCAGGAAAAGTAGAAGACGATATTCTGGGTGTAGGGATTGATCTGGTTGTTTTATCGGAGCAGGAAGAAAGTCAGGAGTTAACTTTAATATCAGAGATTGTGGAGACGTATAATGGGACTTCAAGTTTTGTATCAGGAGATACTTTTTCTCCACCGGAAGAGGTATCTCAAGAACAACAAGAACTTGTTGAGTTGAATAACTGTTTTGAAGATATAGGTCAGAGAAATAGTTATTCTAATTATTTCTCCCATGGTCTGGGTTACGAAATTATTTAAAAGCTTATAACATTTTGATTAACCCTTGTTATGTTAATCAACCATCACTTCCGACATAAGGTCTTTAAAAGTTTTGGTTGTTTGACTGCGAGGGGGTTTCTTATTGTACAATGGAACCTGTTCGAGCATGTCCAGGCACTTCTCGGCTCTTTGTAGTAGATATTTCAGGTCGTCTACTGATTCTTGAGAAGTTTCTATAGATTTTTCCAGCTCAAGTTTAGAAGGGGTTATTTTGTTTAATAATTCGCTGATTTCCTCTTTTATCTTGCAAACGTCATCAATGCTTTTAGATATTTTTTGGGAAAGAGCAGTGTTTTTCTTTAGTATTTCATTCGCATCTCTAACAGAAGACATTTTTCTTTTGCTGAGAAAGTAAGACATCCTCAGGGACAACACAAGTATTAGAAAGCATAGGGATAATACGATTATTTCTGTATATGACATGTTTTTCCTCCTGATAATGATTTGATCTGGATAGCAGGTCTATCGTTAACTGACCCTAATGTTCCTACACCTATTTTGCTGTTTTCTAGCATACACTCTATGTTATCTAACGCATTAATAGGTAAAGATATTTCCTGTTTCGTTTTTATTTTTTTCAAAAAAGATATATTTTCTACTGGTAGTCTTAATACTGCAGCGAATTTTAATTTTATATCGTTTACTCTATTTCGTGTGATCTGTCTATGAGGGGTACTCTCTTTTGACAACATTCCGGGAATTCCATTCAGAAAGAATAAGGCTATATGCAGTGCTTTGGAAGGCTTTGAAGTAACAGAGTTGGCTGAAATATTTAATAGTAGTCCTTTTCTGTTACTAAGAATCAATTTACTTGGAGCACTATGAAAAATATTCTTTAGTATATTTACATCTAGCACATACTTAGCAGAATGACAAATAATTTGCATCAATTCGTCTATAAATTCTTGAAAAATAGTGTTTTTTATTGACAAATTATCTGATGCAGAACTTTGTGAGATTTGAGCATTGTTTAAAAGAAAAGCATCTTTCAAGTCTTTATTAGCGCTTATTGCTATAACGGATTCATCAGAAACATTAAAATGTGAAAAATCTTCAATGTTATCTAAGGTATGTCCCCTGGTAAATTCCATGTTTATATCAGAGAGATATATTTTATATCTGTTAAGTTTTTCTATCATAAGGTTCTTTGTTGCTTCGCAGAATACTTGTTCGTCTGCATCATTTAGATCTTGCATAAGACTAACTTTGTTAAGGGTTAATCATTTTTTGCACATGAAAAGTATATTTTTTATTACCTGGTGTTGTATATTTGATGTAGGAAAAAAATTACGTTAGCTCTAGATAACCTCTCTAGAGCTACAATAAATTAATTAATAGTCATACGCATCAAATGTGATGGTTAATATTTTGTTAAATCTGTATACGGGACAACTGGTTGTTATTTGATCAGAGAGTTGGTTATCGTTAGGAGTATAGGAGAATTTTTTTTATTTTGCTTAGAATTAAACATATTGATTCATTGTGATTTTAAATATTTTGATTATCTTGATACCTTGTTTTCAGGGTGATATAATTAAATTTATTTGGTTCTATAGTATGCGCGGAGATCAATTGGTAGAAAATAAGATATATTTTGACAATGCAGCGACCACTCATTTAGATCCAGAAGTTTTAGAAGTTATGAAATTTGTGTATTCTTATCCGTCGAATATGCACTCTCGGAACCATGCTTATGGTTGGCGTGCTGAGAATATAGTTGAAGATGCTCGTTCGAAAATAGCTTCATATATATCTGCTCAACCCAAGGAAATAATTTTTACTTCAGGTGCTACCGAGTCTAATAATCTAGCTATTAGAGGGTTAGCGAAATTTTTCCCTGAGAAGAAGCACATAATTACTGTTCAAACAGAACATAAAGCAGTCCTGGATGTTCTTAGGGATCTAGAGTCTAGTAGTGGGTATTCTGTAACATACTTGAAAGTGAATGAGAAAGGTTTTATAGATATAGATGAATTGGAGAGATCTATAAGATCTGATACTCTTCTTATATCTGTCATGGCTGTGAATAATGAGATTGGGATAATACAAGATTTGGTTTCAGTTGGGGCTCTGTGTCGGAAACATGATGTTTTCTTTCATTCTGACGCTGCTCAAGCTTTTGGGAAGATTGATCTTGATGTTGAAAAAATGAATATAGATCTTCTGAGTATATCGGGACATAAAATATATGGTCCTATGGGAATTGGTGCTTTATATATAAGGAAGACTTCTAGACGGGTTCGTTTAAAACCAATTTTTTTTGGAGGAGGACAAGAAAGAGCTACGCGTTCGGGAACAGTACCTACTGCTCTTGTTGCAGGATTAGGAAGAGCCACAGAATTGATTTTTGAGAATGGTCAGTCAGAACGGGATAGGATAAAAAATATGCGTGATTCCTTATATAAGAATATTAAGAAGGGGTTGCCGTATGTTATATTAAACGGAGATCTGAATTCCATGGTCTGTGGTATTCTAAATCTGAGTTTCCCTTATGTTGAAGGAGAATCTATAATGATGGCATTGAAGGATATTGCTTTAAGCTCTGGTTCCGCGTGTACTTCTGCGTCTTTAGAGCCATCATATGTATTAAAGGCTATTGGTAGAGATGATATAGTTGCTCATTCATCGGTGCGATTTTCTATTGGTAGGTTTAATAATATGGATGAAGTAAATACGGTGTCTGATTTGGTGATAAATAAGATACAAAGATTGTTGGATATGAGTCCTTTGTGGGATATGGTTCAGAAAGGGATTGATCCTAATAAGGTAGAATGGATTGAAGATTGAAGGAGGGATTTATATGTCTTATAGTAAAAAAGTTATAGAAATTTATGAAAATCCAGAGAATGTTGGTTCTTTAGACGAGACGTCTAGTCGCGTTGGTACTGGATTAGTAGGAGCTCCTGCTTGTGGAGATGTCATGAAGTTACAAATCGAAGTTGGAGATGATGGGAAGATTGTTGATGTTAAATTTAAAACATATGGATGTGGTTCAGCAATTGCATCCAGTTCTATGGCAACCCAATATATAAAGGGACGTGATATACAGGATGCCCTATTGATTACAAATGCACAGATCGCTGAAGAGTTGGAATTGCCTCCTGTGAAGAGGCACTGTTCTGTTCTTGCTCAAGATGCGATAAAAGCAGCGGTTGATGATTATAAAAGGAAGAATCAACAGAAATCGGGGGAATCTGATGTCGAGTCTTCTACCCTTGATCAGGGGTAGAGGATGTTAGATGCTTATGTGATTAATAAAAAGCATTTGAATGATGACTTTCTGGCTAATCCAGATGTGGATGTTAAGGATCATGTGGGTGAGATGTTATTGCCTGGAGATCGTATACCTGTTACAGTGACAGCTGATGCAGTAAAAGCGATGTGTGATCTGTTGTTGCGCAAATTTGCTCTTCAGTCAGAGAAATTAGTTCTAGGTATTAGAGTAAAAGTAGTGAATAGTGGATGTGCTGGTAATCAGTATAAAATAGAGTATGTATACGGACTCAGAAGTGATGATGAGGTGTTTTTGTTTGTAGATTCTGAGACAAATATGCAAGTTAAGATATTTATTGATGGGAAGACTTTCTTTATGATTTCTGGTGCAAAAATTGATTATGTATGCCAGGAATTAACAGAAGGTTTTGTGTTTGTTAATCCTAATGAAAGTGGTAGATGCGGTTGTGGAGAAAGCTTTTTTTAAGCAAGATTATTTTACTCTCTTTGGTTTGGATCTGAGGTTTCATATTAATCTTGAGCGACTTGACAATGCTTATACTAAATTGCAAAAAAGATATCATCCTGATAGGTTTTCACTGAAACAAGAGAAGATTTTTTTTCAAAAGGTTATTCTATTCATCAACGAAGGTTATAATGTACTGTTAAATGATATAAAAAGGGCTCAATGTATATTGGATATATTGGATGTTGATTATTCGGACGAGGTTTTGAGTAAATACACAGGGGTTTTTGCTGAGATTTTGACGTTTAAGGAATTGAATGCAGAAGCAAGAGATCTAAATATGCTAAGAGTAATGTATAGAAAAAATGCTGATTTATTTGATGAAAATTGTAAAGGGGAAGAAAAAAACCATGAATTGTTAGCATCTATATTTGTAAAATTACGTTTCTTATACAAATTGATTTATGACACTGATACAGATCACTGAGCCTGAGAATGAAAAATCTTATAATGGATTTGTATTAGGGATAGATTTTGGCACAACAAATTCCCTAGTTGCTTTTTATGATGGCATCAGAGCACATGTTATCTCTGATCAAAACGGTAATTTATCTCTCCCGTCCTGTGTGTTTATTGATGATGAGGGTATAATCCAGGTAGGGTATAGTCAGAAGAACTATATTAGATCAGTAAAACGTTTTATAACTTCACAGACACCGGAATTATTATCCCACTTTACGGATATGAGGTTTAAGATAGTAGATGGATGTCCTGTGTTTTATGATTCAGAGTCTAGAGAATACATGTATGTAAACATTGTTGCAAAGATATTATCTTATCTTGTTACGCAGGCTAAAGTATATCTGAATCAGGAGGTACAAAAAGCTGTTATTACCGTTCCTGCATATTTTGATCATTATGCACGAAAGACCATTCAGGATGCATCAAAAGTAGCACATATTGATTTAATTAGACTACTCAATGAACCAACTGCTTCGCTGGTTGCGTATGGTATTGATAAATCTCTGGGAAATGGAAAAATATGTGCAGTTTACGATTTTGGGGGAGGGACTTTTGACGTTTCTGTGATAAAGATTAGCGATGGCATTCTGGATGTCATAGGAACAGGAGGGGATAATTTCCTCGGTGGAGATGATATAGATAAAGAAATCGCAGATTATATTAAAGATAATTTTAAGAACACAAATAGTGATTTATATGATCTTGCGCGTAAAGTGAAAGAGAATTTTGACCAATCTAGTGAAGAGGGACTGCTACCGAATAACGTTTTAAAAGGTATATTTGACTCTTATATTGAGAAAACTTTTACTATTATGGATAATACGCTAAAAGATGTTGGTTGCTTTTCCAAGATAGATGCGGTGCTTCTTGTGGGTGGAAGTACGAAGAGTAAATACTTACAACATAAGGTAAGCCAGAGGTATAACAAAGTTATATTTTTATCAGAACCAGACATGATTGTTGTTCGAGGGGCTGCAATACATGCTCATAATATAGTTTACGCTACTGGTAATATTCTTGCAGAAGTTATTCCCTTATCGTTGGGTATCGAGACAATTAATTCTATTATGTCGATTATGATAGCCCGTAACACCCCTATTCCCTGTGAGTGTTCTGAAATATTTACAAATTATGCTGACAATCAGCGCTATATAGTTTTAAATATATGGCAGGGAGAACAACAGTATGTGACTTTGCCTCACATGAAATTCTTGGGAACTTTAAAAATCAAGATCAGTAATACAGGAGAGAATTATCCTAAATATAAATCAAAGATAAAAGTTATATTTAAAGTAGATGAGAATGCTATATTGCAGATAAGTGCTTATAATGAAGATACTCACGAAACAATAGAAGATATTATTAAAACATCTTCTTTGTCAGAGGATGAATTATCGGATATGGTTTCTGTTGATAGTGGTATAAATAATAAAAAGGTCTTGTTTTCTCATAAATCGGATTTAAAATTATTTGTGGATAACATAAAAAACCTTTTATGTGACGAAAGGGATTATATTGATAATAACTTGTATGATGAGATTTGTGAGAGTCTGATATTAGCTGAACAGGTTATTAGGGATTCAACACTTATGTCGGAGGTGTCATTTATACGCGAGAAAATTGAGGCTCTTACTTCCAATATTATAAAGGAGCGTATAATACGTTACATGAACAATGATTGTGACCCTTAGTATTGTTTAATTTTTATTTATGTATGATAAATGTAGTTTTTATTTTGCCTGATGGTACTAGAAAGGAGTGTGTGGGACAAGAAGGAGAAAGTATTCTCACTCTTGCAAAGAAAAATGATATTCCTTTAGAAGGTTCTTGTGAGTCTTCTCTCGCTTGTTCTACGTGTCATGTTATTATCGAAGATAACTGGTATGGGAAATTACCTGAATCTTCTGAAGAAGAGGAGGATTTATTGGATTTAGCTTTTGGTCTTACAAGTACTTCCAGATTAGGGTGTCAAATAATTTTAACTCAAGATATGGATGGTATTGTAATAACAGTGCCAAAAGAAGGGCGAAATATTTTATTGACCAATAATGAAGATTAAATACCTGCTGTATGTAATTTTGGTTGCATGTATTATGTTTGTATCAGCAACATTTTACTATTATAAAGCAACATCTGTAGCTGTAGATAATATTCTACTCTTTTTGCAAAAAAACAGAGTATCAGTTTCTTTTAAAGGGTTAGATTATACGTTTAGGGGGTTTTCTTTCGAAACTAAAATAGAATTTCCGGTATTTCGAGTATATGATGATATGTTACGTATAATCCCTAAGTATGCAGAAAAATTTGCTACAAATAATGAAAGAGGTATGGAAATTTTTTTTGATGGGGAGATAAGTATCATTCGAAAACCATTTTCTAGAAAAATTTTGATCAGATCTGATGATAGCACGCAGATTATTATTCGAGGAGTACTAGAAGATCAAAAAAGGATAATTATGCATAACTTTTTTCAAAATGATATAGAATTTATAAATCGAAATAATGGGTTTAATCTTGATATAAATACGGATTCTTTTAATATTCAACTGGGTGATATGACAAAGTTTTTCAATCAGTTAATATTCAAACTAGATCAGTATAATGATAAATCATCTGATGCTATGCATACATATATCAAAATTATTGATGATGTGGAGGAAGAGGTATTATTATTTGATGTTGAAAAGATGTTTGACAAACATAATAATTCCGGAACACTTTTATTTGATCGTGTTTTTTATAATCTTGATGATATAAATTTCGTTATTGAAAATGGTATTTTGAAATTGTCATATACCTATAAATTACAGTATAATGTTGATTTACATGTTATAGTAAGTGACTTATCAAGATTTTTGGATAAATTACAACAGTTTTTATATTCCAGTTATGATATTGTTGATCCTGAAAAATTTGATAAAATCTACATTGATATGGAAGAAATTCCAACACTTGAAGACGAATCTCTGAATATATGGAAAAATGTTTTTACAGGACATATTAAAATCGGTAGCAAGCAGGGAGAAATTGAAAATTTCTCAGATAGCGAATTAAATGCTTATATATCACATAATTTTAGTGATGTTGATTATCAGGCGTATCTAGATTATTCTAAGCGTGTATTGGACAGTATTATTATGAATGTACAGAATAATTTTCAGGATGAAGAGTCTTATGCTTTGCTTTCCGGAATGTTTAAAGGGGATGAAACTGTAGATCTGCATTTTTATACAGAGTCGGACACTTTGTTTTTAAATGGGATTCCTTTATCTGAGTTGTTTTTTAGTAGATTGAAAAGTTCTCAGGTCTGATTCTATGTGTTTTGCTGAGGCGTTTATGCTTTATAAAAGTGCTAATAACATATATAAATGGTTTGAAAACTATATCTTTTATCATATCAAGATATGCTCCTGATTCTGAGAACAGGGCATTATGTAAAGTTTATTGCTGATGTAACTGAACTATCTCCCAACGAGAAAATTACTGATAGTATTGAAGGTTATTTTTTAATGAAGATATTATATATTTCGAAAATGGCATGCAATATTATGAGGGTTAGGAGGTCTTAGAAGGGGGTGTCCTGGGCTGATAAAGAAATTTTCATTTAATTAAAATAGTATCAGATGTACTGAAAATATGAAATTATAGATAATCAAAAAGATTAACAGGACAGGCATTGTTGATCTTCTGTGGAATTTTTTATAACACTTTTATATTCTAATGAAAAGGTACAGTAATTTCACAGGAGATCTATTATGCTTAAACCTGTTTTGATGGTGTATTTACTGTTTTTCGTTAGTAGAAACTCTTATCGGTGTGTGTATACATCTATTTCTATTAGGGCAGTGTCCCTAATTAGCGAAGCTGAAAGAAGGGGTTATAATTAGTATCAAGATAAAAAAACATGGGATGAATCATAATAGATGATAAGTGTTGGGACAAACTAAAATCATTGCTTCCAGTAGGAAGAAAAGAGATAATGTATTCCTCGAGTAGAGTTTGCGAACTGGAGCGCCATGTAGGGATTAGGTTCTGTTGACATAAGGAAAGAAGAAATAGCCCTAAGAAGGTAATAGGAGATAAAATGAAGTGATAACAGATTATAATAACCTGAAAGAAGTGAAGTGTATCAGAAAGACAGAGGATATAAGACCATTTATAGAAGGAATATTGTTTATATTAAAAGGAGGATGCCAATGGAGATTGTTGCCAGAGGTGTATGATAAATGGCAAAGAGTATATAAGCGCTTTATCAGGTCGAAGAAGAAAGAAATCTGGATGAAATTGTTTAAAAGTACTGCGTATTGGACAGATTTACAAGAAGTAATGATAGATAGTACTATGGTAAGAGTACATTGACCTTATATCAACAGAACATAGGTTATTTTTAAATGCACTAGATCACTATATTTACTTTTAAATCCTCGTTATTTTGTAAAATAGATACTATCTTCCACCTCCTTTCATTCCCTCTTGGAATCTTATATATATATATACTGTACCATCTTCCATAGAACTTAGGATTTCTCCATGGTAGTCTTAATACATATAATATTGCACAGAATACTTGATAATGACCAATGATCGTCCTTTCCAGATCTCACTTTTTTCGATGATTGGCAATATTATCTCATCACATTTCTCAATCGGGTATAATTTTCTATCCATCATTTCTTATATGTTATTTGTTACATGCTTTCTAAACTAAGTTTAAACCTTTGTTAACAGTGTCTAGGTGTAGGTGATTTTGGTTAAAATATTTTGTAGCTGTTCTTGTGTTACCGTATATTAGGTTGAGAATTTTGTTGTGTTTAGTGTTTGTTATGATTTATATTTGATAGCTTTTCTTGCATGGCATCATATTCATCAAGATTCATATTTTGTATTTCATTATAAACTTTCATACCGGGAACCATTTCCTTTACTAGTCCAGCTTTCGATGCACGACATAATTTTGTCAATTGATCTCCTATACTGTCAGTTAATCTATTTTTCACATCATAAGTGGTAATGCCCTTAGAAGTTCGTATGGTCTCTCTAAGTTGTTTATGTGTTTCAACAAAATAGTCCGAATTCTTAGAATATATATATATATATATATATCTTTTTTGAGAAACTACCTTTTTTCGTTCATTTTATAATATCTAATACCATGATCCAAAACATAACCATTTTTGTCTTGGAATTTTTTTGCCATAATTTCTTTTATGACTGTATCATCTATCAGATCGATATTGTTTGGCATAGGTCTGCTCGGATGCACACAATAATGTTTGGTATAATGTTCATGACATTCACCGGCAAATGTAAACTCAACGCAGTGTTCTGGTTTGAATTCTTGCGCTATATGTTGACAAATTTTTTGCTGAGATTTATAGCTTATCACATTGTCTTTCTCAACTAATGACATGACTATTTGTATTTTGCTTACATTGGCTCCAATTTTCACACAAGTTTCTTTAAGAATTTCCACTGCATTATATGTATTAAGAGATCTGGTATTTTTATCACCCATTGATTTTTTCAGTTTTGCAATTCTTGCTTGTATAGCTCGTTGTACTATAGGGGAGAAAATGTTGGTATTCTTGTTTTTATCAAGATTATCGATTGATTCATACGGAGAGTTCATATCAAGCAGGACATGATCAAGTACTGTGTTGATATAATTACTATCTTTGTTCTGGTTTATATGCAGATACTCTAATACGTTTGCTAAAATAAGCATAGATGTTGTACAACCTGCACTATTGCCACAGAAATTTACGCCAAATGGTTTTTGCCTTTCCATGTATTGCATTATGCTATGTGCAATTGTTACTGTTAAGTTAGAACGTTTCTCTTCTAGTACAATCGATTTCCCTTTTTTCGTGCTGTCAATATTTGATCATTATTATGCCCTAAGTAATATAAATATTCTTGATAGTAGCAACGTCATATCCCAGACCTTCTTTTATTTTTGATAATCCTGGACATCTGATGCGGATTCCTGTTTCAGGTAAAAATACTGTTGCGACATTATTCTCGAATTGTATAGGAAGATGTTGGTTGTTATATTCTACATTTTGTTTTATCTCTAGATTTGAATATATTTTTGCTTTACGTTTTAACTCTTCATTTTTTATCATAAAACATAAAAATTTGATAATTTTTATATGTAAAATTGTATACTAATTTTACATATATTGGTATGTATTTTTTTGATTAATTAAAAATGATTATATGGATCTATATATTTTGAATAGTATTTTTAATACAGGTTAAAATTTATGAAACAAATACCAGATGAAAAACAATGAATAGAATATTATATTCAATTCATAAACCATTGTTCTTGATCTAATCTGAAAGTATTGGTTCGTTATAACCGGTTATTATAGATAATCTATTATTTTGCTTTAATAACAGATTGTGCTTTCGATACATTAATATCAAGCATTTCTTGAGAGGGATTAGTAATATTTTGATTAGTATTTTTGGATGGAAGAGTATCTAGTATATTTTGTATTTCATTTATTACCTCATTCTTGTTTATTGTATTTGTAATATTACTAAGTATTTTATTTATGGATTCCATGATGCTCGTTATGTCCTGTTGTCTATAATTATGTTGTTGTAACCATTCAGGAAAGTATGCTAATACATTTACATCTAATTTTTCACCATTATGAAAATTTAAGGGATCATTGAAATTTTTCACATGATTTCCTAGATTAAAGAGTACCGTAGAGAGTGCTGATAATTGTTTATCAAACGAAACATTCAAATTTATTATGGTCTGTATCGAACGTAAAGAGAATACTATATTTTTGAAGCGAGATGCATTACAGAGATAATCCAATATTTCTTGCAATGACAGATTGTTTTCATTTTGTTGTATATATTGTGTAACATTATTTTTTGTTTGCGGTATATGTTCATATTTTTGTGTATGAAAAATACTTATCATTTTATTTGCAGAAGATTTTTTGTGCTTGCTTGCTTCTATTTTACAAGAATCCTCAAATCCTGGAATTTGTTGCCTTGCTTTTTTGAATGCGTCATATATTGTTTTTGTATTTATTATTGATTCTATTTTATTGATGGTATCATTAATATTTACTGAATATAATTTTAAAGATAATAAAGTTTCATACGAATTACAGTAAATTTGAAATAGGTCTTGCATATGACCTGTTAACCTTGCAGGGTCATAATCGATATGTAACGAGGCACCAGGTTGTTGAGTTCTACTAGATGGGGGGGGAAGACGGTTTGAACTATTCTCTTCATATACCATCTGGTATAGTTCGAGATTATTTTGTTTTTTGTCTATTAAATCTAGTGCTTGCTCTATAGCCTGTCGAAATTTAGCAAAACCTTCCTTTTTTGAGAGTAGTTCGTACAGTATTTTTGGATCTCTTAGTGGATCAAGTAATTTTTCTACTTCTTGTTCATCTTTATGAATTTTACTAATAACTTCTTCTTGTATACGTTTTTTTTCTTGTTCTGTAACTCTTGTAGGTAGAGACTGTTCTAATTTGTTATTCAATCTTGTATACGTTGTGGAAATATCATCGTTACTATTGCCAATCATGAAAGTATTGATATCATATTCAGACATCATGTACAAAAGAACATATTTAGTGATTAAATTTTGTATACGTGCTTGATCACAGTTTTTTTGACAATCTGTAAGAAGAACACTCTTATTCTCTAGGCACGTAAAATATTTGATAAGAGTTTGTAATTCACGATTGATGACTTGTTGACGAATCTTTATATCGTTTTTCATGTTTGGGACGAATTTATGATCAAACTGATTCTGTAAGGAATATAGTGTATGTAAGAAACTTTCTGCAGTTATGTCATGCTTTATGATATATTTATCAGTTTTTAATTTAAAGGAATCTTTTGTGAATTTTTCTTCTTTCAACATTTGGTATAAGATTTTTGATTTTACATTTTGTTTGGCTTGTGGAGAAGAAATCTCTAATATCTGATCATTTATTAATGATGATCCATACTTGTGAAGTGATATTATGTTCAATAGTATATAATCACGCATTGAATATTCTTTGTTTTTACCCCAATTATTAATTCTTGTACAAATCTCATCTTCTGTAAAAGAAGGGGTATGTATACATAGGGTTTTCTCAATTTCATTGTATTTTTCTTGGCAAAAATTATATATATTTTTAGGAAAATCTTTTGTATATTCTAATTTGACTAGCTCCACGATAACATTAATCAATCCACTATTGGTAATTATATCTTTGTCCATATATGTACTCTTGTGTAGACACAGTAGCGGAGTTGTTAAATATTGTTTAATGTATTGTGTGTTTTGTCGACACTGAGAGATAGTGTTATGTGTATCTTCTAATAATAGTGAAGTATATTTTTGTGTGGTTTTATGATTCGCAATCATTTGCAATGTCACATATGTAGATACTATTTGTGAAAATGCAGTAAATTTAATATTATCTTTAAATTTATCACCAAACGGCATTTTTGATGAATTGTCTTGTTCCTTATCTTGAAGTGCATTGAATATTTCACCTAAAAACACTTCGTCAAAGTTAAGTTTTATCCAATTACCAAAAATATCTTTATAACTATGTTGCCCAATTAAGGGATTATTTATATTTTTCTTAATATGGTTTAAGATATTAATGAAGTCCTTTTTTTGAATTTTAGTATATTTAAGAATATCATACAGAACTGGTTGTGAGCTTACATCAGAAGGTCTATTCTTATCATATATAGCGAATGTTCTAGTATAATCTCTTAACATAGTTCTTAACAATAATAGAGCTCTGACATTTTTTTTAATTTCCTTGGGATCAACAGAACGAGTAGAATTATCTTGTTTATCTACAGTATCGTATATCCAGTCTAATGCTTGTCTGAAATTTTTTTCTAGCTCTTCGGTATTGCCAGGTGTTGCATGCTGTATGTTATTAATACGATTTATTGCGATTTCTATCATTTGTTGTACAAAACCTGATATTGATTCACAACCATTAGAGAACTTAATATCAATCTGGTTCACGATTGCGAATATATTATCTTGACTATTATAGGACTTGTATTTAGGGTGTAGAGAGTCTATGATGAAACTTTTTTTATTGTTTTCATCATGAAGTTCAACTTTGAGCCTTGCATGTTGTCCAGGTGAAGCAACATTTCTGTTATCAAAAGAAACTATAATAAACGGCTTATCATGATTATTGTGTTGTGTATATTGAACACCTTGTGACATAAATACAACCTGTATTCCATTTTGTATATTGTTGGGTCGTTTAATAGGAGCAGATGCGTCTAAGGTATCACTAAAAGATCTATGAAAGATATCTGCTGCAAATTTGTTATGTTGTATAAGAGAGTTTAAAGAATATTTCGGGCCTTGTAAGAAATGTTTAGAAAAACCCACTTTTGTCATGTTTTGCTGAAGATAAGTGGTGTTCGTGACTCTTGTTGGTTTACTCTTTTGCTGAGAAGTAAAAATTTTATCGTCATGACTAGAAACTTTTACTTCTTTTGTTTTGTCATTATATAAAAAACTGTCTTTTGTTCTTTTCTGGTGATCTATATTCTCATCTGTAATTTCATTATCTATACTATGGTCAGGAGATGAGTTCTTTGCTCTAATGTTAACTTGACCAAATGTCAGGAAAGATATAAGATAAGAAAGTCCTATTGTTATTATGGTAAATATGCTTTTTAGTATTTCATACATTTTTTCCATACTTTTCAACTAGCGGTTTACTTATATATTAATCTTTAAGTATAACATATATTCATCTAATAGTAAATGGTTTAGATATTTTTTGTATTACGCCTATCAGGAAGTTAAGCACTGTTCACAAAGTTACCATGGTATTGATGTCCAATGCTTAAAGAAATCATTCTCTCTATTTACACTTAAATGTGATTCAACAATTATTTTGCTTTTAAAGATTCGTCTGATTATACTGCTAGAAATACACCTTTGTTAACGGCGCTTGATATACATCTAACGGGATGAATAACTCCAATTGGCCATTTTTATTTTACGATTATTTCAGCCTGTAATGCTCCAATACTATGTAAGTTGTGCAATACATCAATTATATCACGAGTTGTGAGTCCCATTTGATTTAATCCATCTACCAGGGTTTGTAGAGTATCATTTGAATTCATGATGGCTGTGTTATCATCGATAGTCAAATTTAGATTCATCTGTGAAAGAGCACTCTTTGATATTTGAACATCGGCTCCTATTACAATAGTACCAGTTTGTTCATTAATTATGATTTTTGCAGAATTATCTGGAGAAACAGTAACATCTCCGATTCTTGTTAAGAATCCCATCATATTTCCTGAATATACAGACGGGATTTTGATGATCACATTAGCAGGATCAACAGAAGTAGCAATATTGCTGTTGAAAACATTATTAATACCATTTGCAATATTAAATGATGTTTTGGCATCTGGGTTTAGCAAGATCAGTTTAATTTCTGAGAAATCTTTATAACTAAAACCTGTACTTAATTCAACTGTTGCACCACCTGGTATTGTTCCTTTGGTTTTGGAAGTTTTAGAAGTTCTTGGGCTACCTCTTCCAGTATCTACTTCATTCATTAGCAAAGATCCTTGTGCAAGAGCATATGTCTTCCCATTTGGTCCCAATAGAGGAGTGGCTACTAACATACCACCTTCCAAAGATGTTGCATCACCCATAGCACTTACATCTACATCTATTGTATGTCCATTAGACAAAAATGGAGGTAATGTAGCTGTTACTGTTACTGCGGCAACATTTTTAGTTCTCAAATTTACACCAGCTCCATTGGAGTTCACTCCGAGACGAGATAAGAATGCTTCCAGCCCTTGTTGAGTGAACAGGGTATTACGCAGAGTGTCTCCTGTGCCACTTAGGCCAACTACCAATCCGAAACCCATTAACACATTTCCTCTAGCACCTTCAAAACGGGCAATATCTTTTACTCTGACTGATTGAGATGTATTACTAGCTACAACAGCTTTATTTTCATATAATTGATTAAAACCTGTGAATTCTTCTTCTGCAACACAATGAGATGCATTGAAAAAGAACCCAATCAATAAAATTGTAAAAATAAATTTTCCCTTCATCATAAGGAAAATCAATACATAATTTTTATTATCTAACTATTAATGATTACTGCTTCTTTTTATTCAAATAAGAGTCTACTTTTTTTTCAAGAGATAACATCATAGCTCTCTTACGTTTTTCTTTTTCAGATAATATAGGATTTTGATTATTACTCTGTTGATCACTTTGCTTAATGCCCTTTACTCGTTTGGCAAGAGATGGACGAAATCGAGGTATAATGTTAAATATATTCAGAATCTTGAGTATACTATATGATCCGATCACTGATATGAGTAATTTTAAGAAAGGCCAAATTCCTAAAGTTGATTTATTTACGTACCAATATACACTATACTGAAAGAGAGAATTGATGATATCAACAGGGTGACTCATCTGAGATATTCCTATATGCAGTCCGGAGTTTAATGTCATAAGTATAAAACCTGCAATGTATAGATATGTGAATATTATTCCTAAAATTGGAAAATGCTGTATAATTGCCTTCCATGCTGTAATGATGTTTAACATTTTATGCCTATGATGAGATTAATTAACTGTAGTAATAATATAATAATGCTGTTAATAATCAATATATAAATATCTTGGTTAACATAGTCATGAGTTATTCTATTTATGTTCTATGCTACTTACGAGAATATATAATAGGTATATTAAAATATAGAAAACGAGGGATATTTCTTGTAAGGATATAGGCAAGATATAATTTTCATCTAGCATATAGAGATTTTCTCAAATTAGTATTCTTAATATGAAGTACAGAGTTGACATGCGATTTGAGAAATTAGATCTATATTTTTATCGATGTTTACTTGAACAGGATCTGGTATGTTATATTACTATCGTAATGTATGAATGTCTTTATCAATATGGTTTCTTTAGCAATAGATCTATGTATTTTGTAAAAAATTCTTGATGTTTTTCATATCTTCCCAAGTTACCTTTTTTTGAGCAGGTTGTCTCAATAAATAGGCTGGGTGAAATATTACTGTTGTATCTATATCATTATTCATATATTCATTTGTATATTTATAATACTTACCTCTTACTTTGGAAATTGCAGTATGTGTTTGTAATATCGCTCCAGAAGCCACTCCTCCAACTAATATTAACAACCTAGGGTTAATTAAAGCAATACTCTTTTTTACAAATGGCAAGCATATATTTATTTCGTCAGGAGTAGGTTTTCTATTACCTGGAGGACGCCAGAAGACAGTATTTGTTATGTACATTTGGTTACGAGATAAATCAATTGCTGAGAACATTTTATCTAATAGTTTTCCACTTTGTCCGCAGAATGGACGGCCTTGTTTATCTTCTTGCTCACCTGGTGCTTCTCCTATGATCATAATATCTGATTCTATATTACCGTCAAATATTACTGTATTTAGAGATTTTTTCTTCAGGTCACAGTCAGTAAGATTATTGATTTTTTTATGTAATTGTTGAATGTTACATATACTACTGAGGTTCATATGATCTGCTATTCTGCTATGTTCTTTATCTATATTATTAGTATCTGGTACCTTATTTTGTAGATTGATTGGTTCAATTGTTTTTGTACTAGTATATTGAATGTCCATAAAATCCATCGGGGATATATAGTTAAGCATTATGTGATCTATCTTACAAAGATGATACATAGTAATGATTTTATTTAACAAATCTACTGGGGTGTTCACTGAAGAAATGTGTATTAACAATTAGTTTATAATAAGGGTTATATGTAAGACCCAACTAGATTCTTACGATTCTTTCAAAACTATTTGTACCATTTTTTTTCTTAGTTGCAAGGTTTTAGGCAGAATAATATAAAATTATTATTTATTACTTGACAGCATTTAGATTAGTAGCTGTGTTATTAAGAGTTTGTGAAAATAGATACATAAAAAATTACCAATATTTTGTTTTTCTGGTTTCGTTACATTAAAAACAGAAGTGAGAATTAATTACAAGGAGCGTATTGTACAGGTATCTAAAATCTCATCTCGGATCAATACATGGTTTTAAGTTATTTAAGCAACAAGAGTTTCCTCTTCAATATTCTAAAGTACTGGTATTCTGGATATCAGAGTATTAGACCTCCTGTGAAATTGTAGGAAAAAGAGTGTAAGCGTAAGATATGAGAAGAACCGAAAAGGAAGAAATGAAAATAAGCTATAAGAAGATATCAAAAAAACTCAAGTATTTGTAAGGCTATTTGGTATTAAGGTAGAAAGATTTAGTAGAATACTCAGAAAGGTACAGCTTATTTGGAAAAGCAAGGTACTGAAAAGAATAGAACCGTATAAGTTAAGGGGGGATATGTTATTAGCATTATTGCTATACTACCGTAGTTATATTACGCAAGAATTCATAGGATATCTGTTTGGTATTCACGATTCTCAAGTCTGTAGATTCATTAGAAAACTAGAACCTATTGTAGCAAGTATCCTACGTATCACCAAAAGCAAGAAACTATCTAAGGAAGATATTGAAGTGCTGATAATAGATGCTACGGAACAAGAGATTGAACGTCCTAAACACAAAGGTAAGCCATATTATTCCGGAAAGAAGAAAGGTAATACGATCAAAACATTCAATATCCTTTCACATAAATATCGTAATAAGAGAAAGAGATATAATATAAAATTCAATATCATCGCTGGTATTATTAATCTTAATCATGGATCCTAAATAACTTCTCTAGTACCATCACTCATCTCTGTTTCATCATCACAATTTCACAGGAGTTCTATTGATAGATATCATAAAATGTATATTCTTATAATAAGTACCAAGTGTAGAAAAATAAGTTTTGAAGATAAAGAACATAATACTCTTCTAGCAAAACTCCTTGTATTGAGGTCGAACATATTATTCATAATCTCAAGACTTTTAATATAAATAGATATTGCAAGCAAGAGATATAATATAAAATTCAATATCATTGCTAGTGTTGATCTTAATCAAGAATAAATCCATCTCATATTATGTTACATGAATAATTCACAGGAGTTTTAATATGCTAATCACTGTTAATAAAGGTATCTGCTTAGGCTAGAATACATGTAACAAATAGTATATTAGAAACAATGGATAGAAGACCCAATGAGTATTGAGAAATTTGGTGAGATTATATTGCCAATAATCGTAAAGAGTTACGTATAGAAGGGACGGATCACAATTATCCATTATCAAGTATTCTATGCAATATTATACATCTTAAGAACGGGACACTTTCCTAAGTGCTGACGGCACAGTATAGATATGATATTTCAAAGAGGGAATTACAGAGTATAAGACAGTGTTACACAAATAATAAGGATTTAAAAGCAATTATAGTGATATGCATTAACTACCATAGAGATTGAGGGGGGGTGGTAGTTGAAAGGAATAAAGATATCAGGGTAAAAAAACATAACACTGGACTTTAAAGTTTTTATTAGAATTCTGGCTATGTAGATTTATGATCTGAAGTAGATACGAACTCTCTAGATAACTCGATCTGCGTATCTTTATGTACAACTTTAACATGCATTTTTTCAAGTTTTTTAGAGATCTCAGATAACAATTCTTGTTTTAGGGCTAAATATTCACTCCATTCTCGCGTATCAAAAAACAGATACAACATTACATCGAAAAAGTCCGTACTTACATATACAATATTACATTGTAGCATGAACTCTTCATTTTCTATAATTTTGTCGTGGGTGTGCACGTAATCATATATAACTTTATAGATATCCTGTATGCTATGATCATAATTGTTATTAATGACAATACGCAAATTTTCAATATAACGACGAGCTAACATTCTAGAATCATTTCTTATAATTATAGTGGAAAAGAATGCATTCGGTACATATATTGGTCTTTTTTCAAAAGTCATGATTTTTGTGTAACGCCAATTGATAGATGCAACAGTTCCATCTATATTTCTATCGTCAGAATGCACCATATCTCCGACTTGGAAAGGAGAATCCAAAGCAATACTTACAAACCCGAAGAAATTAGACACACTATCTTTTGAAGCAAAACCAATAATTATACCACTAATTCCACCAAATGTCAGTAGAGTGTTGATATTCATTCCTAATATATCTAACAAGAATACGATACCAACTAGATATATGCATATTCTGATTAACTTTCGAAAAGCAAGTGATTTATATATTGTTTTAGTCTCTGCAGTGACAACTCTTTCGTAATAAAAATCTATTACTAGAAAGATGACTTGTATTATCATATACAGAATAATGGTACTCCGTGCAATATTTGTATAATGCAATACATGAAATGTATAGGCCTTTGATTCTGCAAGGAATATGTCAGCACTTACTATAAGTAAATAAACTAACAATACTATATTAATATACTTAGGCAATCTTTTCATGATGAAAACTTTGCTAGAGCGCTTGAAGAATTTAGTTACAACATATCTTATTCCTAGTTTACTCACTATAATAATGGAAAGCAGGGTTGTTATTATAAATAGAAACGTAACGGGAGGCAGTCCTTTATGGGCTATTACAGAGTATAAAAATTTCATCATATTGTTTTGAATGCATGTTTTAAGGTTTGGATATTATTCATAATTACTAAAAATTTTGATAACATGTAAGTGCTTTTTATGTGGTTTTGACTCCAATTATAAAAGAAGGTATATTTCTGATATAATATTCAGAATCTGTTGCATTTACGGATTTTATAGTATTGGAAAATGTTTGTGATGAAATATATTTTGTCCAATGAACTAATATATCATCTATGTATGATTTCTGATTTTCCACGATAACAACTTCAATTGAAGCTGTTAAAGATAGATTCATTTCTTTACGAATTTGTTGTATACATCGTACTATATCTCTAGCATGTCCTTCCACAATTAATTCATGTGTAAGATGGGTATCTAAAGATACCATTAACATTCTTCCTTCAACAATGGAAGAATCATCTCTAGCGGTTTTGATGAATATTGTGAAAAAATCAGACCCAAGTTCTAAATCTGATGTTTTTAAAATAGATCTTTCGTTTATGATTGAATAATTGCCTTGTTTGACTGATTTGGATAATTCTTGTACTCTTTCTGGGTAATGTTCTGCTAGTGTTTTATAGTTTAGTTTTACACAGACTTCTACATTTTCCATAATGGTATCAGCAAAGCGAACAGACTTAACATTAACTTCATCCATAATTATTTCTGCAAAATTCTCTAAATTTAAGTCTTTGTCATAGAATACAGTTAACTCCTTCAGAGGTTGTCTGATCTTTAATGTGTTGTGATTGCGTACAAACAATCCCGCATTACATATATCTCGTACAATATCCATTTTTTCAACTAATTCAGAATTTTCTAAGCAAAAATCTTTAGGATAGTCACAAGTATGAACAGAGGAAGTATGATTAAGAGATAAGAAGATAAATTCACTTAATATTGGTAATACAGGAGCAATTATTTTACTAAAAGTAGATAAAACAAAAAACAGTGTATTGTATGCACTCATCTTACTGGGAGATTTTTCAGAGTCCCAGAATCGTTTTCTATTTCTTCGTATATACCAATTGTTTAATACGTCTATAAACAAGGTGATTTCTTTGCATACATTTACAATATTGTAACAACTAAAAGAATTGTATATTTTATTTGTAACTATTTTAAGTTTATCTATAATATATTGATCAATTAATTCTCGATTTTTGTCAGAGTACGAGGCAGTTAATGCATCAGCATTTGCATACATAACAAAAAAATGTAATGCATTAAGTATAGGTTTGATTACTAATCTATTGACATCTTTTATCATTGTATCATTCAATAAAAGATTGCCTCCATTTACTACAGCAGAGGACATCATTAAGAATCTGACAGCATCTGTTCCATATGTATCAAACATTTTCATAGGATCAGGGTAATTGTTTAACCTTTTAGATAATTTGTTTCCATCATGATCTAGAACGACACCATGACATAGACAATTTTTAAAAGGGATTTTACCAAACAGTGCAACAGAGAGAACCATAAGGGTATAGAACCAACCTCTAGTTTGCGCTAGATATTCAGTAATAAAATCTGCTGGTAAGCTATTTTCAAATAACTCTTTATTCTCAAATGGATAATGATATTGTGCGAAAGGCATTGATCCGGATTCAAACCAACAATCTAGAACTTCAGGAACCCTTTTAAGAGAAGCATCGGGATTAAGGGGATCTGGTCTTGTTAAAGCATCTAATGTTTCTCTATGCAAGTCACTGCATTTTACACCAAAATCTTTTTCAATTTCAGCGATGGATCCATATATATATAATGTTTTATTGTTAGGATCAGTAGATTTCCAAACAGGGATTGGCGTGCCCCAATATCTGTTGCGAGATATTGACCAGTCTCTTGCTCCCTCTAGCCAATTATTAAATAAACCACTGCCTATATATTCAGGATACCAATTTATCTGCTTGTTATAATTAACTAATTTATCTTTTATTTTAGTTACTTGAACATACCATGAAGAGACAGCTTTGTATATTAAAGGAGTATCAGTGCGCCAACAATGAGGATAGTTATGTGAATAAGTATCTATTTTCCATATTTGTTTATTTGCTTTTAATAAGGTGATGATTTGATCATTTGCATCAAATACTTGTAGTTCTGCCAAATTTCCTACTTCTTCTGTAAAACAGCCAGTGTCGTCAACTGGACATACAACAGGTATATGGTTTTTTTTGCATAATAGAAAATCATCTTCTCCAAAACCTGGTGCAATATGTACAATGGATGTTCCAGAACCTGCTTCTACAAAGTCTGCATGCAAAATAACAAAACTGTTTTTATTAGACTGAAAATAGTCAAATAAAGGTTTATATTTAAGACCAATAAGTTTTTTTGTATCAATATTAATTCCTTCTTCTTGAGAGAGAAACTCCTCAGAAGCAATTACATAATAATCTTTTTTATCAACGATTTTATATTTAAGGTCTGCTGAAATAGCAAGTGCTAGGTTTGATGGTAGTGTCCATGGGGTGGTTGTCCAGACCAATAGAAATACATCTTTATCTTCGTAACCAGTAAGGGCATCTGTTAGACAGAATTTTGCTATAACAGTTTTACTTATTTTTTTACGATAAGCATTATCTATCCTAGTTTCAAAATTCGACAGAGGTGTCTGACAAGCCCAACTATAAGGTACTACACGTTTATCCTCATATATTAGACCTTTTTCGTGCAAGGTTTTAAAAGCCCATAACACTGATTCCATAAAAGAAACATCCATTGTTTTATATGTATCTTGGAAATTGACCCAACGTGCTTGTCTATTCACATATTTTTCCCAGGCGCTTGAATATTTCATGACTGATTTACGACAGTGTTCATTAAACTTATCTATCCCAAATTCAGCAATTTGTTTTTGTCCTGAAATATTTAATTCCTTTTCAGTTGCCATTTCTGCTGGCAAACCGTGACAGTCCCAACCAAAACGGCGAGGAACTTTATATCCATTCATTGTAGAGAATCGAGCTACGATATCTTTTATATATCCAGTTAGTAAATGTCCGTAATGTGGTAGCCCATTAGCAAATGGTGGGCCATCGTATAGTACATATTCTGCACATTTCACACGTCCTGATATGCTCAATGCAAATACCTTTTCTGTATCCCAGTAATCAAATATATATTTATCTATTTCATTAATAGATATATTGGATACCAGATCGGGATATATAACACTATTTTTTGTAGATATTTTCCCTGAAGAATGCATGAATAAAGATTTAAATAATCAAAGACTCTTTCTATCATAAAACAGATCATCCCTCAACTCAATTACAAGCTATAAAATAATTAATGTTTGTCGACAATATGTTTGTGACATAAATACTTAAGATCAGCCATAAAAAGATAAATAGTCTAAAAGTATTTATCAAAATATTTTTTTATAGAAGAAGGTAGATCTAATAATATCAACATATAAATAGAATGATGATGCTAAACTATAAAAAGGTTTGCAAGAAACCACATGTATTCTTTGGACCATATTTGGTATGAAGATAAATAAATTCAATAGGATAGTTAAAAAGGCACATCCTATATGGAAACGCAAAGTAATATAAAGAACAAGAAAACCATATAAGTTAGGTCATTGTCATTATACTCCCGTAGTTATGTTACGCAGAAATTTAGAAATTTATAGTATGTTTATTTGATATTCATGATTCACAAGTATGTAGATACATCAGAAAAATAAACCCATTGTAGCTAGTATATATCTATTACTAAAAGTAAGAAACAGGAATATATAGAAGGGATGATTATAGATGCTACAGAACAAACGATTAAATGTTCTAAAAAGCAACGGAAAACATAATATTCCTCTAAGAAGAAAGATCATACTATAAAAACTGTAGAGTTAATTATAAGGATGTATTGTACAAGTATCTAAAACCTATCCTGGTGCTATATATGACTTTAAACTATTCAAGCAACAAGAATTTCCTCTTCTAGAATATAAACTGCTGGTGTTTATCAGGTTATTGATAAATATCATAAAGAGTTCATATATCCTTGTAAAAACACTAAGAATAGATCAATAAGTTTTAAAGAGAAAAATCATAATACCCTTGTATCAAAAACTCGTATTAAGGACGAACATGTCATTCGTATTCTCAAGACTTTTAATATACTTTCACATAGATATCGCAAGAAAGAGATATAATATAAAATTCAATATCATTGCTGGTATTGTTAATAGAAATCATGACTTCTGATTAATCAATTACAAACCCATCTTATATTATTATGTTATATCAATGTAATTTCACGGGAGGTATAGTGTCTACCTGTTTGTATAGGTATTACGGTATATGGCAAAAGATATAGGTTTAATATTGTGGATGAATTTTTAGATGATTTGTTGCACTGTTCTACTTATATTTTGTTGCACTGTTCTACTTATATTCTGTTTTGGTAATATTGGTTTATTGGATCTGAAATTTTATTGAACATTATTAGTAAAAATACTAACATAATTTACTGTAATATAGTGTATGTTTGGAATATTTAATATTAATTTAACGACTATATAGTAATATTTATTAGTATATAAATGAGTTCCAAATAACAATGTACTCTTATTATCATAAAGCTTATGCAACTGCTCCAAAAGGATCAGCAGTAGAAAATCTGGTAGTTGCCTATGATTCAATGTTAGAGATACTACAACACATCTCCGAGTATTATGAGAAAAATATTAAAGGCAAGGAAGATCAAATTATTTTGTTATTCAATGATGATGGATATAAACAATATATTGCTTATCTGGATAAACTGTTAAAAATTGTGAATGCATTGCAAAATAGTTTGGTGAATAGAGATAATAATTACCGAGAAGAATATGAGGCAATGCTTAATATATATCGGAATGCAACTAACATGATATTATCTCTCCGCTATAATAATAAACAGGAGAATATGCAAATAATAGAAAGACTGATTGCACATTTTACAGATCTTAGGGATTATATTATCACTCTATAGATGATCGAGGGCGATTTTCATAATCGGCTATGTGTGCTCTATTTGAACTTATTGTGTTGAGCAAGGGAGATGGGATTCTAGTATGATTAATCATGCTGTTGCTTTTAGAAAAGTGTATACAGTAGAATTTTCAGAGAGTATTTGAAGATGTTTTGTTGTAACTATGTAGAATGTTCTGTTTATAATATTTACTTGTGATTATGGATCCTTAAGTGTGTTGTTCTAGGCCAATACATGCAATATTTTTTCTTTTGCGATATTTCTTTAACTTGTTTCCGAAAATGTCTTATCTGTTGTGAATCTTTTATATATTTTTTGAATAGATTTGTAATTTATACTCCTAGGTGATCTAAGAATAGTTTTGTAACTATTTTGATAGATTCTATGATTCTATAGTCTGTTATTTTATGATTGTCAAGATTCATAATTAAACCTTCAGGATGTCCTTGGAATAGTAATATTGGGTATTTCATATTATACACAATTGATATGACACGTTTATTGCTTGAAAGAGCAAGGATCTTGTAATGTAATGCAGACAGTTTGATATGGTTGCTTGCATTATTTATGATGCCTTCATAATTTATATGAGGAATATATATATTCTTCATTTTATACTCTTTTTCATGGTTCGTGATTTTTTGAACTACTGAATTTGGGGTTAGGAATGATAAATCTAATATATTGCATATACCATGTTCTTTTGCTTGTATTTCAGCAGGTATATTAAACGTACTGAGTCTCTGGGGCTGTATACCTTGTAGAGATAATACACCTTGTAATCCTCCACAAACACCTATGATACGTATATGAAGTTGATAACACATTTTTAATATTACATATATTAGCAATTGTCTGCGACCAGAGGGGTAAAGGGGAGGACTGGATATATTATAGAAGTATCCAGGGATGATAAATGTTGTAATATTATGGTATTTGATGATTTTGAATACCTTGTTGTATAGCAGGGTTTGGTTACTAAAATCATGTGATATTATATTGTAATCTATTATATGTATGTCAAAACCTAGCTTATTTAAAGCCTGTATCATATTTTGGGATCCAAGCATTTCATGTTCTGTTACTGGGTGATTTGTTGTAATTACTCCGGCACATTTTTTCATACTTGTCATATCCTAAAACTATATTCAAGTTATGTATATATCAAAAATGTACATAGTAAATCAATACTTTTTATATTAGAAAAGATTTTTATATGAGAGAATGCTGAGAAATTAGGAAGTGTTTAAAATGCTATCGTTTCAGCAAGAAAATCGTACTAAATAGAATATACAAAAGCAAGGAAAGAGATCTAGTCACTGGAGGGTATATTTTTGTGGTAATATCTATCTAGGTTGTTTAGCATATGTGGGAGAATTAGGATACAGTGGTTTATGGTGCTGAGAGACAGAGATATGTAGTGATATGGATATCGGAAGGGGGTAGAATGGAAATAGAAGAGTTTGTATGATTGTTCTTATTTTATCTATTGAATCTTTATGAATAAAAATATACAATTGTAGAGTCTGGATGCAATTAATTATCGCTCATGTGACAGTACCTAATATTTTGACGGTTTTTAGACTTCTCATCTCTCCTGTTATATGGTGCTTGCTGTATATTTATACGCCATTTTCTAGTATACTAGCAACTTTTCTTTTTTTGGTTGCGAGCTTAACGGATTTTTTGGATGGTTATATAGCTCGTGTTTATTCTATGCATTCATCTTTTGGGAAGATATTTGATCCAATAGCAGACAAAATTCTTGTTGTTTCTATAATGATGATGTTAGTGCATTCTTCAGTAATTGCATCGATCCATGTATTTGCGGTTGTTATAATAATTTGTAGAGAGATTTTTATATCTGGTTTACGGGAATTTCTGCTATCTGTAGGAAAGACTAGAATTGATGTGAGTATTTTGGGCAAGATCAAGACAACCATGCAAATTATAACTATTTCTGTACTAATGTTAAGTATACATTGTAATTTATTTTCAGTACTGGGGGAGGTTCTCTTATGGGTATCTGCGTTTTTTGCTGTTCTTTCGGGAGTCCATTATCTCACTAATTCTTTGAGCGAGTTATAACTGGTTCAATTTATTACGTACTAGTAATTTTTCTTAGATATATCAGATGTTTGGGCAATTGTATTGATGAAGCGGAATATTTTAGTCAAAGATGCTACTGAAACAGTATTCTATAGTTGACTCATTATAAAAATATTATAATATTTGATTTTCAAATAGTGCATCAATCGAACAGTTTGTTTTGCGTCGCATGACATTGGCTTGAACTCATTTGTTTCAATAGGATTAATCTCTGGGTAATAGGGAGGAAAATTTACTCATTAGAGCACCTATATTCCTGTCTTTGGTACCCCAATTATGTATTCTGTAACATTTTTTTCCTTTCAGTGAATATCCATAGCACTGTTAACAAAGGTTTGTACTCAGGTTAAATTTGGGCTAGAATTCATGAAACAAATAACATATGGGAAATGGTGGATAGAGGATTATATCTGCAGTGAGGAAAGATTTGATGAGATCATCTTATTAAGAATCGTCAAGAGTGATGTATGGAAGGGACATTCACCAAAAATTAGTCATATTTTGTGCAATATTAGAGGGGGGGTATTCCTAAGTGCTGATGTATAATATGATTCCAACGGGGGAATGAAAGAAGTGAAAGATAGTATCTATATTACATAACAATGAGGGAGTAGAATCTAATGTAGTGATATGTGATGAACATTTATAGCATAGGGTCACAACAAGGGGTCAGCAATCAAGGAAAGGAAGAAGCATATCAGAATAAACACTACATTTAGTCATAATGCAGGACTTTAAGGTGATAGAAGTTTTTCTAACAGATGGAAATAAGGCAAGTATAGAATTTTGCCAGTGAATTGAAAAAAATGGTTGTTATGTGGTAGAAGGAAAAGGATATGATAGTGATAAACAGAAGCTATAAAAACAATATAATATTCCACCTGGTAGAAATAATCGTATTAAACCATTATATATAACAAGCATATATTCAAATTCCGATCTAAAATAGAAAATTTCTTCACTAAACTCAAGAAAAATATACGTTTAGCTTTATGATTTGAAAAATTAGACTTATCTTTTATTGCTGTTACGTATATTAAATATAACTTTTGGTAACGGGCCTAGATTTTTGGTATATCATGGGAAAACCCAGATTCATCAATATATATAATAGGGTTATTATGTGGTTGATATCTCCTGATCTTTTGGCTTTACTCTGGTATGTTTTAGAGTTTTTGATATGTGATATTCAGGTGTCGTAATGCATACAATACACAATGATTCCTAATCTTTTCGCTCTTGCATACTTTTTACATCTATTTCTAAAACATCCATATTTATTTTGCTTTTTTTGGTTCTAACTTTTTGCTTCAATTATATAACGTCTGTTTGTGTATTACAAAACGCTTTGTTACCTTTCAAGACTCAACTTATGTTCCTCTTTTTATGCATCCACAGAGAGGGTTAAGTAAATAACGATGGAAGTGATATCTTATTGATATTCACAAATAAAGGATACAGCTAAGTCTGGCATATGAACAGATTTAGAGACTACGATAGATTTATGTTTAAATCTAATAAGCCAGTGTTTTTTAAAGATCAATAGTAAGAGATGTACTTATAATAAGTTTAGACTTAGTTAGCATTAGCATATGCAGTGAGATTATCAGTACAGAAAAATTGCACATGTCTGGATGCAATTATAAAGCTTCCTCAGTGGTTATGTTGTTCGATTTTCCATTCAAGTAGTTGACCTGTAATAGAATAGGGCTAGCATATCTAAAATTTATTCCTATATTTCTGTTTCCCGTTCACAAAAACACTTTTTACTTGCTCTACTGATTCACATTCGGACGTTTCATTTTTACTTCAGTGGTAACAAAATAACTTCATTCTCCTAGCGTTATTTACTTAATCTCCTCGTTTTTTATAATATTATTATTGAATCAGTATATTTCTTTTGTCTCAAAAATATTTTTAACTTATCAGATTATAAAACTCGCCTAGAAGAACTTGGTGTACAGAGAGATCCGCAAATTTTTCGAACATGTAATGGGTGAGGATTACAAGATAAAGCTACCAAGAAGAACCAAAGATTTTATGCTTATTCACTAGTCTACGACAAAATCAGTGATCAAAACATTAGTTACAAAAACAGGGTCTACGACTTTATTTATTCTTATCAACAGTTCTTCTTTTATCAGGAAGATAATTTCGCTATCGTCAAAGTCTTCAGTTCTGAGAGTGCGTAAGAAACTTATAATGATATCTTTGACATAAGGAATATTATTTTCCAATATATTTTTATCGTGGGCATTTTCAATCTCCAACGCTACACCTACTCTCAGTACATAAGGATTAAGATTCTTGTCAGATATATTGATGGTTAACGGAGTCAAGATAATCAGACGCATATGCTCAGAGTTTTCAATATCTGAAGTATTTTTTTCATTTTTTCCCTTATCTGGGAGACTTAAAAACAAGACTACAGACAATACAATCACACAAACTACAAGAACGGATATAACAAGTTTCTTGTTTGTCAAAAAATACTCTTTTATATTTATATCTTTTAAACCCATACTAATCACCAATGAATAAATTCCACACAGAAGTTACGGAAAAATAAGAAGAATTATCATAACACCGAAAACAGAAGAATATTCCTAGTTAAGAACAATCAAATGGACAAGTAAACAGCCTTACAACGAGCAAAAACAAGTAGCAGACCCCACTAATCGACTAGGGCTAAGGTTAGCATAACAAAAAATATATCTCAAGTAAGATGAAGCATTTTACTTGTCTAAAGCTATTTATTATAGAAAAATTAAGGTTTACAGGAGGCCTAATACCCTTCTCTCAAAAACTCGTATTAAGATCGAGCATATTTTTCGTAATATTAAGACTTTTTTTAATATGTGAAAAGAAGTCGTATTGAAATGGGTCGTAGTTCATAACCCAGATATAGTCTTATAGATTCACAAAGCGCCAAGACAACATATAAATGTATGAATGAGGTATTGATGGAGGAAGAAAGTTAGAGGATGAAAAGTGTACACTGTAACAGACAGACATCTTTTACATGTTAGTGTTCATGTTGCAGGATGTAATGTATTTCAAGCAGCACAAAGAAAATATCCTGGGGTAAAAGTGACGGATGCTGGATATAGAGGAACTTCTCAAATTTTGTTATACTAAAGTAAAATTTAAAGATTTCTGTTCTACTGCTCGTAAATGGACAGTTCTTGCTATGATGGGTTGTGGAACGTTATTCTGATTAGGTTACTTCAGAAGATTATTCAAGGATTATGAAATACTACAAGTTCTGCTGAAAATACTATTATAATTACTCATTCTACGACTTTGCTTTCTATACTGTAATAACTATAAAGAAAGGTTCTAAGTTTTGTATAGGGGTTTCAAATTATATAAACAGGTTACATAATTTATTTTTTTTTATTGTGCACATACTTACATAACAATATTGATGCCTCATATAGTATAATCATTGGAATTGCTAGAGTAATCTGACTAAAAACATCAGGAGGAGTGAGTATGGAGGCAAGAACAAAAATTATTACGATTGCTAGCCTACGTTTTGATTCGAGAAAACTTACTGAAATTATTTTAAATTGTACAGATAAAGAAAGAAAAATAGGTAATTGAAAGGCTAGACCAAAAGCTATCATAAGCTGAACTACAAGATCCAGATATTCAGATACGGATGGCATAAATTCTATTTCAAGAAGTGTATTGGATTTATGGGAAGTATGTAGGAAAAACTGCCATGCGATTGGGAAAATATATTGATATACCATAAATACACCAAACCCAAATAAAAAAGGAGTAAGAATAAGATATGGCACAAATACCTTTTTTTCTTGTTTGTATAAACCTGGAGCGATAAATGCATATATTTGCCATAAAAAGAATGGCATTGCTATCATTATAGCTGTTAATATACTAACCTTGAGATACACAAAAAATACTTCTGTGATATCAGTATAAATTAGTGAGATATCGCGAATTTGACTATAATCAAGAGATTTTTTGAGTGGAATCAAGAGGATATTATATATGTTACTTGAGAAAAAATAACAGGGCATGAGTACAATGATAAAAACAATAATTGAGCATATTAATCTTTTTCTAAGTTCTTGTAAGTGTTCTTGAATGGTAATCTTATCTTGAGAATCATCTTTTATCATAGTACTTAACAAACAAATCCATTAATACCATTGACTAATTATAGCATGATATAATGATATTTTAATAATACAACTTAGGAAGAGATGTTAGATATTGAAATTATTCCATTGCTAAAAGATAATTATTGCTATTTTATTACAGATCCTGTTAGTAAAATGAATGCCTTGATTGATCCTAGTACAGCTGATGAAGTATTGGTCTTTTTACAAGAAAAAAATTTAAAATTGGATTTTATTCTTAATACTCATCACCATTGGGATCATGTAGATGGTAACCTTAAAATTAAGGAATATACAGGAGCAAAAATAGTAGGAAACATTAAAGACCAAGATCGAATTCCAGGAATAGATATTCTTGTGCGAGAAAATGAAATATGGTATTTAGGGGAGCAATCATGTAAAATACTTAATCTTTCAGGGCACACTATAGGTCATATAGGATATCTATTCGAAGGAGTGGTTTTTACAGGGGATGCAGTATTTTCTTGCGGATGCGGTCGTTTATTTGAAGGAAACGCAGAAATGATGTTATCAACCTTTAACAGGATTTTAAGTTTACCTGATGAATGTTTAATGTATTGTGGTCATGAATATACTTATAGTAATATAATATTCTGCTTAAGTATTGACCCATCCAATCTTTTGTTAAAAGATGCTTTGATTAGAACACAAGAGTTCTTGTATAAGAGGTTACCTTCAGTTCCTAGTAGCATTGGTTTTGAGCGTAAAGCGAATGTGTTCCTGAGATACAAGGAAGATGAAATTATCAAAAGAATCTTACCGGAATCATATCATATTGCGAGTGACTCTGATGTGATAGCAGAAATGAGAAGGTTAAAAGATGTTTTTTAAGTGTATCAAGTCTACTATTTGTTACAGTAATGTTGAAATATCATGTGATTGAGTATTGATGATTCCATGTAAACTATTGTTTTTATGGTTATATCGGTTGTAATCTATTTTTATGAAAATCGTAATTAACAGATCCTAAATAACATCAACTGTATAATTATATGTTATAATCCATCTGTTATGAATATCGCTCAATAGAAATGAACTCTTCCACAATTCATATAAGAGATTTAAAAGTACAGTGCAATGGAGTCCATACAAAGTATTGTGTTGCTCATCCGACAGTATACTTACGTGTTGATGAAAAAACAAAAAGAGTCAAGTGTGGTTACTGCGGGGTTGTATATGTTTATATTAAACCGTAATGGTTTTAATAGCATTAGATACTGAAACTACTGGCCTATCACCTCAAAATGGGGACAGGATTATCGAAATAGCTTGTGTTCATATTGTTGAAGATGTTTTGAGTGATCAATTTGAATATTTTCATACTCTCGTGAATCCGGAGCGTCATATTCCTTATCAAGCAACGGCAATACATGGTATAAAAGATAAAGATGTTATGAATCAACCAAAATTTATTGACATTGTGGATGAATTTTTATTTTATATAAAGGATGCAACTTTAGTTATACATAACGCACAGTTTGATCTTAAGTTTCTCAATTTTGAATTGTCGAAAATTGGTGAGAAGAATATAGAAAATAACATAATAGATAGTTTATCTGTTGCACGTAATCTCTTTCCAGGAACATCTAATTCATTAGATGCTCTGTGTAATAAGTTTAAGATATCTTTAGAGCAACGTAAGAAACACAATGCTTTAATTGATACTAAGTTGCTTGCCCAGGTTTATTTGCAATTGAATACGTGTTCCCAGAAAACAATGAGATTGGATAATACAACAATCATTAAAAATAGAACAAATAAAATATTACCTGCTAGACCTATCCCCTCTCTATCTAGAGAGGAAGAAGATTGTCATACAAAGTTTTTACACGATATACTGCAAGTGGATTCATGGTAAGTAAATATTTTATGGAGCTTGCAATAAGGTATGCTAAAGATGGTTTGGCAAAATCTGAGGTACCAGTGGGTGCTGTTGTGGTGTATAATCAGGAAGTTATATCTGGTGCTCATAACCAAGTTATGAGCAATAACAATGTGATACACCATGCTGAGATTTTGGCATTAGAAATTGCAATGAAAACTTTAAATACTAGATACTTAAACGATTGTGATTTATATGTCACTTTAGAGCCATGCCCTATGTGTGCACAGGCCATTGCATTTGCAAGAATACGTAGATTATATTTTTCCGTGCTTGATCCAAAAGGTGGGGGAGTATATCGTATGCCTTGTATTTTTAATTATACAAATCATGTACCAGAAGTGTATGAAGGCATATTATCAGAACAATCTGGTGAATTGCTAAAACGGTTTTTTTCTAAGCTTAGATCAAAGATATAAGGTAGTTATTCAATTTCTTTATATCTATTTGTACTTGTGTTTTTGTGATGTAAGATAAATAATCAGAAAGTGGGAGTATAATGATTTATAACTGAAGCGTTTCTATTGCCATTTTGAAGATAGGGGGATCATACTCTTTATTTAGAGTCACGAAGGAATTGTAATTTTTGAATAATCATTAATTCTGTTACAATTCAATTAGTTGAATAGGTATTCTATGATAATATTCAACCTTGTAGAGTATAATTCTTATGTACGGATTATTACATATAAATGTTACTTATATGAAAGTCCTTTGACTATTCGCCATTTTTGTTGAGTTGATAATAAGCAAAGATATTTTTGCTGAGGTAGGGAGATTATTATTGTTTTGTTATACTTTGGATTGTCTGTATATTGATTCTTTATTTTCTAATTTTGTTGTGATTGCTATATACTAAATATTTTCGGAAGTAGGTAGATGAATCATTAAGCTAAGGGAGGGAATGCTATGACGAGATCTTTCAAGTGATGGCACAATATTACATAGGAGGTTTTACAGAGAAAAGGGGGGGTAATGTGCAAAAGGATTTAAAAACAATTATAGTGATATGTGATGTACATTTAGATACATAGACGGAGGGAGTTAAAATTTATCTTTTTCCTATATTAAATATTACTTCGGTAACAGCGTCTAATGCTTTTGCTCCGCAGATACAACAAGGTATATGTATATTTACTCAGTAATGATAGACTTATGTTTTGCTATTGTTTAAGATATTCACATGCCCCATTTTACGATTTGAAGTAGTTTTGTTTTTTCCATACACATACACCTTTGAATCATTATTATGATATTTTGTAATTGACGAGTATATTTCAGTTCCTAATAGGTTCTTTGTCATGCAAGCAGAAAAAAGTTTAACATCTTTCATTGGTAGGTTCATTAAAATATAGACCAGCTGTTCAAATTGACTTACATTACAGACATCAATGCTCCAGTGTCCAGAGTTGTGTGGGCGTGGTGCAATCTCATTGACAAGAATATTTCCTGAATTATCGATGAAAAATTCTACAGCTATTAACCCAACAATATCTAGAGCATGTGCTAACTTATACGCATAATCCAATATTAGGGTTTTTTGTATGCTTTTTATCGTTATAGGTACAAAAGATGATTGTAAGATACCGCACTTATGAACATTTTCTGCGATTGGAAAATGTTTAACTTCTCGTTGCTTATTTCTTGCTAGTATTACAGAAACCTCTTTTGAGAAATTTATATATTTCTCAATTATATATTGTTGTGATTCTACTATATCATGTATTTTTATTTTTTTTAAATCCTCATTGCTATTAATACGATACTGTAATTTTCCATCATACCCACCAGTAATTTTTTTAAGTATGAATGGATATCCTATCTTATTCAAATCGCTATGATTTTTTAATAAAGAATACGGAACAGTACGTATATCTTGCTGATTAATGAAATCCTTTTCAAATAAGCGATTTTTTGCTATATAAACAGCATTAGAATTTGGAATTACTTTATCATAACGCTTAATTACTTCTAGCAACTGGTTAGGTATATTTTCTGTCTCATAGGTCGCAATATCGACTGAGTCTAGAAAAGACCTAATCAACATAGGATCCGATAAATCTCCTAAAAAACACTTATGGGATATAGGAATTGCAGGTGCATCAGGATCATCGGTAAGTATATGGGTTAAGCATCCCATATTATAAGCGGCAATAGAGAGCATTTTTGCTAACTGACCGCCTCCAATAATGCCTATTGAGAAAGGTTGATTTAATGATGAAGACATATCATAACAACATACAATACACCTGAAATATTAACGCAATAATAGCTATCGTTCAAGTTATATATCGTGTACAATTGCGGAATTCTACAATTGTAGGGTGATTACTGTTTGAGAACCTTTCTGGCGTTCCTTTCCATATCAATCGACCGGATTTCATGAGTATTACATGTGTTGCTACTCCTGACATGACATGTAGGTCATGCGTAACTATTAACCCTGTTGTCTTATTGCTTTTAAGGTAATATGCCAATAGATTTTTTATTTGATTTGCCGTGATAGGGTCTAATCCAGTTGTTGGTTCATCAAAGATTGCAACTTTAGGATTAGTTACCATTGCACGTAATATTGCAATTCTTTTTCTCATTCCTCCAGAAAGTTCTGCAGGATATTTTTGAAGTATATTATCAGAAAGATTGACTGCTGTTATATTGGATTTAGTAATTTTTATAGCTTTACTTGTTGATATTGCGGGATTATGCTGATGTATTGCAAAACATATATTTTCCATAACATTCATACTATCAAATAAAGCATCATTTTGAAAAGCAACTGATATTTTATGAGTAGTAGAATTTTTTTCAACACTATGGGAAAGTTTCTTGTTGTCAATGGTGACTGTTCCCTGTTGGTATGGCATGAAACCTAATATAGATTTCGTCAGTACAGTTTTTCCACTACCAGAAAAACCCAAGATTGCCAGAACAGATCCCAAAGGTAAAGAATAGTTTATATTATCTAACAACTGTATATCTTCTTTTATCCATAATGATAAATTTTTAATTTCCAAAGATTTCATCTCATTCATATATAAAGAACAGTGTAATTAGGTAATCAGCAGACAATATTATGACCAATGACATTACAATAGATCCAGTAGTGGCCATAGCGATTCCATTGGTATTTCTTTGGGAAAAGAATCCATAATAGCATCCTATAAAAGAAGACAGCATGCCGAATATAAATGATTTGACCAAACCTACATGTAAATCATGAAATGATACGGCGCTTACACAGTACTTGGCATACTGATAATTATTGTATCCTAACTGAGTTGTTGCTGTCAGATAAGATCCATATATACCAACTATATCTGTTACTATGGCAAGCATTGGAAAAGCAATGGATGATGCTAATATACGAGGAAATATAATATAGGTATAGGGACTAATGCCAAAAGATCTTAGTGCATCTATCTGCTCTGTTATTTTCATTGATGAGATTTCTGCAGCAGTAGAAGTAACGGTTTTTGCTGCTATTATTATTCCTATCAGAACAGGACCTAGCTCTCTAACTATAGAAACAGATACTACATGAGATAATGTCTTCTCATCGCTGAATTCTTCAAGACCGAGTTGTGTATGTATAGTTAAAACAGCACCGGTGAATGTAGATGTTAAAGCGACGATTACTAAAGAATAAAAAGATATTTCAATAAAATCTCTGACAAGGTTTTTATAGTATACTCTGAAATATATAACCTGTTTTAATATTTGCCCTGCAAAAATAACTGACTCTCCTACTTTACTACAATAGGATAGTAGCAATGTACCAATTTGAGATAATAAAACTAACATTATGTTTATTGCAGTGAATAACAGACAGTGTCGCGGTGTATAATCATATTATAGAACGAAGTTATTTATAATAATCTGTTATATCATATGAAAGAGAAAAAAGGGTTTATATGTAATGTGTGTCAAACAAAATATGTTAAATGGGTTGGACATTGTCATTCATGTAGTAATTGGGATACCGTAGAGATATTAATCCCGTCTAAAAGACTTAATACTAAAGAATTATCATTAGTATACTTGAATAGTGATAATGATGACTATACAAATCATTATTTTTCATCCGGATTCGAAGAGTTAGATCGGGTATTAGGAAAGGGGTTTGTAACGGGGAGTGCTATATTGCTAGGAGGACCTCCAGGTATTGGAAAATCAACTTTAATATTACAGGTCTTGAATAATATTGCACATAAAAGCTTATATATTACGGGAGAAGAATCTGTTAGTCAAATTAAAATACGGGCTAAAAGACTAAATATTTTAGATACAACAAAGATACAGATCGCTGTATCTAATAACTTGGAATCGATTATAAATGCGATCACCCAACTGAATCATATTAAATTTGTTGTTATAGATTCGATACAGACTATTCATGCTGATTCTTTGGAGACCTCTGCAGGTAGTATATCCCAGATTAAATTCTGTATTGCAGAATTAGTACGGACAATTAAGGAGAGAGATGTCACAATTGTATTAATTGGTCAGATTACAAAAGATGGTCAGATTGCAGGACCTAAGGTGCTGGAGCATCTTGTTGATACAGTAATATACTTTGAGAGTGAATTAACAGCACAGTATCATATACTACGTGTGATTAAGAATCGTTTTGGTGCTGTTAATGAAATAGCACTATTTGATATGGGTTCTAAAGGTCTGAGGGAGATAGTAAACCCCTCTGAGTTGTTTTTAGGAACATATATGTTTGGTGTATCAGGTATTAGTATATTTGTTAGTATGGAAGGTACCAGACCTATACTTGTAGAGGTACAGGCTTTAATTATGAAAACTAATATGTCAATGCCTAAACGTTCGGTAATTGGTTGGGATGTCAATAGATTATCTATGGTTCTTGCTGTGCTGACTGCAAGATGTGATTTTTTTTTTGGAGACAAAGAAGTGTATTTGAATATTACAGGAGGATGTAAGATTTCAGATCCTGCGACAGATCTTGCGGTAGCGTTTGCGCTGATGTCAGCTGTATTGCAAAAACCAATTCCTTTTAAAGCAATATGCTTAGGGGAACTTACATTATCAGGGTTACTACAGGGAGTTTCATTTCAGAATATTAGAATCAGAGAAGCTAAAAAACTAGGGTTTAAGGACGTAATTATGCCTAAAACATCTGTAGAAGCAAAAGGAATGGATGTGCATCATATTAATCATGTGAAGGATATTTTGTCAATATTCAATATTTAGATTATGTAATCACAGATAGAGTTCTACATGCTAGGATTATATGTCGTATCTAGTTGATCATATGTGACTGATTATATTTTTTGTATTTTTGTGATGTGGGATTACTATTTTGACTCTATTTGGTTTACGTATTATTATGAGATGAGAATTGTGTTAGTTCTGCTCTTGGCTTTGCTACTATTGATATTTTTGCTAGGTTCTGTTTACATAAGGAAAAGAAAGTTTTAAGTGATAAAGTAAGAAAGGATAATAGATCTTCTGCGAAAGTATCAAAGTAAGCTAGAGGCAGAAAGGGTTATGCAACTGAGTAGCGCAAAACCATGATTTAGATTGACAATACCAGCAATGATATTGAATTTGTGATGTGATACCTTTTTCTCTTGTTACGATACCTATGTGAAAGTCTTGAGAGTGCGAATAACATGCTCAACCTTAATACGAGTTTTGGCTAGAAGGGTATTATGACTTTTCTCTTGAGCACTTACCTTCCTAGACTTGGCGTTTTTATAAGGACATACAAAATTTTTATGTAATGATTCGGTTCTGTTGACATAAGGAAATAAGAAATAGCCACAGAAGGTATGAGAGGTAAAATTAAAGTGAAAAACAAATAGAATCTCCCCCTATGAATCATTATCACCTGAAAGAAATAGAATGGGAATTTATTAAAACATACCTGAAAGAAGTGAAGTTTATCAGAAAGACAGAGGATATAAGACCATTTATAGAAGAAATATTGTTTATATTAAAGGAGGATGCCAATGGAGATTGTTGCCAGAGGTGTATGGTGCATGGCAAAGAGTACAAGCGCTTTATCAGATGGAAGAACAAAGTAATCTGGATGAAATTGTTTAAAAGTACTGTGTATTGGACATATCTACAAGAAGTAATGATAGATAGTACTGTAGTGAGATCACATGCTTGCATCAGGGGATGGAAATAAAGCAGAAGGTTTGGGAAGATCTAAATGAGGGGGGTACTTTTCACTATTACTGGAGGAAATAGAAATGATATTATCAAGGCAGAGGCTTTGACTATCAAAGGTGCATTGCAGATAAAGGATATGATAGTCAGAAGTTGTGTGAGTATTTAGATGGTAAAAAATGTAAAATCGTTATTCTACCGCGTAAAAACAGGAAAATACAGTATGAATTTAGTAGAGTGTTTTTTCAGTAAAATTAAACACTTAGACGGATATTCTATCGTTTCGACAAGTCTAAGTCTTCTTTTCAGGCTTTTATGATTTCGCTTCCACCTTAATATGCCTTTGTTAATCCTTATGTAAACAGCACAGCAACAAGTCATAATTTAGGGAATTAGTGATAGGCAATAACGATTGTAAAAAATTAGCAAATCTCAAAGATGCATAGTAAAACATGAAGTGTGATGATGGTTGTCGAATTTTTAAATCTTGTTTCTCACAAAACTTTTATCACGAGCAAGAGGAAGATTTTCTAAAAAGTCAGATTTTTAGAAAACAGATTTTTAAACAAAAATATATGGTAGCAGATTTTTTTGCATTTGATATTGCACATTTTTTGTTCACGAATATAGATGCCATTTTAATTAACTTTGTGAATAATCATTCACATGTCATATAGACAATAATATAACCACATGAATAAACATATAGAATTCAAACCAATATCAGAAACCTTCTTTCTGATATAGATCATATATTGCTACACTAGCATAAATGTATACAATTAGTCTTTTAGGTTCTTGATTTTAGCATTTATTCTGCTCACTATACGAGATGCTTTGTTTTTTACAAATACTTTTTTGGATACAGCTTTATGCACTTTTGCTTGAAATTCTTTAAAGAATTCTGTTGCCTTCGTATAATCACCTTCTTTTATTATATCTTTCATTTTTCTGATAACTGTGCGTATTTTATTCGCACGAACTTTGTTGATCATATTTCTTTTTTTATCCTGTCTGTTTGCTTTCTTAGCACTGGAAGTATTTGGCATTTACGACATAAAACTTTAATACTCGATGGCTAATTATAACAACAGTATTTAAATAGAACAAGGTTTAAGAACATTATATCTTTATATTCGACACTAACTATCGCTATACAATAAAGTATATTACAGGGAATTGATATTTCAATCTTAATGATTGAAAAAACGTATTTAGGTTGATAAATATTATCTATAATAGATCTCCTGTGAAAGGATTCGTAAAGCCTTCACACGGATAGATTGTTATAGGATTAGCTAAAATCCATTATTGAGGTTAACAATACCGGCAATAAGATTGAATTTGAGATTATATCTCTTCCTCTTGTTACGATATTTATGTGAAAGGATATAAAAAGTCTTAAGATTACGAATAACATGTTCAACCTTAATACGAGTTTTTGCAAGCAAGGTATTATGATCTTTTGCTGTAGAAGTGATCTTCTGACATTTGAAGTTTTTATGAGGGTATAGAGATTTTTTTATGATATTTATTAATCCCTTGATAGCCAGAGTCTACCAATACTTTAGATTCTGAAGGCGGAAATTCCTGTTGCTTAAATATCTTAAAGTCATGTACTGAACCAGGATATGATTTAGAGATCTGCACAATACGACCCTTTTCGTTCACTCTGATCTCTGTTTTGATAGTATGAGGCTTCTTCTTTCTCGAATAGTATGTTTTCTATTTCTTTTTAGGACGTTCAATCGCCTGTTCAGTAGCATCTATAATTAGTACTTCTATATCTTCCTTGGATAGTTTCTTACTTTTGGTGATAGACACAATACTGGATACAATAGGCTCTAACTTCTTAATAAATCTACTTATTTGTGAATTATGTATACTAAATAGATATCCTATGAATTCTTGCGTAACATAACTGTATAACAATAATGCCAATAACCTATCTGATAGGTTGAGTTTATATATTCGTCTAGGATTACTGATTTATTATCTTTGTTACCCACTGTCTTTCAACCTTTTTCAGAATCTTTTTAAATGTTTTTCTTGAAACTCCAAATAGTCTCAGAAATACTTTCGGTTTCTTCTCTATCTTTTTGTATCTCAGTTGCATGGCTTTGCTGTCTTTTCTTACTCTTATAACATTTCTTCTATCCTTTCACAGGAGGTCTAAAATACCATTTTCTGCATTATGGAATTGGGTCTAAGATCTTCCGTTTCTGCCATAAAGGATGGTATTATTGCGAATAGTAAAAGAGAATATAGAGGTAAGTTTGAAGGCATAAATACAGCCATTTTTTCTATACTACCTTCATAACTACTATCTTTGGATATTTTTTCTAAGGTATCTATAGAGCGTTCTATTTCATATAGAGTCACTTCTTGTGGTTGATATGGTGCTAGAATGTCTATAATTTTCTGTTTATTTAATTTTATATTTGATATAAAATCACTACATTGACGAGCAACTTGTCGTTGCCTTAGATTTTTTGATTGTAACATTTGTAAAATTAAATTTTTAATTGTAAAAGTTACATACAATAACATATAGGGGGTAACATGAATAAGGTCATATTAATTAACGGTTTTGCAGGAGTTGGGAAGCTCACTGTAGCAGAAATATTAAGTGGTATGACTGGATATACCCTATTGGATAATCATATGATAAATAATATTGTATTCCCATTTATCAATATAGATCAAGATATTGACGATTCTATCTGGCATGAAATAATAACTATCCGGAAATCGGTGTTTAAAATAATATCGATCGGAAAAATTTATGATAACTTCATACTTACTAATGAAATTTGTGATGATCATATAGATTTAAAATACTATAGTGACATAGAGAAATTTGCCAGATCTATAAAGGCAATATTATGTAATGTTGTTTTAGAATGTGATGATAAAGAGGAGTTAAAAAAAGAATAGAATCAGAAGAACGTCAAAAATTATATAAAATAACTGATAATAAGAAAGCTTTTAAACGTATAGAAGGAATGAGTTTATATACACCTGATAATTGTTTTCAAATAGAAACATCCCAATTAACCGCTAAAGAAACTGCTAGAAAAATATATAATCATTTCTTTAATAAATCTTCACAACACCTTCGAAATCCCTATCAACCCTAATATTGATACTATTGTTATCAAAAACGCCGTAATACCCCTTGATTTATGGATAGCACTAAATAATTATTAGATGCTCGGTTGAAGATGTATGGTAAATTTCAAGACAATGCTCAAATAATACAATCTCTGTTTGATATTATATCTAAAGCACCTAATTTTGATAATTTAACTTTTGAGCATAAAGAAGCTTATCAATGTTTCATCGGTTATCACATTAGATCTGCTCTCAGCAACAGAGGCTAAGCCATCAAATGATAGTGTTTTGTCCAACCTATTGCGCATGGTAGTCACGAATAGGTCATTAGATATATTGATTGCCATTACATTAATGCTAATATATTAACATTCACATATACAGAACCAATTATTCCAAATAAAATGTACCCAATATCAGATCTTTTCTTTTGTGTCTTAAGTAGAACTAAAACTTCTTGCAACATATAATTTGTTTGTCCAGAACTAGCTTTAATATTTTTTGTATCAGCTATTATCTGTTGAAGAAGCTTCCCTAATTTGCTATTTATTTGCAAGTTATAGATTTTTATGAATATTTTTTATAAACTAAACTTGGATTTTTTGGGAACATATCATTATAATTGGTAATCATTATGTATTTTTGGAATAATTAATGGCTCCTTACAAAAGATTAAGGTCTTGTAGAAACCATAAATGGTTACTTAGGATGTTGCAGGAAACATCATTGTCTGTAAATGATCTGATACTACCTGTGTTTATTAAGGATAATATTACCAAGAGTGAGAGAATAGAATCCATGCCAAACACTTATCGTTATTCTCCTGATACCGTATTAAGCCTTGTGGAGGAGCTAATAAAATTAAGAGTGCCTGCGATTGCTTTATTTCCAGTTGTCAGTAAATCTTTAAAGTCTAATTGTGCAGACGAGGCATTCAATCCTGATAATTCTATATGTCGTGCGATTAAGAAGATAAAACAATATTTTGGTAATCAGATTGGGATCATATCAGATATCGCATTAGATCCCTATACCGATAGTGCTCATGATGGGGTTTTATCAGAAGATAGAAGCGTGAATAATGATAAGTCAGTGGAAATAATGTGTAAGCAGGCATTGGTACACGTTGCAGCAGGAGTAGATATTGTGGCGCCTTCTTGTATGATGGATGGTATTACTCATAGCTTGAAGGTTGCTCTGGATGACACTCAGTTTTATAATATACCGATAATGGCGTATTCAGCAAAATTTCATTCGTCACTTTATCAGCCTTTCAGAAACGCTATTGAATCTTCAAGTAATCTTGGAAATGTGGATAAGTCTGGTTATCAGATCAATGTTCCGAACCGTAAGGAAGCATTACAGTCAATAGAAAAGGATATCACAGAAGGGGCTAGTATTATAATTGTGAAGCCAGCGACTCAGTATTTAGATATATTATATCAGGCATCTGAAAGATTTAACGTTCCTATAATAGGGTATCAGGTAAGTGGTGAGTATAAAATGCTTTGCTCCGAGAATTTGGAAAAAGTCCTGGAGTCAATTATGTGTATCAAAAGAGCAGGAGCTCATGCTGTTATTTCATATGCTACTTTAGAGATTGCAAGGTATTTAGCCAGATAGCGAGTTACTATGGAGAAGAATAATTAGGTAGGAATTTCCTCTATACCGTATTGTTGTGATTTTCAGGATGCTTATAGGATTTAACAGGCTACTTCGAAAGAAAGACTTTCTCCCTATTGATAGATCAGGTCTATGAGTATCATTGTGTTTGTGTGAGGGTGAAACTAGCAACGATAATAATCAATGAACAATGTTAATCTTCTTTCTGAAAATACCTTAATTGGGTTTTTGGACAGAATTTAGAATGTAATTGGTATTATGCGTATTCTTTGCAATGTTTCAGTATGCTATTGTATAACAAGTTGTATAACCCTTGTGTGTTTAATGGTCGATTACTTACTATACTGTGTACTGCATCAATAATTGGCAAGCTAATACGCGCAGATTTCAAAGATTTTACGGTGTTTACTCCTTCTACAAGACCTATTTTATTTGCCACTTTGACAACTCCATACCTGCCTATTTCATATCCATATCTCATGTTGCGAGACAATGGTGTACAACATGTCAACATTAGGTCTCCTATACCACATAGGTCAATTGATTCGGTTTCAGAATTTTTACTTTCTTTATAACCTCGTAACTTGATAAATTGGTTAATTTCAGCATGTCCGCAACTTAAAACAGCGGCTTTCAGATTATTTCCTAAATCAGCACCTTCGATTATCCCACATGCAATGGCAATTATATTTTTGATTGCGGATGCAACTTGTATTCTGATTAATTGATTATTTGGTAGAACTAAGAAGTGATTTCTCATCATTAACTTTGATACGAAAGTATTCATTTCTGGATATGTAGAAGCGCATAAAGAAACAGTCATTTTTTCCTGCATAACCTCATTCGCAAAGTTAGGGCCTGATAGTACTGCATAATCATTTGGTAATATTTCCGCAACAATTTCAGACATTAACTTTAATGAATTAATTTCAATTCCTTTGGAGCATATAACAATTTTTATATCCTTTCTAATACCAATTTTTTGTAGATGTTCAACAGTATTTCGTACTGCAACTGAAGGTATCACGATAAAAACAACATCTATACTGTCAAGGGAACTGACCGTTAATGTTGCTTCGATGTTAGAAGGTAAATTGATAAGGGGAAAATATACCTGGTTAGTTGAACTACGATTGATAGACTCCACTACCTTTTCATTTTTACTCCATATTAGAATTTTATGATGGTTACTGGCTAAAATATATGATATTGCGGTACCCCACGCACCGCCCCCGACTACTAGTATATTCATAAATTAGTGCTTTTTATACAATATAAGTCAATAATACTAAAAATAGTTTTATAATTATTAAACCAAAAATTAAACCAAAATAGTAAGTTCTATTCCTAGGGAATAAGTGCTATATTGTGTGTAGTAAACTATTGAAATTTCCCGGCATGGATTAAGTTATGAATGTTGCTCCAAATTTTTCACTTAAGTCAACCGCTCAACAGGTGGTCACCTTGGATACCTTGTTGCACAATAAACTCTTCTTAGTATTATACTTTTATCCTAGAAATGATACACCAGGTTGTACAAAAGAATCTATAGATTTCAAAGATTATTATAAAATATTTTCTGCTCTATCAACAGAAATTGTAGGGGTTTCAAATGATAATCTTACATCAAGCATGAATTTCCAGAAAAAATATGACTTACCCTTTCAACTATTATCTGATCATGATCAAAAAGTTGTTAAGGAATATGATGTGTTAAAAGAGAAAAAAATGTTTAATAATAAGTTCCTTGGGATAGAACGTTCCACTTTTTTGATTTCGAAAGAACATAATATTATACGTGAATGGCGTAAGGTAAGGGTTCCGAATCATGTAAAAAATATTTTAAAAACTTTAGAAGAAATATCTCATGTGTAGGATAATGATGTTTATGTTGTTGATATTCCCGAATATTTTATGTGGAAGCGAGGTAGGCTGGATAAATATGGGTATCTGTTCTAATATACAAGCACCAGTTTTTAATAATACTTTCAGGGCACATGTTGTGCGCTATATACCAGATACACAAGAACTTTTATTAGCGATAGAATTTAAAATGGAAAAGGGTTGGTATATACGCGATCATTCAGATAGTGCGATAGGTACACCTTTAAATATAAGAAGTGTAGGGGCTGCAGTGCAGAAAGTGTTTTATCCTGAATCTGTAGAAGAGATTGAGATGCTTGCTGATCAAGAAATAAAATACGGAGGGTTCTATGCACACAATTATATTGCCGTACTATTAACAAAACCTAAAAATCAATTTTTAATTAGTGTTGTGGGAGGTATGTGTAGTGATATTTGCATACCTGTTAAATGTAATATATCATTACATTTAGATACCAGTAAATATTTTGTGGATGAGGGAATACTTTATAAAATAACAGGGATTATGAATCAATGAGCATAAAAATTACTAACTTTCTTGCGAATATTATAGATAAAATATCAGAGAATAATATGATAACTTCTGATGTATCTTTAAAGAGTAACGTTGTAATGCCTTACCGTGTTGCCTGGTATACAATTTTAATTTTCTTTGGTATTTTTGGTGTATGGGCCACTTTTGCACCTATGGAGAGTACAATTATTGTTCCTGGTATACTGGTGAATCAAAACTATAATCGGTATACAGTCCAACATCTGGAAGGAGGTATTGTTCAAGAGATATTTGTGCAAGATGGTGATCGTGTGCGTTCTGGAGATCCCTTGGTTAAGATACAGGATGTGAAAATTGTCACGCAGATACAATCTTTAAAAGAAAAATTCAATTTGTTAACAGCAACAGTCAATCGTTTAAATGCAGAACACAATAATTTAGATGAGATAGTATATTCTGAAAATATTATTAGTAATCTAGATAATATTTCGTTACAAGAAACTGTGCATACCCAGAATACATTATTCAATGAAAGACGTTCGGCTTTAAATACTCAGACTGAAATACTCGATAATCAGATTCAGCAAATACTAAACGAGATTAATGCTTTGAATTATCAATTGGAGGCTTTAGAAGAGCATTATATTATAATACAGGAAGATCTAAAAGCAAAACAAGAATTGTTTGAACGAGATTATATTAATAAACCTATACTGACTCAAATTCAAAAAGAAGAAGTATCAATAAGGGCTAAAATTGGAGAGTATAGGACTAACATTTCTAAGGCGTATCAGAAAATAGATGAGAAAGAACTAGAGAAGAATCGAGTGTTTCAATCTTTTTATAGCTCTGTTTCAAATGAATTAAAAGCATTAATTACGGAAATAGAAGAAGTAAATAATATGATTATATCTGCAACTGATGTATTGGATAGAACACTTATTATTGCACCAATTGATGGTATCATATCGGATATGCAAGTGAAGAACTTATATAATGTTATTACTCCCGCTACTACTATTTTAGAGATTGTACCGGAGACTACAGAATTAATAGTAGAAGGTCATTTACTCCCAAATGACATTGATCATTTGCTTTCTAGTATGAATAATCCGAAACAACAAATAACTCAAAATGATCACTCGGGATTGAAAACTAATATACGTATTACAACCTTTAATGCTAAAACTACGCCTCCTATTGTTGGTATCACAAATTATGTATCAGCAAATGTAGTATCAGAAGGATATTATATTACTAGGACAATTATTCCAACAGATGAAGTTAAAAAACTTAAAAATGCACGTTTATACCCAGGAATGCCTGTGATGATATACATATCATCAGGATCAAGAACTTTATTGCAATATTTATTATCTCCAATATCTCAGTTAGTGAATAATGGCTTAAAAGAAAGATGAATCAATGAGTTTCTAAGATGACTATCTAATCTTGTATAAAGTAAATTTTTATACTAGTATAAGATGTATATGTTACATTATGCACGTTTATGGTAAGTATTAATAGAGTGACGTTATTGGGTAGAGTAGGTAAAGATCCAGAAGTTCGATCAACCACCTCTGGTAACAAAATCGTTTCATTTAGTGTTGCGACTTCCTCTTATTGGGTTGATAAGTTTTCTAATGAAAAACATGAGAAAACAGAATGGCATAATGTTGTTGTGTTTAGTCCAGGTCTTGTAAGTATAATAGAGAGATCTCTTGCAAAAGGTCATAGAGTGTATATTGAAGGTAGTTTACAAACAAGAAAATGGCAAGATAAAATGGGTAATCCCAGATATACAACAGAAGTTGTTCTACAGGGGTTGCATTCTAACTTGATAATTCTAGAGAAGAAAGCATCTGATAATATGAGTCATCCAATGGGTGATAGCAGAGACATTGATACACATACTCCAAACGATATACAAAAGGCTATAGAAGATAAACTTGATAAGGAACTAAAGGATGAGCTTGATGATGATTCTTTGCCATTTTAGTGTAGTGAGATGTTGATAAGGGTTGATATATACTGGTTTGTTTCATGGAAATCGATGCAGTACACGGATTGTATTGAATATATGGTTGATTTCGTAGTAAATGATAGTATAATGTCTTAATCATATTGTATTTCTAATAAACTTTTAATATGTATACGAACACATCTTATCATCACATGCCATATAAAAACGCATATCTTTATATTATATCGATTGTGTTATCTTTTTTGTGTTATCTCACAAATATTCGTTTTTTTGTATCTATATCTGAAATATTTGCAGAAATCTTTATTCATTTTATAAAAACGATAAGTATACCAGTAGTTTTTTTGTCAGTGGTTAATTCTTTACTAAGTATCAAGATATATGTATTAAGAAAGATAGCATTTAGACTAGTTTTTTATGTATTGCTAACAACCATTATTTCTACTTTAATTGCTATGATTATATACAGTATAATCAAGCCTGTAGATAATATGGAATCTGAACTGTTGGTTGACCACAGCTATGATTATTTTCTTTTATTTAAGGATCTAATACCTAATAATATAGTAGGAGTTTTTTTGGAAAATAATGTGATAGGTGTATTATGTATAGCATTTCTAATTGGGTACTCTAGCTTTTTTATAGAAGATCGAAAAAGAGAAGTACTATCATTAGTATTTTCTGCAATGTTTGATATTTTTGTTAAAATATCCTCATTTATCACTAAATTTATTCCTCTTATAATATATTTTTTTTCCATATTATTGTTTCATCAGATTCGTGATGTTCATGTTTCATCTTCTTTGTTTCGTTATACAACGAGTTTATTTTTATCTAATGCTTTGCATGGATTAGTATTTTTACCGATATTATTGTATATCAATAAGATTAATCCCTTTATCTTGCTTAAAAAATCTTTTAAAATCTTAACTCTTGCATTTTTTACTAAATCATCTTCTGCAGTATTACCAAGCAATTTGATGTTTGTTAAACAAGAATTGAAAGTAAATAGTTCGACGGCAGACTTTTCTATTCCATTATGTGCCTCCATTAATATGAATGCATGTGCAGCATTTATATTAACGACGATATTATTTGTTGTAGAATCGAATGGAATTTCTATAGGGTTTTATGACATGTTGTTTTGGATGTTTTTTTCTACAATTGCTGCAGTAGGTAATGCCGCTGTTCCTATGGGTTGTTATTTTATGGCCAATGCTTATTTAATTACAATCGGGGTACCCATAGAGATAATGGGACTTATTTTGCCAATTTATGTAGTATTAGACATGTTTGAAACAGCTGAAAATATATGGTCTGATATATGTATAACTAAAATTATTGATAAGAAAGTCAAATGGTAGTGTCTTATAACATGCCAGAGTTCATTCAAAATGCAAAAGTAAAGTGTTGTTTTATAGGAATTGATATGGGGAAAAAAAATATCGGTATTTCTTTCAGTGATCGTTCAGGGAAATTTGCCTACCCGCATTCTATTATAAAAAATGATGTTTTCAAGTTATCAATAATCAAGAGCTTATGTGATGAACTTTCGGTAGGAAGTGGGGTAGTAGGAGTGCCATTGTCACATTTTAGAAATGATAATTGGATCCCAACAATAGAAAATTTTGCTAAAAAACTATCAAATATATTGGGTATATCTATTTTTTTACAAGATGAGAGTGGTACAACATATAACAACAAAGATGACATATCAGCTACAGTTATTTTGCAAAGGGCATTAGATATAATCAATAACCTATACGTTTAGATATTTGACTTTATAGGAATATATTGGTCAAATTCCAGAGTTTCCTCATTGTCTCATCCTGATCAAAGAGAATATTTTGAAATTCTTCTCACAAATAAGTAAAAGGATTCACTGTACATTCTATGATAAGAAACTTGCTAATTTATATGGACGGTTCTGAAAATATTCTGTTAGATATTATCAATTGCAAAGTGTTTTCGGAGTATTGCCATGTTTGAGGATCGTATATTCTTAATAAGTTCAAAACGGTATAACATGATAATGCACTTTAATAGTGCTTATATTTGTGGATATGTTAACTTTTCTTATTTTGTTCAGGTTCTAAGCAATTCAACAAGTATTCTTTATATAAAGCGATATTTTGTTGTATTAAATTGGATGTATCGACTACACTGTTATAAAAACACTTTTTACTTGATTCATGGTCATTACAAGAAGCCATATTCTGACTTTGCTTAGTTAGAAAAGAACTTAGGTTGTTCCAGGCAGAATGCATAGTGTTCATGTTCTGTGAAAACGCTTTTTCATATAACTTACTGTCAAACATCTTTCAATATTATTGTTAATATATGCCAATTGTACAAGTAAAAGATTAAGATTTTCTTAAATTGTATTGATATGTATTGTCAAGATCTAGCTTAAACCCTTGCACTTATGGATTATTAATGCTAACAAGGTCGTCAAAATCATTCATATAATCATACTTCCTAGTAGATGCTAATCCATTAAAATTCATAATTACTGGAGGAAATTACAAATGATATTGTAAAAGCAGAGGCTTTGATGGAAGGCGTTAATTTACAACAGTCATTGACTTAGCTTCTACATATTCGTTGACTTATGTCAACAGAACCTGGAGGAGAAGAATCATAGTTTATAGAGTCATGTATCAATTAAAGTGTTTTCAATTTGTATCTAATCTAAGGGGTAGACTTGTAAGGATATTAATTGGTTTTTATGTATATAACTTACAATCTAGCAGAAGGATATCATAGTATACGTTTTCAAAGTTATTTAATGACGGGTATTTTGAGAACAACCAGCCGTTAAACAACTCTAATTTTGAATCTACTGTCATAATATTTAACAATGCAAAATATTCCTTTTCTCCGTAATCACATAACGCCCAACATCCTAAGAATTTAACTTGTATATTGTCTAAGAACAGTATCTGGTCAAGATAAAGGTCATGAATATTAACTTCTGTAGTGACTTTGTTTAAAATACTTACAGTTCCGACTTCATGATACAATAAATCTTCAGGGATTATTGGACTGTTCTGGGATAGTAAAGACCATAACATTAAGTATAACATGTTATCATATATACTTATTTATTAATGATTCTAAGTTAAGAGGATCTCTTGTATTAAGAGTTTCAGATTCTGGTTGCAAAGAACCTTTACTATCTTTATGGTATATTTCCGTTAATCCTGGAGTGACATTAATATATCTTTCACCTATTAACCCTTCTCTGGTGATTGAGAACAGAGAGTCTTCTGGTAATTTGATTTCATTTTGTATACACATTTGCACAGTCACCATAAAGGTATCCGGATCTAAAGAGATTTTGACTACTTCACCAATTTCTGTGCCTGCAATGATTAATTTACTACCTTTTTCAATACCTTCTACATTAGAAAACACGGCATACACATTGTAACAAGCATCCTTGTTTCTTTCGACTATATCATTGTTAAATAAAAAGAAGCCAATCATTATCAACAGTCCTATTACCATAGTACCTAACAAGGTTTCGAATGGTTTATTTATTTTTAGAGTCATCAGGTTCCCATCTAGAGTAGTAAATTGTATTTTTTGTATTCGGTGTTACTTTGTAACAAATATTATCTTTTATTGAGACACGAGGTTTCTGCCAACAGTAATTCAGATCATAATTATGAATATCAGAAGCATAATGCAACCACAAATACCAGTTTATGGATATAGTAGAAGGATCTTGAGATTTATTACTATATACAACAAACCTTTTACATTTTTTGTACTCATAATAACGATTACCAGATTCGTCGCTACCAACAAATTTACTTCTTAGTTCTAAAAACAACATAAACAAACCTACTAAGTAAAATCTTTTCTCGAGCTGTGACTAAAGATATCCTCATCAGCCCATCCAGTGATATCAAGAAGAATTCTACTCTTCAAAAATTGAAAACAACTACGTGCGAGTTCAGTTCTACCATTCTCCTCTAATATTATATCAAGTTTTTCCTTTAATTTATGTAAATACATAACATCAGAGATAGCGTATTTAATTTGTTCAGCACTTAAAACATTATTACTCCAATTTGAAGATTGTTGTGCTTTGTTTAATTTAACATTAAGGAGCTCATAACAGAGAGCTTTTAAACTATGGGAATCAGTATAAGTTCTAGATAACCGAGATGCAATTTTTGTACAGTAAACAGGGTGCGGAATAACTCCTAAATACATTTTGATCATCACCATATCAAAACGTGCATAGTGAAATATTTTTAATATATTAGGATTGACCATCAATTCTTTCAAGCGTGTGGCTTGGTAGTTTTTATCATCAAATTTGACCAGGAAGTTATTACCTGTATCTGTACATAGTTGTACTAAACACAGACGATCTCTAAAATAATTTAACCCCATAGTTTCAGTATCTACAGCAACGGATTTACCTGTAACGAAAGAATCAGACAAATCATTTAACTCTAGACTATAATCATAGGGTAACTTAGTACTGTACATAGCGTATAGGGTTATGAGAATAGAATTCTAATATAGTTAGATAATCATGTCAATGAGTTGAAATATGAGAATTCCTATCTGTTTTATGTAGATATTTTACAAGAATATTATTATGTAAGAGATGGAATATTGTTTATCTAACAATATTTAATGCCAATTAACATCAGTTTCTTCTATCAATTAGCCGTGTTTGAATAATATTACATCTCCATCCTTAACTATATAATCCCTTCCTTCATCTTTTGCTTTGCCGACTTTTTGAGCACCGGATTCACCGTGATAACGAATATAATCATCATAAGAGATTACACGTGCTTTAATAAATTTTTTCTGGAAATCGGTATGTATAACACCTGCGGCGTCCGAAGCGGTAGTTCCATTAGGAATTGACCATGCTCGTACTTCTTTTTGTCCTGCAGTGAAAAAGGTGATCGAACCTAATAAGCTATAAGATGCACGTATCAATAGATTCATACCTGGTTCTTTCATGCCGAACAAATCCATAAGTTCTTGCTGATCATCGTTATCATTTGCGATGTCACTTTCTAGTTTTACAGAAAGGATAATGGTTCTATGCCCGTTGTTTTGTGCATACTGTTGAACAAGATTGCAATATTCATTACCTGATGATATGTGTTCTTCTGAAACATTACAAACATATAATATAGGTTTGTAAGTGATTAGTTGTAGATTTTCGATATTAAAATTATTGCTATTAATAACAATGTCTCTAGCTTGTATTCCAGTCATTAGCTGATTGAGTATCTCTTCTAAGAAAGATTTATATTTTTTGTCTTTAGCTTTCCCTATTTGTTTTTCAATGCTTTGCGCATCACTAAGTAGTAATTCATGTTCAACAATTTCAATATCACGTATAGGATCGATAGATTCCATAACATGCTGAATAGAATTAGGACCATTAATTCCATCAAAACATCTAACAACATGTATGATAGTATCAACGTCTCTGATATGAGACAAAAACAGATTTCCTTTACCTGCTCCTTTACTGGCTCCCTCTACTAATCCTGCAATATCACATATTTCTACCATATGAGGGACAATATTAGTACTATTGACAAGATTAGCTAATACCGAGAGTCTTTGGTCAGGAACGACAACTTTAGCAATATTGGGTGTGATTGTACAAAATGGATAATTTTCTGACTGAGCCTGAGAGCTTTTGGTCAAGGCATTAAACAGGGTAGATTTTCCAACGTTAGGTAATCCTACAATTCCACAATTTAAACTCATTACTTTTTTTAATACGTCCAAACTTTTAATTTTATCTAATATTATATAAGCAATCAATAGGAGATCATTGACTTATAAAACAAATATAATTATAATAACATAATCGATCTTAGATGTTTGATGCGTGTTATTTTTTACTTCATGTATGAGTATAGTCACTCTAATAATCTTGATTATAGGTCTGTTGTGCACTATGATGACCCTTAATGAATAGTCTTGTATTTGACGTTATTGTTGTTGGTGGAGGTCATGCTGGTTGTGAAGCGGTTACCGCTTCCTCTAGAATCGGAGCGTCAACAGCTTTGGTTACATTATCAAAGGATAATATTGGACAGATGTCCTGTAATCCTGCTATAGGTGGGATAGGAAAGGGGACTATTGTCAAAGAGATAGACGCTCTCGATGGTGTAATGCCATTGGTTGCTGATAAGTCAGGTATTAATTTTAAAGTGCTTAATTCTAGTAAAGGTGTTGCTGTTCATGGTTTGAGAACACAGTCCGATCGGCAAGTATATGCTAGAAAAATGCAACAATTGATTTCCAATTATTATTGTCCAATCTCTATACTTGAGGATGAGGTAGTTGATTTGATGATTGAAGATAATACAATTTCAGGTGTGCGACTGAAAAATCATGGAATCATTCGGGCTAAAAGTGTTGTTATTACTACAGGAACTTTTTTGGGGGGGCAGATCCATATTGGCAAGGAGTCTTTTACATCAGGTAGAATAAATGAGAGGTCGTCAATACAGCTATCAGATGCCTTTACCAGGTTGGGATTTTCAATCGGAAGGCTCAAGACAGGAACGCCACCGAGGATATTCAAAGATTCAGTGGACTTTTCTAGATTGCAAAAACAGTACGCTGATCAAACTCCTGTTTTGTTTTCTGCATTCTCGCGAAATGTTTATTTAGAACAAACTCCTTGTTTTTTGACCAAAACAAATGAACGGACGAATAAGATTGTAGCTGATAATTTGCACCTATCAGCTAATATACATAAGGTGAATGCCAAGGGACCAAGGTATTGTCCATCATTTGAGGATAAAGTGAGGCGTTTTGCTAATAAAGAGAGTCATCAAGTGTTTTTAGAGCCTGAAGGGTTAGAAAGTAATATGATATATCCTAACGGTATATCTAATGCGTTACCAAACGAAATACAAAACAAATTAGTGCATTCTATTTGTGGTTTGGAAAACGCCAGAATAGCACAATATGGTTATAGTGTGGAATATAATTACATATTGCCTAATGAACTAGGCTCCACACTTGAGACAAAGAGAGTTCAAGGACTATTTCTTGCAGGACAAATAAATGGTACTACAGGATATGAAGAAGCTGCAGGTCAGGGAGTAATTGCCGGATGTAATGCCGCGTTGCGATTGCACAATAAGAACTTTATTTTGTCACGAATGGATGGATATATAGGAGTTATGGTAGATGATCTAATACATCAGCACAATAACGATGAACCGTATAGAATGTTTACATCTCGTTCAGAATACAGATTGCTCACAAGATATGATAATGCAGATCTTAGGTTAACACAAAAGGCATATGATATTGGATTGGTGTCTAGTGGTAGATATGACTTGTTCAGAAGTAAACTGCATTTATATGAAGATCTTAAATACAGATTGTCTAACCATAAACTTTCTCCAAAATGTTTTCGACAGTTGGGGTTAACTATGCCAAGAGATGGTGTATCCAGAAGTCTATTTGAGATGCTGTCTAGTACCAAGATCTCAATTAAGCATTTATCGTCGGTATTTGAGTATATCCAGTCGTTTCCTAGTGAGATAATGGATATTGTATATCACGATGCTATATATTCTCCATATAATGAACAGTTACGAAAAGATATAAATATTCTGAAACAAGAGGAAAAAATCAAAATACCAAAGGATATGGATTATGCAAAAATACCTTCATTATCCGCTGAGAACATTGAGAAGCTTTCGAAATATAAACCAATAAATTTATATCAGGCGAAGCGTATTTCTGGAGTGACTCCTGCGGCGATAATACAGATAGTTTTATATCTAAGAAAGGAAAATAAAAATGAAGGGGTTCAATAAATTTATTTCCCTTTAGTAAATTTGTATCTGATTTTCTCATAAATTGATCTTGGTTCTTGCAATTATTTGTGGAAAGGAATTGCTATGATGAGCTTCCTATTATTAATATAACCGGTTAATTGACGATGATTTCAAAGAAGGTATTTTAGGATAGGATATAACTTTGTAATAAAAAAATCCAGATTTGAGCAAAATTGGTGATTGTAATTATGATTAGGGAAGATTTTAGTATCAAGATATTTTGAATACTTTATTTATACATATTTGACATGCTTTTCATATAGTGCTATTGCGGTACTTGCGATTTCTTCTATTGATTTCATGGTTACATCAATAATAGGAAAATTCTTTGTTTCGAAGAATTTTCTGGATTCTATTAGTTCTTGAATTACCAGACTCTTTTCTGTGTATTTGCTATTGTATTTATTGTGCATGATACTATCCATGGATAATACTCTGCTTTTTCTAATTTTTAATAATCTTTCAGGTTGAATAAATAACCCTAAAATCACCTGTGTATCACGCTTGGAGATATCATATTCAGATGAGATACCAGAAATAAAGGGTACATTTGCCACTTTATAACCTTGATACGCGAGATATACGCTTGTTGGGGATTTGGAGGTTCTAGATACTCCTATAAGGATTATATCAGCTTCTTTAAAATCAAGCATGTTATTTCCATCATCATGTGCAAGGACATAATTCATAGCATCTACTCTTGAAAAATACTCTTCTGTAAAGAAATCATCACATGATTCTGTGTTTTTAGGTTTGATTCCTGTGTGACTTACCATTTCTCGTATTATACGAGATAAAAGAGGGATACAGGGGATAGAAAGAGCTCTTGCTTTGTTCTTAACGATTGCTCTAAGATTCACTGTTGAAATATTATAGAATATGAAGGCATCTTTTTTTCTTTTTTGTAGAAAAGTAAATAATCTTTTAATCCTATTTTCGGAATTATAAAATGACCATACATATTTTGTGAAATTTATTTCATCTCGAAAACGTAAATGTATGTCTTTATATATTGCTAATAAACTTTCACAGTTGCTATCAGATACCAGATGGATGTCTATATGTTTCATGATAAGATCAAGTATATACATCACTATGATAGGTCATATTGCAAAAAAAATAAAATTATTATACAATGAAGTCTAGGAGCGTCCTTAGCTCAGATGGATTAGAGCGACAGCCTTCTAAGCTGTGGGTCGTAGGTTCGGGTCCTACAGGACGCACTTCTTCGTTACTTTTTAGCTATTCTATATAGTTAAATGCTATCCAGATGATTTATCTTTTATGAAAAGGTCAGCTTTTTGATAAGGTGTAATCAGGAGGAAGGGTTTTTCTAGGCCGTGATTCTTTCATTATGATATATAATAACATATCTTTTCTCTTGTTATCAATTTTTTGGTATTGCTGAACAATTATAGAGAAAAAAGCAACTCAAAATGATTTTGATATAAAAAGATTATGAGAGACGCGATAATCATCCTTAGGCACTGTTAACAAAGGTTTAAACTTAGTTTAGTATGCATGTAACAAATAACATATCAAAAATGATGGACAAAAGATTATACCCGATACTGTATTGAGAAATTTAATGAGATGATATTGCCGATCATCGAAAAGAGTGACATTTGGAAAGTACGACCACTGATCATTAGTCATTATCAAGTATTTTGTGCAATATTATATGTAATAATAACGGGATTACCATGTAGAGATCTTCCTAAGTTCTATGGAAGATGGCACAGTATATATATATGAGATTCCAAAATGAAAGGAGGTGGAAGATAGTATTTATTTCACAAAATAACGAGGATTTAAAAGTAAATATAGTGCTCTAGTGCATTTAAATACCATAGGGAGGAGGTCAACAGTTGAAAGGGAGAAGTATCTCAGGATTAAAGCCACATTTAGCTATAACACCAGAATTTAAAATCATAGAGGGTTTTCTAACTGGTGAGAATAAGGCAGATATTAGTTTTGCCAGTGAACTGACAAAAAATGTAGTAGAAGATAAAGGATATAATAGTGATAAACATAGCAAAAAACTACAAGAACTATGCAATATTCCTGTGATATTGGAAAAATTGTATTAAACTCATTATATATAACAAACATATATTTAAATTCCGGTCTAAAATACAAAATTTCTTCGCTAAACTTAAGGAAAATAGACGTTTAGCTTTACGATTTGAAAAATCAGACTTATTTTTCCTATCTTTCATTGTTTCCGCCTGTATTAAATATCACCTTTGGTAACAGTGCCTGTGGATTTATTATATCGTTTAGTTTTTCTATCAAAACGAACAAGATAATGGCGAATGAGAGAATTTTTAGATTCTACCAGAGAGGTTTCAGATTTTGTAGTATGATGAACGTTGGATATTGTATAACATTTATCCGATATCTTTTATGTAGTCTAAATGCCAATTTACTATAGCTATATCGACTTCTATCTCCTACTTCGGAATCAATAACTTTACTTGACTCTCGATTAACAGCAAACCATATGTATACTGACTGTCCTTTATTCTTTGATCTTTTTTTCTATATGTATATAATGCATCAATTTCTAAAATCTCTATATCCTGTATTCCTCTGATTCTATTCTTGGCTCTTTCCAGGTCTAACTTGATTTGCTCTGCTGTTTTTTCAATCTAGATATATATCAGTGTATTATGTATCCCTGTAAGTCTTTCTATTGTCCTAATTCCACAATTATCTCAATATAACTTGATTACTTGCAATCTATCTGATCCACTATACTTTATCTTTGCGTCTCCTTCGATATAGTTATATTTGCATACTTTACATTTGTATCTTTGTTTGCTTCGTCCCAATATGCTTTTTTTACTTCCGCAACGCTTGCAATTTACTTCCTTATCGCATCTTAGCATATCTGTGTTTCCTTTCTAACAAATTCATCTGTCCTTGTCTATCTTTAATTGTCAATGCCAATTTTTTATTACGTATTTTTATTAATGCTAAATGTTATTCTTGAATTTTTATAATACCCTGATTGATTGGATGATGTTGATTGATCATACTTTTAATCTCTTCTTTTGAAATATGGGTATAAACTTGAGTTGTCTTAATACTAACATGACCTAAAAATTCTTGTATATATCTGATATCGACACCTCGATTCAACATATGTGTAGCAAAGGAATGTCTTAACACATGAGGTGATACCTTGTCTGGCATGATACCTGCCTTCATAGATAAACTCTTTAGTATATGTCCTAAGCGTTGTCTTGTCATATGTCCCAATGCCCCTTTAGATCCAGTTCCTCTTTTATCTTTAGGAAATAACCAATCTGTATTTATACCGAGATTGAGATATTTCTTAAGTATTTGAAGTGCTCTTTCTGTTAAAGGAGCTATACGTTCTTTAGATCTTTTGCCACGTATTACTATAAACCCTTCATCAAAGACTCTTTGGATATCTAGAGTACGTATAGACAGTACTTCAGATACTCTCATCCCACAGGAATATATCATTTCTAGTATAGCTTGATTTCTTACTCCTGAAGGCGATTTATCTTCTTGTGCGACTTTGAATATTTGTTGAATCTCTTCTTCTGTTAAATATTTGGGTAGAATTACAGTATTTTTGACTGAAGAGATTCCCAGAGCAGGGTTGCAATTTATTACTTCCTCATCATGCAAAAACTTATAGTATGTTCTAACTGATGAAATAACACGCATAATTGTGGATTTTGAATAACCTTGTTTGTTAAGGTGAAAAATAAATTCTTCTAAATCAATGTTTTCTATTGTGTCGAGTTCGCGGTTATGAAAGAAACGATCATGTTTGTTTAAATCATTAATGTATCCATCGACAGTATTGGGACAAATATCTTTGTCAACAATCATCATATCGATAAATTCCTTAATACGGCTCTTCATTTTGTGCTATGCTTTTGACTAATATCTTTGTATTCTCTGTAATTTTATCTTCAGTTGTAACAAAAAAAACAATCCCATTGAACAAACAGTACAGAATTGGTAACGCAAAAAAAAGATACAGTAGACACTTTGACCTTTTTTTTCTACGAAATCTTTTATATCTCATAAAATTATCATCTAATCATGATCTATTGAAACTAAGGATAAGTTTACTATATCGTCTTCTGAGAATGTATTATCTACAATTTGTAACGGATATGGCAAACCACGAATTATAGGACCTACAACGGTAGCATTATTAGTGCGCTTTGTGAAATGACATAAAGCAGTAGAGGCATCAATATTGGGCATAATCAATATATTGGCTTCTTCTTTAAGATTCATGAATGGGTATTTTGAAAAACTATCTTTATTGAGTGCCACATCGATTGTCATTTCTCCGTCATAGGATAGATCTTTCACGCCAAGTTTTTCCATCAGTGTTTGTGCTTGAGGACTTGACATCAATTTCACAGCTTCACGCATGCAGTTATTACGACTGTTATCACTTCCGAAGTTGGAATGTGAAATAAATGCTACTCTTGGTACAAATCCTAGATTCTGAACTTTATATGCAGTACGAATAGCAATTTCCATAATTTCTTGCGCATTTAAAGTGGTATTAATGGTAGTATCAGCAACGAAAATTGTTTTATTACCGGTAATGAGCATTGTAATTGAAAACAGTAGTTGTTTTTCTGATTTTCCTTCTTCCAGTAACGGTAATATCTGATATAGTACTGGTAAATAGTTTCTAGTTAATCCGACAACCATTAAATCAGCATGACCTGCTACTAATGCTGACGCCGAGAATATGTTACGGTCTATTTTGACTTCACGAACACAACTTCTGTATAAATATCCCTTTCTATTCAACCTTGAATACATATTATCTATATACTGACCAGTAGTACTGCAATTGGCTGAGTTCATAACAGAAATTTTACCATGATTAAGATAACTGCTCGAAATCTGCAATTCTTCAAACATGGCACGTATTTTCTGTTCGTTACCAACTAGTATTGCATTACCATAATCTTCATTACACCAATTAATGGAAGACAGTATCGCCTTTTTTTCTTCTCCTTCGGCAAAGATGATCGTTTTATTATCTTCTTTGATTTTGTTACTAGAAACGTTTAAAGAATTAGCTACCGAGATTACATGATTATCTTGTAATTTAATTCTCCTAGCATTAATTTTTTTTGTTAATTCATCTGGAGTGATTTTTTCCCTAATTTCACCTGAGGCTATTGCCGCTTGTCCGACAGCATTTGAGACTTCAAAGAACAGTCTAGGATCAAATGGTGTTGGGATAATATAATTTGGACCATATTCCATATGGCGATTATAGGCTCTTCTTACTTCGCTGATTACAGGTTCACGAGCTAACTTAGAAAGCGCATGCACAGCAGCAATTTTCATTTGTTGGTTAATCTTTTTAGCACGTACATCAAGTGCCCCACGGAAGATATATGGAAAGCACATTACATTATTAATTTGGTTCTCATAATCAGAACGTCCTGTAGCAATAATGGCATCGGGACGAACTTTACGTGCTAATTCCGGGTGTATTTCTGGATCTGGATTGGCCATAGCGAAGATTATTGGCTTTTTTGCCATTGATTGTAACATACTTGTGGAAACTACATCTTTGACTGACACTCCAACAAAAACATCTGCATTACACATGGCATCTTCTAACGAGCGCAATTTTGTATCAATTGCATAACGACTTTTTATGCTGTTCAAACCAAGAGATCTTCCTTTATATATTACTCCATTTTGGTCACATACCACCAGGTGACGCACTCCTAGTTCTTTCATCATTTCAATACATGCTACTCCGGCAGCGCCACACCCATTCACTACAACGTGGATATCTTTTATGTTTTTGCCGGTAATATCGCATGCATTGATGAGTCCTGCGCACATAATTATAGCAGTGCCGTGCTGATCATCATGAAATACTGGTACATCTACAAGTTCAGATAAGCGACGTTCTATTTCAAAACACTCAGGGGATGCAATATCTTCTAAGTTAATACCTCCAACCGTCTCTGCAATATTCGCTACGGTAAATACAAAGCCGTCCACATCTGTAGTATTTACTTCTATATCAAACGAAGAGAGACCACCAAAGCGGTTTAAAAGTCCTGATTTACCTTCCATGACAGGTTTTGCAGCAGCGGGCCCTAGATTTCCCAAACCTAGAACAGCGGTACCATTTGTTATCACAGCTACTGTATTTCCTTTTGCAGTATATTCAAAGACTGCGTTAGGTTTTTTGCTGATCAGTTTGCAAGGTTCGGCAACGTATGGACTATACGCAAGGCTCAGATCCCGGGCATTATTAAGAGGTTTGGTAGGTATCATAGAGATTTTACCCCCTATATGATATTGCAATGCAGCCTTGACATTAGCTTCTCTTTTCCTTTTATCTTCACCAAAACCTGCTGAAGCATTTTTTGACCTTCTATTCTTTATCATGATCCTAGACTCTTAATTATCATATAGTTGAACAGGACTTGTAACATAATGAACTGAATGTAGGCTAACATAATATTTTACAAATGTATATTCAATATACAGATCTTGTATTATGAAATTCTTACAACCAAACTGATGGATACTAGATAACAGTTAAAAAATATTTATGTTGTTACGCAGTAATCTTATCGATAGAACTTCTAGTTCTAGGAAGGATAAATAGGGGGAGTAATGATGATCAGATGATTTATTGTGTTGACAAGTTGATTGGATAAGGGGGTTGATACTATGCTAGTGGCAGTATATCGTCAATAGGTGCATGCGTATTATTTTTTATATTGCAAGAAGTAACGTATATTACGAATAGCTATCTCTCGGTTAGGTAACTTCCCTAAAGTTTCAGAGCTAACAGTGTACTTACAATTATATGTTTTATTCCAATTATATTCTTGGGTAAATATCTTCAAGGTGTTCCAGGGTTTATGCTCCAAAATATTTCTTCCAGGAATATTCTATCATTGTTTCTTGTTCTTTTTTGAGTGCTGGTAGCAATGTTTTTAGCTTTTTCGAACATAAACCCATCTGTTAACATTCATATAATTTATATATACTATTGATTCATCTTGATACTCATGATATCGTCTTTTCTTGCTTCTTCCCTAATTAGGGATACTGTCTAAGAGCAGGTGTTATTGATCGGATTAATTGCATTTGCACAGATGGAACTGATTATTTGAGAGTCAATATTTTGTGATTTTAGATAGAAAGTTTTTATATCGAAGATGCATGTTATGTATACTAAAATAATATCTTACATGAGATATATGTTGCAGGTCTTATTATAAGGCTACAATCTATAAAGGTGAGGGTGTTAACAGATGAGTAGCATTAGTATATCTACATTACCTTGTACAAGGTTACTTGATTTGGATTGTTGCATAAACAAGCATATATTTTTAATTGTGATTTAAGATCTTTTAGCACATGTAAATAGGTGTTTGTTTAGAATCAAAGAAAGCATATCTATCTATATATGTATTAGATGCTTGTTGATGGGTTTCGTAAAACATTTTACTTGCAATTAATGTCTCTTTTTATTGATACTTAATCAAAAATGCTGAATTTTTTGGTAAATATATAATAAATGTTGGAGTAGAAAGAATAATCAGCTATAATGTACTGGGTGGTTTCAAATCGGGATCTATATTTTAACCTACAGGTTATTAGGTCAGGTGTTGTTATCTATGTATGTATGGAAGGGCAGACTTGGTGTGTGGTTCAACGGTTTGTGTGAGATTTGGTGGTTTTGTTAGTATATTCAGTTATGTGCGGGTTTCTGTATGGTAGCTATATTACTGTGATGGTTGAATGATCGGTGTATTGGAAAAAAATCTTTCAATTTAAGTTAGATACCATTTTTTCTATTTGGTATTTGGGGGATTTGTGTTTGACGAGGTGATTTGTTGGGTTATCAAGTGAGGAACAGTATTGTGTGTGCGCTTTTTTTGTGTTGGTCAAAGAAGTTTTGCAATTGAGAGATATATGTTGCTGACTTAGGGAGGAGGTGAAAAGAATTTTTTTGCCAGCCAATAGTTTATAGAACATACATGTGTTATTTAGAGGTACTAGATATTTTATTGTTAACAGGTTATTTCAAGGTGGTGATACAAATTGTAATGCATAACGAATATTAATAATTAACAACACTGATATCAATAAATAACCAGAAAGCTGGGTAAATCATTTAATTAATATCTTTATAATAAAGTGATGTTACCTTAAGCATTGCTATGGTGAACGCAGAATGATCAGGTTATATATTTTGTATGGCCATGTTATAATATTAAATTATTTTTTTACTTTTTGTAGATGTTATCTTTTCTGAAAGGGATAAAAAAGAAGAATGAGACAGTATATAATTGGTACGATGAACGTGTCAATTTTTTGCTATTACAAAGAAAGGCATTGACCTTCTTTGTCGTGTTAACGTTGTCTCTGATGTGCTTGTTAACAATTGTGATTTTGTCTCTGTCACAAGATAAGACAGTTGAACCTTTTGTTATAGAGATTTCTGATAATACTGGTATTCCAACAGTAGTTGATTCTGTGAGTTTACAGAAGTATTCTGCAGACCGTAAATTGTCTGAGTATTTTATATATACTTATATTAAGGCACGAGAAGCATCAAATTTTCATGACTATGCGCGTAATTTTTATGTTGTAGTAAAAAACCTCTCTACTGGTCCGGTTTTTACTGAATTTACAAGTCAAGTATTACGTAGGAGTAATCCTGATAGTCCTTTAAATGTGTTGCCTAATGTTTCCAATGTTTCTTTAAGGATACGTTCCATACAGTATTTAGATTTAAATAATGTACAGGTTAGGTTCACAGTAGAGATGGAACAAAGTGCAGGTCTAATTGTAAAAAATAAAATAGTTAACATTGGTTATCTGTACGTAGATCAAGAGATGACTAATGAAGAAAGGTATATCAATCCTTTGGGTTTTCGTATTACTTCTTATAAGGTGAATGATGAATTTATTTAGAAAATATTTGTTATTATTATTACTGTGTTTATATTGTACTGATTCTCTTGCCGTTGAACACTTGCCGATTTCAATAGATAGCCGTATGAGAACCTATGTCTATTCTCCTACAGAAGTTTTTATTATTAAGGGACATTTTGACTATACAACTGTAGTTGAATTTGCGACAGGCGAGGTAGTGTACAAGCTGGATATGGGGGATCCTTCAGCTTGGAGAGTAACTGTAGATGAAGTGAAAGAAAATAGGCTGATACTCAAACCTTTGCTTATGAAAGGGGCGACTAATATGGTTGTTTTCACCAATATGCGTACCTATGTTTTTGATCTAATTGCTCAGGAAAAGGTCAACAATAATATAGCATATATAGTGCGTTTTTACTACCCTGATGCCTCATTAGTGATTGATAATGATATGATATCTTTGGATGGTAATGTAAGTGAACAGGATATGTTTGATGATGAGTATTACCGTAAGATATTGACCTCATTAAGCATGAAAGATTCTGATATGACAGTTGATGATGCCCTAAAAGCATTAGAGTTGGTTAAGCATACAAACAAGGTTTCTTCATCTTCTGACATGAAGTTTAAATTAAATACGGAGGGAGATCCTAAACAGTATTCAAATCCAGAAGGGGATATAAGTATAGCTCCTAGCTTAGTCTATCATAATAATAATATTACGGTATTTAGATTTGATAATGTAGATCCAGATGAATTGCCACAGATATTTAGGGTACTTGAAGATCTCACAGAAGAACGTTTGAAAATGGTTTGGTTAGGTGATCTTGTTGCAGTAAATGGTGTACACGACGTGTTGTCTTTCAGATATGCCAACAAGAATGCCAGAATATATAAATTATAATAATATATTGTAGAGAAGAGGATATAATCATGGCAAATAACACAGATCAGAATGATAATGAAGGATTAGATCAAGGCAGAAGAAGTGCTGTTGCGATTGGTAAAAAGAAAAATGCGGTTCTTATTTTAGGAGCCTTTGTAGTAGCGATAATCTTTTTGTATTATTATGTCAGTAAAAGCGATGAGAAAAGTCAAGGAACTGATGTGCTGAAGGTTGAAAAGGTCGTCGAGAGTACTCCGGTACTTGATGAGGTAAGGGAAACTGCTAAGGCGGAAAAGGGATCTGCAGTTGCAATTCCAGAGGATGCTTTATCTCTTGCTGCGTTACCTGATGTACCTGATTTAAAAGGGGTTGAGTTTTCTGAAGAAGAACTGAAGAAATTGGAGGTTCAGGATGTTGCTCCTGCGGTTTTAGCTCCTCCAGTACTTCCTGCGTTGCCACCTCCTCCTACGCAACTCAATACTGTTGCCAATAATCCGCCTATTTTAGCTCCGCCAGTTGCGAGTAATTCTTTGCCACCGAGATCAAATATATTACCAACTCCAGGAAATGCATCAAATAATAATAGGAGAGTTTCTGCAGAGACCAGAAGTGGACCCATGATAGCTTTTGGAGGAGGTGGTGGTAGCGCTACATCTTCTTCTGTATCTGGAGAGGGTAACAAAGATACTCCTTCTTCTACAAATTCCACAGGAGGAGCTACGACTCCTACTCAGGAGACCATAACAGAGGATACTCCTATAAACAGAGATTCTGGCCAAATTAAGGTAAGCTTTATGGGTGATTTTCGTTACCTTATTGCACAGGGAAAAGTAATTGACGCTGTGCTGGAAACAGCAATCAATACAGACTTAAAGGGTATGTTACGTGCTGTAGTAACTAAGGATGTACATTCTGAAGATGGACAAACTGTATTAATACAGAAAGGATCAAGATTAATTGGTGAGTATAATACAAATATTTCTCTTATACAGTCCCGTGTTGAAATTGCATGGTCAAGACTTATGTTGGTGAATGGTTTGTCAATATCTTTAAATGCGTATGGTGCAGATTCTTTAGGACGTGCCGGTATTCATGGTCAGGTAGATAATAAGTTTGCGAATATATTAGTGAATTCATTATTGTTAACTACAATCCAGGTCGGAAGTGGTTTGTTATTGAATAGATTGTTTGACGATACTAAAATACAAACTTCTACAGAAACAGATGGTTCAACAACTACAGTTGGTAACATTGCAGCAAGTTTGGCAGTTGAGGGAGTTGAAGATTTGACAGATACATTGGAAGAATTAGTAGAACGTTATGAGGATAGTAAGCCTACTATCTTAGTACACCAAGGCGCAAAGTTAAAAGTCTTTATTGCACAGGATATTGTTTTTCCTAAAAGAATTTATAAAAATGTAGGCAGGGTATAATTATGGAATATAGAGCATTAAATAAATACTTACAACCTCTAGAAGATGTTTTTGCGGAAGAAGGGGTAAATGAGATATCTATCAATCAACCTAAAGAGATATGGAAGGAAAAACAAGGTAATATTACAAAGCATCGTGTTGAGGCTTTGAGCCTTGTTCATCTTAAAGGGTTAGCACAACTTATCGCACAGTCAACAGAACAGGTAATAAATGAAGAACATCCATTGTTATCTGCAACTTTGCCAAATGGATATCGTGTTCAGGTGGTTCACCCTCCAGCATGTGATCCTAAAACTGTTGCAATGTCGATACGTAAACCATCTCCCTTGAAAATGACCCTTGAGGACTATAAGAAAGGAGGTATGTTTGATAATGTAAAGCTTGAAGATGCGATAGATGATGAAATGATTATGTTACAAAATCTGATAAAGGAGCATAATGTGTATGAATTTCTGCGTAAATCTGTGCTACTAAAAAAGAATATTATAATTAGTGGAGGTACTTCTACTGGTAAAACAACGTTTACCAATGCTTTGTTGCGTACTATACCTTCTGATGAAAGGTTGATTACTGCTGAAGATGCAAGAGAAATAGAATTATCGGATCACGAGAATTCTGTTCATCTTCTTGCATCTAAAGGAGGGCAAGGTAGATCTAAGGTATCTATACAAGATTTGATAGAAGCTTGTCTTCGTTTGCGTCCAGATAGAATAATTGTTGGTGAGTTAAGGGGGGCAGAAGCGTTTTCATTTTTACGAGCGATTAATACTGGTCATCCTGGTTCTATATCAACGTTGCATGCTGATAACCCAAAAATGGCGTTAGAACAGCTCAAATTAATGGTTTTACAAGCTGGATTAGGTATTACTCAAGAACAGGTTATGGATTATATTATTCATGTTGTGGATGCCATAGTGCAATTGAAGAGAGAAAAGGGAGGTCGTCGTTTTGTGTCTGAAATTCTTTTTACTCATGAGTTGCGAAATAAGTAGGTTAATATATTGATATATGCGAAATTTCCGTAACGTAGTTGTAGTACTGCTAATGTTATCTATAGTATTGGGTGTTGTTTTCTACATTTCTGGGGCTATGTTTGTTCTACTAGTGTGGGGGATGCAGTACTTAGATGTGTCAACTCTAAAACCCTCACTTATTGATTTTCCCAATAATCTTTGGCCAACTATCTTCGATTATGTTTATGGATTTATTGTAAATCCTGAGAGCTATAATAAGTCTGTTCGTATAAAATTATTCTTTTCGCTATTTGCTCCTATAACGGTAGTATTTATAGTTTTTTGGGTGTTGCGTGTTCCAATATTGGATTGGAGACCATTTAAAAAGAAGGAGTCTTTACATGGGGATGCTCGGTGGGCAACAGAGAGTGATATCCGCAAGGCAGGCTTAAGATCTAAAACTGGGGTCTTGTTAGGTAGAGATAAAAAAGGAATGTTAATTGCTGGAGGAACACAGCACGTTTTAATGTTTGCTCCTACTGGATCTGGTAAGGGTGTAAGTACTGTAATACCAAATTTGCTCATGTATGAAGGGTCAGTGATTGTGCATGATATAAAACTAGAAAACTTCAATTTAACAAGTGGTTGGCGTAATAAAAAAATGGGTAATGACGTGTTTTGTTGGTGTCCTGCTGATCCCAATGGATTGAGTCATTGCTACAATCCTCTGGATTGGGTAAGTTCTAAACCAGGTCAGATGGTGGATGATGTGCAAAAGATTGCTAATCTTCTTATGCCTGAGCAGGATTTTTGGGTTAATGAAGCGAGAAGTTTATTTATGGGAGTTGTATTATACTTGATTGCTACTCCTGATAAAATTACCTCTTTTGGTGAGGTAGTACGTACTATGAGAAGTGATGATGTGACATATAATTTAGCAGTTGCATTGGATACTATGGGGGATAAAATTCACCCTGTTGGGTACATGAACATAGCCGCTTTTTTACAAAAAGCAGAAAAGGAGCGTTCTGGTGTAATTTCTACAATGAACTCTTCTTTGGAACTATGGGCAAATCCCTTGATTGACTCAGCTACTGCTACAAGTGATTTTGATTTTTCTCAGATGAAAAGAAACAAGACAAGTGTGTTTGTTGGTCTAACTCCTGATAATTTAGTACGATTACGACCTCTAATGCAGGTTTTTTATCAGCAAGCGGTAGAGAAATTCTGTAAAGCTTTACCTAAAGATGATGAACCACACTCAGTATTATTTTTGTTAGATGAGTTTCCAACATTAGGTAAGTTAGAAGTTGTTAAGGATGCTATCGCGTTTACTCGTGCATATCGTGCGCATTTTTTGCTTATCACTCAGAGTCCTGAACAAATGACTGCTATATATGAACAACCTGGAATGTTATCTTTTTTCGCAAACTGTTCGTATAGGTTAACTTTTGCTGCAAACGATATGGAAACAGCTAATCTTATTTCCCAGATGGTCGGTAATAAGACAGTGGTACAGGAATCATTAAATAAACCTAAATTTTTGGATTTTAATCCTGCAGCCAGATCGTTACATGTTTCAGATACACAGAGAGCTCTTTTATTACCGCAAGAGGTTATGATGTTACCTAGTGATGATCAGATATTACTAGTAGAAGCTAATTATCCAATACGTTCTAAGAAAATACGTTATTACAAGGAAAAGTTCTTTACAAAGCGTTTGTTATCTCCAACATTTGTACCTACACAGGAACCTTTTGATCCTAAGAAATATGCTGAGGATCGTTTAAAAGAAGCACAAGAACAAGAGGAACAGCAGAAGGTGATGGAATCAATAGAAAGTGGCGTAGTAGAAGAAGACGGTACTAGTATGTCTGAAGAAGAAAGGCAGGAATATGTTGATAATTCTCAAAGTAATTATGAAAATGATCTGAAAAGTAGTACGGAGGGTAATCATTCAGGTGATCTAGATAATGAAGATGATTCAGATGTTGAAGAGGATCTGGAGGATGAAGAGGATCTGGAGGATGAAGAGGATCTGGGGGATGAAGATGATTTAGAAGATGAAGATGATTTAGAAGATGAAGATGATTTAGAAGATGAAGATGATTTAGAAGATGAAGATGATTTCGATGATGAAGATGATTTCGATGATGAAGATGATGAAGATGATTTCGATGATGAAGAAGATGAAGAAGATGAAGGAGATAGTGAAGATGATCTGGAGGACGAAGCGTTAGAGGATACTGAGGATTCAGACTCGAATACTAGGAAGTCTAGTCAATTTGATTGATATGTATTTTAATCAGACTTAGTTTATAGTAGAAGTATAACATGAATGGGTAAAGGAAGGATATTATTTTGGCTAGGTACTGCATAACAACCATTTTTTGTCAGTTCACTGGCAAAACTAATATCTGCCTTATTATCACCAGTTAGAAAACCCTCTATGATTTTAAGTCTGGTGTTATAGTGAAATGTATTTTTAATCCCGATATGCTTCTTCCTTTTGAATTCCTGCATATCTATGGTATTTAAATGCACTAGATCACTGTATTTACTTTTAAATCCTGGTTATTTTGTAAAATAGATACTATCTTTCAGCATATATTCCTTGCATTTCCACTTTTTTGAATCTCATATATATACTGTGCTATTTTCCACAGCATTTAAGTGATCCTTACATGGTCTTCCCGTTTTAATATGTACAATATTGTCCAGGATACTTGATAATGATTGGTGGACATCTTTTCATGTGTAACTTTTACGATGGTTGACAATAGAGTTTTATCACATTTTTTAATACTTATTGGGTCAATCCTATGCATCTTATTTTATTCGTTTTTTGGCACATCCATTCTAAAATAGGTGAAAATATTTCTTAATAAGTCCCTAATAGAGCAGACCGTTTGCAAAAGTAATGTTATAAACAGAGCTGAATAGAAAAGTATGGAGATCAGTTAGAAGATATCAAAGAAGCCACAAGTATTTAGAAGGCTATTTGGGATTTCAAATGGAATATTTAAAAATATACTAAAAAAGTCAAGGGCAAGAGGATACAAAAAGTAATCAAGCAGTATAAGAGAACCTGGATAGTTATGTAAAATGAATCTAGAAAGAAGATATGGTATTGATATTATTGTTGTACATCATAGCTATATCACACAGTAATTCATCGGATATCTGGTTGATGTGTATAATGCACAGGTTTGTAGATTCATAAAGAAGCTAGAACCCATTGTAGCAGACTTAGTTTCTATTAATCAAAAGCAAAAAACTCTCCAAGGAAGATATAGAAGTGCTTATTATAGATGCTACAGTTATAAAAACGCCAAGTATAGGAAGGTAAGTTTTCGAGAAAAAGATCATAATACCCTTCTAGCCAAAACTCGTATTAAGGTTGAGCATGTTATTCGCACTTTCAATATCCTTTCACATAGGTATCGTAATAAGAGAGAAAGGTATCACATCAAATTCAATATCATTGCTGGTATTGTCAATCTAAATCATGGTTTTTCGCTACTCAGTTTCATAACCCTTTCTGCCTCTAGCTTACTCTGATACTTTCGCAGAAGATATAATGTTTCCTTTTTGTTGTTTTGAGGATTTAACATATATAAGTAGATATAATAGATAGGTGTGTTTCAAGAGTTAGGGTTTTTTATATTTTTAAAAAGTCCATATCACTTATCATTTCTCATATTGTGATTGTATGATAAACCAACGATAAAATTTATGTTGTATATACTTGATGAACATTGATAGTTTATTGCATGCCTCATAAGATATCATTTTATTATATTCTTAATTAATTTCTATAGGAGATGCAGAGACAAAAGATACAATACAACCCCTGATAGGAAATGAATTATATATTTAGAGGTTTTTCCTCCTTTGTTTAAGGATAGATAAGCAACGTTTTGACCAAAAGATACTACTCGACAAGGTAATATAACAATTAATACATCTATATAATGATCTACGTTTTTGCATATTCTACATAAAGGCAAGAATATGTGCTTGACAATCAAACTATATAGTATATCAAAGTAGAATTTATTTCTTAGTATATGGAGTAAGATAGTAAAACCATATCTATTTTTATCTAGAGAAAAGAATATTAAGGTCAATATTGTAAAACATATGGCAATAATTTTGTTGATAAGCATAAAGATTGTTACACATAACAACCAAGATATAAATAAACGTCTATCGAATCTATGACGATTTACGAGTAAATACGCTACTGTTATTCCTAGTACTGATATAATCATCGGAGTAAATTTATCTAATAACGATACATGTTGTAATGAACGCAGAAGCATGCTAGAACCCCAGAAATTTTGAGATAAGAATCCATATCTTATACATATGATACCAGCAAATACAGAAAAGAATGCTAATATAAACAGAGGGTAAGTCATGAAATTGCTACTAGGATGAAAGCTAGTATTTTTGTTATTATCAGTGTAAAAAGCAGAAAATAACAGTTTAAAAGAGTATATAGATGTCAATGGAACAACAACTAAAGCAATAATATGTGCATAATGATTCACATGAGAATATTCAATTATTAGATCTTTAGAATAATATCCAGCAAAAGGATATATACCAGTAAGAGCCAATGAACCGATCCACGTAAATACTGTAATCAGTTTTATTTTTTTTCCTAATGACCCCATGTTTCTGATATCTTGTTGTCCATATGCATGTATTATATTACCTGCACACAGGAATAATAATGCTTTAAAACAAGCATGTGTAACGAGGTGCAATAAAGCAATATTATATGCATAAGAGCCTAGAGCAATGAACATATAACCTAGTTGACTACAGGTGGAATAGGCTATGATTTTCTTAATATCTGTTTGTACAAGAGCAATCAATGAACCTAATAAAGCGGTGCAACTACCAATAATTAGAACAACGTCGTTAACACCTGAAACAATAAATAGAGCATTGAGCTTTATAAGAAGAAAAACACCTGCATTTACCATAGTTGCTGCATGAATTAGAGCAGAAACAGGGGTTGGCCCTTCCATAGCGTCAGGCAACCAAACATGTAACCCTATTTGTGCTGATTTTCCCATACACCCCAAGAAAATCAATAAACAACCGACTTGACTTGAGATGTGTCCAGAGTTGACGAGGTAAGATATTTCATCGAAATTTGCTGAACCAAACTTAAAAATGATTGTAAATATTCCAAGTAACAAGCAAAAATCACCTATTCTATTGATTATAAATGCTTTAATAGATGCTTGGTTAGCAGAATCTTTCGTAAACCAAAAACCTATTAATAAATACGAACACAGACCTACACCTTCCCAACCACAGAATAACTGAAATAAATCTGCTGCTGATATTAAAATCATCATAAAGAAGACAAATAATGATATATAACAGAAGAATCTAGCTACACCCTTGTCTTCGTGCATATATCCTATTGAATAGAAGTGTATTATGCAAGATATTGAACTTACTACGACGAACATAATAGAAGATAATCTGCTAACATGAATGGACCATTCGGACTGAATGTTTGCTACTTTGAACCAAGTAAACAAAGAAATCACATAGTCGTTTTCGAAATTTAACATCACATGCCAAGAGGCGATAGCAGATCCAAATATCAATATGGATGCGAAAACTTGGTGACAAAAGGAATACCTCTTAATAGATAGAAAAGAGAATATAGATGATAATAAGGGCAACAAGAGTATTGAGATTTCAACCATTTTAACCATTCAGTGTATTCATAGAGTCAACATTAACATTTCCAGCGCTTTTATAATATATTAAAAATATGGATAAACCAACTGTCACTTCAGCGGCGGCAACAGCAAGAACAAAGATAAAAGCTATCCATCCATCTATATTATTGTAATATGAGGCAAAAGAAATAAAATTTATACTAGAGGCTAATAGCATGAGTTCAAAGGACACTAACACCCTAAGCACATTCGAACAATGTATTAAAATTGATATTATTCCAATGGAAAATAGAATTACAGAAAGTAAGAACAGGGCAAAAATCATACATTCCTCTCTAGATATCTAGTTATACTACAATTAGTTATTATCATATTTTACTCCATCACCTGACTGTACTTTCACAATTTTTAGTCTGTCTTTGGAATGCGTTAACAATACTTGTTGAACAGAATTTTGTTGTTTTATAGTATTATTTTCTGTACCAGATAAAGAGATTACTACTACCATTGCTAATAAAAGCAATACACCAGCCATTACAATTTCAAGGAGATAGTTACTGAACATCCTAATCGACATATCATAAAAGGACATATGCGAAATAATATCTCCAAACAACGTTACCTTAAAGTTAGTTGCATATATGTATACTTCTACAAAAAACAGACTCGATAAACAAAAAGCTACTACTGTACGTTTAAAAGACACTATATTGTTACTGAGTGAAGCATTATCAACCATCATTGTTACAAATAAGAACAATACTGCTATAGCACCGACATATACAATAATCAGAATCATTGCCAGCACTTCCGCAGATAATATAATGAATATTGCCGATACACATAAAAAACAAATTATCAGTGAAAAAACTGATAAAACTGACTGACTATTAAATAACATAATCAGAGCGGCTATTAATACACCACCATAAAAAGCATAAAGAAAGAATTCCATACTAATCACTTACAAGCCACAGACATATTAGAAAAAAGTATATTAGGTGAGTTAATAATATATTGTGATGGGATATCACTACTAAATTTCATCTCAGAAAACATGTCTAACAAGTTTGAAGCAATGGTGATGCCTGAGATGGGATATTCAATTTTTCCATTCGCTATCCAAAATCCTTGAGCTCCTTGAGAGAAATCTCCTGTAGTTAAATTCACACCAAAACCAAACAGACTTGTTATATATAATCCGGATTGCATAGATTTAATTATTTCGTCTTTTGATAACTTACCAGGCTTAATGGAAATATTTGCTATACCTGGTCTTGTAATACCACTTTGGCCTTTTGAACCATGTCCATTAGATTCTAGAGATAATTTTTTTGCAGTATAACGGTCTAACATCCAATTTTTCAAAACACCATTTTCTATTAATGGAACTCTATGAGAATTAATACCTTCATCATCGAATGGTCTGTAACCTACTGCTTGTACATCCCTTGGGTTAGAATCTATATTGACATTATCACTAAACACCTTCTGGTTTAATTTATCCTTTAAAAAGGTTGTCTTTGACACAACTTGGTTTCCGTTTATCGAACTCAGTATATAATCTATGAAACTTGATGATACACTATGATCCAACAGAACTGGAACATTGCAATTGCCAATTTTCTGAGGATTTAAACTGGACACAGTATTACTTGCGATACGACAACCAAAATTCTCTGGATCTATCAATTTATTATGATCAGAAGCAACACAAAAATCATATCCAACTTGCATATCCTGATTGGAACCAGCCACTACAGCCAGGTTGTTCGCATAGGAGAATTTTTTATATGATCCAGAAATACCGTTAGAGTTCAAAAAAGAGATGCAATTATAGTAATATGATGAACATGCTCCATCAGAATTAGTAATTTGCTTATTTTCTAACGCACTTTTTTCTGTTCTTTGAGAGAAGTCGAATAACCAATCTACAGACGGTTCAAAAGAGTTCATTTTATAATCCTGAAATTTTATAGGGACTTCTGTGGTCGAAATACAATCACTTGATGGCAAAGAATCTATCACTTCTAAATTACTATCTATTAGTTCTTTTATATTTGATAAATTGTTTGAAGAAATACTTAGGGATCTATCATTTTTATTTATTTTGATTTTTATAGAGCAGTTTTCTTCTATTTGAACAGATTCTTTTTCTTGATTTCGAACATTTGCAGACTTAGAGACAGAATTGTTAACTAGAACTTCACATTCCAAGTTCAGGGAATTACAGTAACTTACAACGCTTTTTGCAATATTTTCACTATTCATTAATTCTTTACCGTTGATAGGAAATCATTTCTTTTATTTTCATCTTCTAAAAATATACCATTGTAATACAAAGAGCACATTTCAGTATCTGATTCTAACACAGATGCATTGCATATTAAACAGTGATGATGGGCTTTAATAAGAGATATTACGCCTCTTGATTGTGTTTTTTCATATATAAAATCGGTAATTTGTTGTACAATTCTTTCTTGTATTTGCAATCTTCTAGTAAACATCTGTACTGTTCTGAGCAAACTTCCGAGTGAAGCAATCAATAGATCAGGAATATATCCAAGAGATATTTCACCGATTATGGGGGCAACATGATGTTCACAGTGAGATATAAAACTCACTTTTTTGATACAGATCATTTGATCAGATGTACTTCTATATAGAGAACTATTCTCTATTGGATTTGTCATGTTATAACCAGAAAAAACAAAGTCCATATACTGTTTAAATCTTTCTGGAGTATCCTTTAAATCCATTCTATTAGGATCATCTCCTATATATTCTATTATATACTTTGTAATATCTTCAAAGTTCATTGTTTAAAGGATTCAGCAGAACTGGTTATTTCTAATATTTCATTAGTGATTTTCTCTTGTCGAGATTTATTAAATGCTCTTTTGAGATCTTGTGCAATATTAGAAGCATTTGTTGAGGCACTGTCCATGGCAATGACCCGACACATGTGTTCTGCGACAATACTTTTGTATAGGAAGAGAAAAATTTTAGCGTTTAAATATACTGAATTTAAGGTGCTATATACTTCCTGTTGTGATGGTTCAAATATACTTTTTTTAACACAAACTTTTGTAGGTTGGACATGTAATAAGTCAGATAATTTAACAGATGCAGAAGATTTAAATAGCTCATTATGCAATACTTTTACTTCTTTGAATTTTGCTGTTTCTATGATAAAGGAGACTAATTCTTTGATTTGATCAAATGAAAGGTAATTATCTTCTATGTATTTTACTATTCTTGTCTGATCAGAAATATTTTTTGTTAAAAATTCAGATACTTTTTTCCCAATAGGGATAAAGAATATACTCTGATCCTCGAGAAAAGTTGTAGTTCTTTTGATAATTATATTGTTATAGTTTCCACAAAGACTTTTAGAAGAGGATATGACAATTATTAGTGTAAGATTTTGATTTTTATACTGTTCTTTTATTGGTAACTTAATATCGAAAATATCGGTACTTGACATTATATGATTTACCTTGTTAAAGAATAACCTTGCATTTTCGAGTACATTTCTAGATTTCTTTAATTTATAGGAGGACATTAGTTTCATAACTTCTGTGATTTTTTGTGTAGAAGTTACACTTTCTATTCTTTCTTTTAATCTCTTCAAATTACCAGCAGACATAATAAATTACGATAGAAATAACAATAATTTAACTTAAGTGCAATTATAATTTAACTAGGTATAATTACATTAGTGACAATCAGCGAATATTCGTGTATAGAACATCGACTCTTTGTAATTTTATATGATTATATAATATAGAATATAAATCAAGAATATTGAGTGTATTCTTTGTTTTGTTACTAATATGTCTTATTCTATTATTATCGAATAGATTATTGTTTTATGAAATTTAAACGAAATACAATTTCAGCTTTTATACTAGGTACTGTTTTTGTGTCATTTGTTTTGATAAAGGATGGCTATGTGGGATCAGAGGAAATTGAACCTGGGATATCTTTGCCGGCAAAGGTATCTAGAAAGGAATCATCACTACGAAATCTTCATCTTTTTAATAGAGCACATGCTAAAGATAGTGCTTTTTTCACTTTACCACCGGAAATTGATATTGCGAATGTATCACGTGAAACTAATTTTGGTCGTTTGAGCAATAAAGTGAAAGCTGTTAGTAAAAATGTAAATCCTTTCCAAAAGGAAGTCGATGTGAAATCGGTTGATCCAGTTATGGTGAGTCCCAATATGGAAAATAATGGATCAGTCAATACCGCTGGTTCAGTGGAAGCTAAAGATATTGCAAGATCTTTAGTAAATAATGTACCAGTCGCATCTCAGAACTCAGGGAAGTTATCAAATACACCAACGACACCTCAAGCACTTGCGAGTGATAATAATCAGCCAGCATCTAATATACCAGTCATGCCTCAAGTTGTGGCTCCGAATACAGGAAATCTGTCGATGTCTAACAATTCACCAACAACACCTCAAGCACTTATGGGAGATAATAATCAGCCAGCACCTAGTAATATGCCAGTCATGCCTCAAGTTGTGGCTCCGAATACAGGAAATCTGTCGATGTCTAACAATGCACCAACAACACCTCAAGCACTTGCGGAAGATAATAATCATCCAGCACCTAGTAATATGCCAGTCATGCCTCAAGTTGTGGCTCCGAATACAGGAAATCTGTCGATGTATAACAATGC
>AXCJ01000002.1 GCA_000512675.1 Candidatus Xenolissoclinum pacificiensis L6
ATCTGCAAGAAGAGGCTGGATCATCTAAACAGAAAAACACAGATAATAGACCAGGTTATCAACAAGATACTATATCATCTAATCTGAAAAAAGTAGATAAGAAATTTTCACCACAATATGCAACGGAATTGACAGGTATTAAAGAGAGTAGTGAAAATGTTAAGGATATAGATAAGGGGCCGGTTATAGATCTTGGAAACTTTAAACCTGTGATTGATAAAAGTGAAGATGTTAATGTTGTGAAAACGCAAATGACCCAAATTACGAGCATTAATCCTCTAGAATTACCCGATAAGAAGGGACCAGGGATTGAGTATGGAAGATAGGTTGTAATCATTCACTCATGCATTTCCAGTAAATTATCTCCTATTTTAAAATCAACTTGTAATGGAATATCAGGAAAAGCTTGCTCCATTATGGATCGTATTTTGATAATGTAAGAATCAACAGCTTGTATAGGGACTTCGAATACTAACTCATCATGTATTTGCATTATCATGGTATTGCATATTTCTTTATGACGTCCAATTTGTACGATGGCGTTTCTAAGTATATCAGCGGCACTGCCTTGTAGAGGAGCATTAATTGCGACTCTTTCCGCAAAGTTACGTAAGGGGACTTTATGAGAGTTAATATTCTCAATATAACACTTACGACCGAATATCGTTTTAATGAATCCATTTTTTTTTGCATATTCTTTTGTATCTGTCATATATTTTTGTATATTAGGATACTTTTCCAAGTACTCTCTGATATAACATGTTGCTCGTTCAATACTAATATTCAAACGTTTTGCTAGACCAAAAGGGGTGATTCCATATATTATACCAAAGTTGATTGTTTTGGCTTTCTGACGCATTTCTGTTGTGATATGTTTGGCAGAGAAGATTTTTTGTGCAGTAATTGTATGTATATCTTCTCCGGCATATAGAGCTTCTTTTAATTCAGGGATATCTGCAATATATGCTAATATTCTAATCTCAATCTGTGAGTAGTCTACTGATAATAACTTATGATTCTTCTCTGCAATAAATGCTTTACGCACCATGGACGTACGGGGAATATTTTGTAAATTAGGATTTGTAGAGCTCATTCTACCAGTTGATGTAGAAGTGGTAGAATAAGAGGTATGTATACGTGAGCTATCAGGGTTAATATACTTTATTAAGCTTGTTGTATAGGTGGTGAGAATTTTATAAAGTTTCTTCCATTCTAATAAAATTCCACATACTTGAAATCCTTGTTCGTATAATATTTCTAATGAGTAAGAATCTGTAGAATAAAAACCGGACTTTAGTTTTCTAGATTTTGGAAGTTTCATATGTGTAAACAAAGCATCTGAAAGTTGTTGGTTTGAAGATATGGAAAATTGATAACCAATAATTTTGTATATCTCTTGTTCTAGAGATTGTATTTCTGTGTTTATTTGGTTTTCCAGATCATGTAGTATTGTTGCATTTACCTTTACGCCTTTCAATTCCATTTGATGTATATAATGTGACAATGGTTTATCTATATTTTCATATAGTGTCATAACTTTGGCTTTATACATCGAGGATTGTATCTTCCGAAACATTTCAAATAGCAATAGCCCTTGGTTTACAACATCCTGTGGCAAGGCACGTTGTAAATAATGATTCACTAGATTTGACATAGTATGTTTATTTGTATTAATGCTATATGCGGCAGTTAATATGTCAAATACGGATCTACATTTATTATAAAGCTTATATAGGTGATTGATATCAAATGTTATTTTCAGTATGGATTCAGATGTAATTAAATCTGAAATTTGATCTACCTTGCTATATTCAAGATTGTGAGCATATTGTAAAGTCCCACATACAATATGCTCTGTGCTTACAAGTATTGTAAGGTATCCAGAGAACAGCACATGTTTTTTTAGTTCATCACATGAAACTAAAGAGTATGTACTTATTGGATCTTCATTGATTAAGTGTCTATCTTGTAAATAAGAACTAAGAGAAAACATTCCATACTTATTAATAAAACCGGAAATAGTAGAATACTCAGGTCTGTTATAAACGAGATCAGCAAGGTTTTGTTGAATAGGGACTTGAATAGATAAAGAGATGAGTTGTCGAGCAATTAAGGCATTCTCAGCAAAAGTTTCGATATTTTCTCTCCTTTTTTTTTGAGGGATGCTACTTGCATTTTTTAATATACCATCTAGATCTCCATATGAATTAACAAGTAATGCTGCAGTTTTGTATCCTATACCGGGTATTCCTGGAATATTATCTGATGTATCTCCAGCAAGTGACATGACGTCGATTAATTTATCAGAAAAAACACCATATTTTTTGAAAAGAGACTCTTCAGAGATATAAGTGTTTTTCAAAGGATCAAAAATGCTAATATGTTTATAGCTAAGTAATTGGCTCAGATCTTTATCTGAAGAGAAAACAATGATTTGAGTATCCCTGAATTTATCTACTGCAGTGGCGATAATATCATCTGCTTCGTATCCACTATATTCTATATATGGCAGGTTACAACACTCAAGAGATTCTCTTAATATTGAAAATTGTGGGACTAGATCATCCAATATTTCAGGTCTATTACCTTTATATTGGGGGAAAATTTCTTTCCGAAAAGACGCATCACCAGAGTCGCATGCTATCAGTACATATTCTGGTGTTTCTTTTGTGATGTAACGAAATACCATTTTCAGAAAGCCATATACCGCTGATATTGGCATACCTTCAGGAGATTCTAACGGTGGTAATGCATAATATGCACGAAATAGGAAATTATATGCATCAAAAACAAGTAGTTTTTTCATAAACAAGTATATTGTGAATTCTACACAATAGTATCATCTTAATGGTTTATTTACCAAATCTATATTATTTATGAACTTATGAGCTGGTGATATATGTTTAAAAGATACTTAACAATTTTCTGTATAATAATATTGATGTATACATATACAGACAATCTTTATAGTTCGGATTACGATGATGAGGTCGCTCCAATAGGATCTTCTTATCGTCCTATGTTAAAACCTCCAGTACCTGAAGATACGGTATTGGGTGTGAGTGAGATTATGCGATATCAGGTCACAGATCCTACTAAAACAAGATCAAGAAGGATAATATTACAAGGTGTATATGAGAAGTTCATTGAAGAAGAATTTCCTATATTTGTACCACAACTTAAAGCACAAGCCTGGCAAACAACACGGACTGGTCAAGTAGTGCTTGGATTTAAGACTGTTGATACCTCGGTAGCAGTTTTCAATTTAGGGTCAAAAACATGGTTGTATTTTTCTGGTGAGGTTGCAAGTAACGTAGAATATATTATACACAGAAATGAGAAGATGAGATCTTTCAATGTTGTTGAGAGCACCAATCAGCACCTAATTATGAATGTTCCATCAAACAAGGTAAGTAATGTAAAAGTGCTAAAAAACGGTAACATATTATTCTTAACGTTTGATGAAGTTCCTAGTATCAAGCCTGCTCATATTTCTACTCATAATAGCTATGTTAAAATTGTGCCTTATAATCTACCGATCTCTAAAGCACAACAAAAAGAGATTATTCTTAATGATGACGGATATATACATAATGTGACTCTATTATTAGTAGATCAAGAACGTTTAAGGTCTGATAAATATCAATTTTTATATTTTGATCTTCTTGAAAGTAGAATGGGTCTTGCGTTTATTAAGAAAGATGAATCATTGTCTATAGAACAGTATGTAGATAAGATTCTTGTCAGGCATCCGGCGATTATCATGCAAGATGATCGATTAACTCAAGGACCAGTATTCCTGCATGAAAAATGGAATATGGAAGAGTATGGTGCTAGTTATAATGCAAATGTGACTATGTTAAATACACAGATGTACGAGGCTCTAGACTCTACGCTTCCTGAAGAAATCATTAAAGTGAATTTGCGAGCAGTAAAGTTCTATGTGGCAAATGGCATGAATGAACAAGCTATGTATATTATCAGCAGGACTCTTAATCGCTATATTTCTGCAATGAGTGATATGGAATTTCAGATAGTATATGCAATGACTTTATTTGCAAATAGAAAGTACCAGGATGCTTACTACATATTACACAATATTGATATAGAAGAGATGACGCAACCTCAGCAACTAGAGATATTATTGTTGGAATTTCTGATTAAAGAAAAATTAGGCTTTGAATATAATATAGATCTTGAGCAATATGATTTTGCTACAATTGATCAATTTGTGTATGGAAAAGACATTCTGTTACTTTTATTTAAGACAGCAATTGTACAACAGGATTTCAATTATGCGTACTCATTATATAATCATTTGATGATCCAAGATGAGTTAACATTGCGTAAAAAACATACAATATTGTATGATTTTGCAATTTTGCTCTATAAGTTAGGAAATCAAGAACGTGCATTGGATATTTTAGAGTATCTGTCATCTAAAGTAGGGGATCCGATTAATAGAAGCAAGGCGTTAATTACCATTTTTGCTAAATATCCTGATATGTATTACACATATGAGGAGAGATATAATCTTCGTATACAACAATTACCATTCATATGGAAAAATCATGGTACCATAGAGGTAAATGCACTGCGTGCTTTAATGTTTCATTATATATACGTTGATCAACCATTAAAGGTGCTTGATACAATACAAAAGATCTTAGATATCAGTGAGGATGAGACAACTAATAAACTTGTGCTAAAAGATGTGTTGATTAATCTTTTCAGGAGAATTATGATCAGTGATTCAATTGATGAGGTATCTAAGATTAAGACATATCTGAAGTATAAGTCTCTAGTTCTTGAGATTGTCAGAGATCCTCAAGTGCTTAATATTATTCAAGGATTATTGATTAATGTGGGATTAATGGATGATGTAATTCTCCTTAATAATGTTTTAGCTCAAATAAATATTTCTAGTCCAGCAATTGAAGATACTGCTTTAAAAATTGTACAACTTCATATAGGAAATAAAGAGTTTGATAAGGCAATAGATATTTTAAATGATTATTCTGAATCAATAAGAGAAATAGAGATGGATTATCATATGTTATTGATAGATTTTCATAAGGCTGAATATACTCAGGTGCTCGAGAAGATTGATACATGGATAACTAATGAAAAATTCAGAGTACTAAAATATAGAACCATTCTTGCACTTGCCGACACAGATCTTATCATAGAGAACTTTGAACCGATTTTACAGTACAGAGAGAATCCAGAGAGTGATTTATCTACTCTGGAAGAAGAAATGATATATTTCTTAGGGATCTCATATGGACAGAAAAATAATGTTGCTAGACTAAATGCTTTATATTCTGCATATATAGACAAAATTCAGAACGAAAGAATAAGGGATAATATGACCAGAATTGTTAATGTGATGAATCAGTATGTAAATGATGATCAGTATATTACAAATTTAAATCGCTTGCTAATTGATAATGATATGTATATATAATACAATTTTTGGAAACATGTTTTGCTTCAGGTTTATGTGAATCCAGGTTCTGTGTTTTTGACGTGAAACTAGATCTACTCATCCAAATATCCTAGACCAATTGTTATATCGGTTATATATGTCTTTCAATTATTTTATTTTTTGGGTAATTTCCTTCATGGTGTTCCAGTTTCTCCAACATACTTCTTCAGGTATAGGCACTGTTAACAAAGGTTTAAACTTAGTTTAGAATGCATGTAACAAATAACATATAAAAAATAATAGATAGAAAATTACACCCGATTGAGAAATTTGATGAGATGATATTGCCAATTATTGGAACGAATTACATCTGGAAAGGACGATTAATCATTATCAAGTTTCTGTGCAATATTATATGTATTAAGAACGGAGCGACCATGTATATATCTGTCTAAGTGCTATGGAAGATGGGACAGTATATATGAGATTCCAAAATGAAAGTAGGTGGAATTAAGCACCTATTTTACAAAATAACGAGGATTTAAAAGTAAATATAGTGATCTAGTGCATTAAATACCATAAACATGGAGGAGGTCAAAAGGACGAAGCATATCGCAATTAAAACTACATTTAGCTATACACCAGACTTTAGTCATAGAGGGTTTCTAACTGGTGGGAATAAGTCAGATATTAGTTTTGCCAGTGAACTGACAAATAATGTGCAAGGTTGTTATGCATTAGAAGATAAAGGGGATGATAGTGATAGAAAAAAACTACACTATGCAATATTCCTGTGATATAGAAAAAATCATACCTATTACCATGATGCATGTCATGTGTTTGGTATTTATCCCATCTTTCTATTGAATTTGTGAGGGATAATTGTCTATTTGATCTGGTGTCTTGATCTTGGGTATATTGACCCTCCTGTGAGATTACCTTAGCACTGCGTTGGAGCAAAATTATAAAGACAAAGATTAAATCATATAAATCATTTTATAATTATCACGATCATTCGAGTAAATAAATCCTAATAATATCGGTATTGATTGACCAATTGAGAACAAGTTAAAATTTTACCCATCACTTGATTTGGTAGTGTTAATTTCACAGTAGGTCTATTATATTTTCTTCTTGACACTCCATTATTGAATAGTTTGTTAATCTTTGATATATTGGCGAGTTTATATCACAGACATATTTGTGGGTTTTGCGATTGTTGGGTAATTTATAAATATTATTGGGTAGATATAGAAGAAGACAACTATTCTATGGTCCGGTTTTTATGATATTTTAGGTAGTGATCTATTCTAATACATCTCTATTTTTATTGATGTATGCTAATCCGTTCTTGGAAAGTACTCTTCCTTTTGACGTGCGCATGACAAAACCACATTTTATAAGGTAAGGTTCTATGGTTTCTTCAATATCCTGTGCTTTTTCATATAATGCAGCAGATATTGTAGATATGCCCACAGGATTCTCTTGATAGTTATCTGCTATGAATCGTAGGTATTTGTAATCTGCTTGGTCTAAACCATGGTTATCAACGCCTAGAGATGACAAAACTTTTATCACAAATTCTTGTGTTATTACTTGAATATCTGGCGATACTGCATAGAAATCGCGAATACGTTTTAATAATCTTAAAGCAATTCTGGGGGTTCCTCTAGAGCAACAAGCTATTTGTTTTAGTGCTTGGATTTCATAGTAGATGTCTAATAATTTTGCTGCTCTTTCCAGTAATAAAAACAGATTATCTTCGCTATAGAAAGTTAGTTGTAATGGAATACCAAATCTATCTCTTAAAGGGTTAGAAAGCAGTCCAAGTCGTGTAGTAGCACCAATTAAGGTGAATTTTGGCAAGTCTACTCTAATAGTTTTTGCGGCAACGCCTGATCCAATGATTATGTCTAGTGCAAAATCTTCTAGTGCAGGATATAAGGCTTCTTCAACATTACGATGCAGTCTATGAATTTCGTCAATAAATATCACATCTCCTGTTTTACAATTAGTAAGAAGTGTGGCGATATCACCAACTTTTGTTAAGATTGGCCCGGATGTTATATGAATATTGACCAGTAATTCTTTTGCGACGATATTAGCAAGAGTAGTTTTCCCTAAACCTGGTGGTCCGTATAGAATGACATGATCCATAGTTGTACCACGATATTTAGCAGATTGAATAAATACCTTTAGGTTATCCTTTATGTTTTGTTGTGCAATAAAACTGTCTAGTGTTTTAGGGCGGAGGTCATCAGGAAAATCATTTTTTGTATTTGACCGTATAATACTTTCATTATCTTGGTGATATGTCGTTTCTTTTTTCATAGAAATATTTATTTAGATAGAAGCGATAAGCATTGTTTGATGATATCTTGTATTGATTGTTTTTGATAATTTATATTATTTTTCTCTAGCACTTCTATTATATCTTTTTGATTATAACCAAGTTGTAATAATGATTGATACACATCGTTTTTTACATCATTTTTTACATCATTTATATTTATTGAATTTTCCTCATAAATTAATTTATGATCTGATAATTCACTCATAATACGTTTAGAGAGCTTGATTCCAATACCGTTGACAGTACTTAGGATTTTTTCATCATTATTAATTATAACATGCACAAAGTTTTGCCATTCGATTTCTCCTATTATTCTGATTGCAATTTTATGGCTTACACCTTTGACGTTTAATAATATACGAAAATATTTTAGTTCTTGTTTAGAGATGAATCCATATAAACGTATACCAGAATCAAAAATATGTGTTTCTATGAAGAGAACTATTTTGTCTCCTATATTTATTTGGGTGATGAATGTGTTAGTAACATAAATTATATAACATATACCATTGACTGATGTGAGAACATGATCTACTTCAATTTCATCAACAACAGCATATATTTTCCCAATCATCTCTATACAGTATTGTGGTATATATTCTATTATAACGCAATGGTTTTTTTTGGGTAGATCAAAGGAAGAGATATTCATTATTTTATGATTTACACATGTTCACGATCCGTGACCAAGAGGATCTCATAGCACTGAAAAGTTTTGTAATGAACAAGTTGATAACTTTCTTCTTGAATGATACGAAAAAGAGCAAGGCAATAGTATATAAACTATATATAGGGAGGAAATTATAATTATTGAGATAGATAAGCCAACAAGTCAGGATCTTTGACGATAGATAAGATTATGGCATAATGTTGCAGGTCAGTAGTATTGGACTTAAAAATATAAAACACTGGCAAAAACATGGTATTGCTTATAGTACGATTCCAGATGAAGAAAAACAAAAACGTAGCATGGGAGCAGTAATGCTCCCATTGTATTTTGTCTTTTGTTTTGGAATACTTTACATTGATAAATACATATTACTCGGATATATTGGTGTTGGTTGTGTGCTAGACATATAACTCGAAGGTACTTCAGACAGTGTACTAATATATTCATTGATGCTTGTAGTTTGTTGAGTGACTTTCTCAAACTCTTCTTTGAAGTGTTGAATGTACTGTTTTTTTAAATTGTGATCACTTATGTGTTGTTGAGAATGAACATGTGATGCTTGACGATTTTGTTGGTAGAAGGGTGAACTAAAAAAGAGTTGTAAAGCATCCCATCTATTATCTAGCGATTTGTGGATCATGTACATTAGATTAGCATATTGTTGATTTTGGTGAAGACATTGTCTTTTAATCTCTTGTAGTGATACATTTGAGTCTTGAAATTCTTTTTGTAGCACATAATTATTACTTGTACTCAGTATATTTTGACGGTATATACATAAATCGTGTAAATTACGCATTATTATTGTGTGCTGTTCAGACATTTCACATGCTAATTGACATGTGTTAGCGATTTTTCGAGATGGTACCTTAGGCATATCTGAACTTTTATGAACGGCGATGGGATGAAAATCAAGAAACTGAGTTATACTATGTTTTGACTGCGTTATGCGTAACAGTTTATCGATGGTTTTTCTAGCGTTTAAGATTGAATCTTCTAGGCTTTTGAACATGGTTTGCAGATGTGTGCATTCTGGTTGATCAGGTATACGTACTTGTACTACATTGACTTCTATAGGGCTGTTATTTATTCTATACATTGGCTGTTCTTTTTCTATTTGGGACTCTTCTGATATATCATCGTCCGATAAAGTGCCTGATATAATTTCTGGTTTATTTTTGTCAATATTGTCTAGAGATTTTTTTAGTTTTTTTCCGAAATCTATGATGTTTTTTAATAACTGATCATGTGTTTGTTGTGATAATTTTTTGGCTATATCGTGTATTGCTTTGTCTTCGGAGTTGTGCATTTTAGGTAATATATATTTTACAAAATACGCCTGAATAAATGGTCGAAATTGTGTATAATTTAAGTTGCGGAGATCATATATATTTAATTTTTCATATATATCTCTAAATTCTTTATTACATATACATAAGTGTATTTTGCTTGCTTTCGTCATTCTCGGTTCGGGATCGAATATCTTGGATGATGGCGATACAACCTCTATACATCGAAGGTCTTTATCTTTGTCTTTATATTTGTCTTTATCTTTGTCTTTATCTTTGTCTTTATCTTTGTCTTTGTCTATATATGTACTATACATGTTGTTTTCCTCTTGGATAGAAAATACATTTTGTTTGCATAGTGCTTCTGGTATTTTGAATCCAGCATCCTTTGAATTATTGATGATGTCGTTGACACATATGGATAACGCATATAACAAGCTATATTGCATATTGATGAATGATGCAATTTCGGATCTTATATATGATTCATCAGTCTTAATCGGTCGATATTTCTCTAATTTTTGCTGATAGTAAGAGATTGCATATGTAGTAGCATATATATCATTAGCCTGTTGTAAACGTAAGTATGATTGATAATGAAGATAGAAATATGCACTGCATGGAACGTTCATGTGATGTCCTTTGTAGTTGAAGCTGATATAGTATAGACTTAGATTGCTTTTCTGATCTGTTCTAAAAAAATCATACATTGCGAAATGATATTTGTATGTGGGAATGTTGGGGGTGTTTGTTAGGCTCCAAAAATTACGTTGGTACTGTTCTAATATTTTATATATAGCACCAAATCTTTCTTGTATGGCACATTCTTTTAACTTTTCGTGATGAACAGATATTGTTAGATCCTTTATGTTTGTAAGAACTTCAAATAGTACAATAACCAGTGGACTCTGGAATGCAATGTACATATCTGAAGTTATTGTCTTATTTTTATCCATCGAGACAGTTGCACTTGCCATACAAAAGGTTTCAACTTTGATGACATACTCTAATCTATCTAACATAATCAACCAAGAGATCCTACATATATCTATACCATTAACATGTTGTGGATTTGAATTTAAAAGAGCGATACTGTTCCCTTTAGGTGTGAGTAATTTGAAGAATTCTAGACAAGATTCATATATGTAGGGGGAAAGAAGGTTTAAAACTTCCGTATCATAAGGAGATAATAGAGAAAATAGATGTTCAGAGTAGTCGGGGGTATCTAGTTTAATTTTGGGGGAATCCTTGTACTGACGGCATAGTGGGTTTTGTGAGAGTATTTCAGTGTACCATTGATATCGAGTCTTGAGAGAATTAATAAATTGAGGAATAAACATGTCTATCATAGTTAATGTATCCTTGGTCGGTTGCATTGGAACAAACATTGGTTCCTGAAGATTTATTTGCATTAGGTTTTTATCGTTAAGTACCTGACCATGTAATTGTTGTGCACCTTTTGCCTTGTTTTGTGCTGTTGTTTGAGAACTCTGTTTTTTCTGAGAGCTGGTTGATCTTTCATGTGTTTTCTGAGAGCTGGTTGGGATAGATGATTGGTTTCTGCGACGTTTCGATGTGGTTGATCGAGATCTAGGGTGCTTTTGTGGCATATGCTTATATGATTTGATTAATGATAAAATATTACTATATTGTATAGTTTATTTATGAATGTTCAATATGTAGTAGCAAATTCATGTTTAATTTGTAACGATAGATAAAGATCCTGAATATTTGTATATTGTATATTTACTATCTGTATGTAATGAGAGAACTTTGACGGAATTGATATAGGGGAACGGGACTAATCAAGAGATTGGTAAGATGCAATCATGATACCAGAGAGAAACAATAGCATGGGAGCAGTAACACTCCCATGAACGTATTTTGTCTTTTTTTTTGGAATACTTTAAATTGCTAAATACATGTTATTAGGATATATTGGTGTTGCTTGTGTGCTAGACATATCACTAGAAGGTAGGGCTTTATTAGATAGTGATGAAGTATATTCCTGGAGCTTTTCTGTTTGTTGACTAACTTTACTAAACTCTTCTTTGAAGTTCTGAATGTTATGATCTCGTAACTTTGCATTTTGTATTCGTTGGTTTTGATGATTCTCATTTGATTCTCGACTACTTTGATGGTTTGATTTGTTAAGTTGTGTTAAAGAAATAGCTCTATTGTTAAGAGATATGTATATTTTTGTCATTAAGCCAGTGTATTGTGTATTTTGTTGAAAACATTGTTTTATAGTATTTCGTAGTGACACACGTGATTCTTGAAATTCTTTTTGTAGCATATCATTACTATTTGTACTCAGTATATTTTGACGGTATGCACATAGTTCGTAGAAATGTTGTGTTATTATTCTGTGCTGTTCAGACATTTTACATGCTAATTGACATGTGTCAGCGATTATTTGAACTGGTACCATAGGCATATCTGAACTTTTATGGACGGCGGTGGGATGAAAATCAAGAAACTGAGTTATACTATGGTTTGACTGTGTTATGCGTAATAGTTTATTGATGGTTTTTCTAGCGTTCAAGATTGAATCTTCTAGAGCTTTGAACATGGTTTGCAGACGTGTGCATTCTGGTTGATCAGGTATACGTACTTGTACTACATCGTCTTTTATAGGGCTGTCATTTATTCTATATATTGGCTGTTCTTCTTCTGTTTGGGAATCTGAGAGATCATCGTCCGATAAAGTGCCTGATATAATTTTTGGATGTTTGTTTTTTTCAATATCGTCTAGGGATTTTTTTAGTTTTTTCTCGAAATCTATGATGACGTTCATCAATTGTTCGTCTGATTTTTGTGATAATATGTTGGCTATATTTCGGATTTTGGGGTCGTCTATATTAGATAATATATATTTTTCCAAATACTGCTGAATAAATGGTTGAATTTCTTGATAACTTTTATTACGGTGAGTGTATATATCTAACTTTTCATATATCGTGTTAAATTCTTGATTACACATACATAAGTTTATGTTGAGTGGTGCCTGTTCTTGCTGTTTGTAACTGAATAAATGTATTGCTACTGGGTTTAAGTTGGGTCTTCTTGGAGGTCCTTTGTCCTGGTGTTTATTTGTGCATATATCGTATGTATTGGTTTTCTTAGGGTCTAATTGGATAAAAAACACATTTTTTTTGCATAGTTCTTCTGGTATGTTGAACCCAGCATTCTTTGAATCATTTATGGTGTTGATGACACATTCGTAGAAATAATATAACAAGGTACGCATAGTATAGATTTCTAAGGAAATTTCAGATATTGCTAAGGCAATATTGGAGTTTTTATTTAAGGCAATATCGGAGCTTATATCTAAGGCAGTTTGCGTCATTTCTAAGGCAATATCGGAGCTTGTATGTGGTAAATTTGTATTGATAGGTGGATGATTCTTGAGTGTCTCCTGATATTGCAAGAGTGTATATGTTGTAGCATATATATCGTTAGCCTGTTTTAAACGTAAGTATGCTTGATAATAAAGATAGAAATATTCACTGCATGGAATGTCCATGTGATGTCTTTTGTAGTGGAAGGCGACATAGTATAGTGTAGCATCTTGACTTGGCTCTTCCTCAAAAAAATCATACATTGCATAATGAGATCTGTATGTGGGAATAGAGTTATCCTGTAAGGTCCAACCATCAAGTATCTCTTCTTTTAATATTGCATGTATATCATATATATTTCCTGTTTTTTGGATATATTTCTGATGTTTTTTATAATGTGCAATGATTTTGAGATCCTGTATGTTCATCAGAACTTCAAATAATACAATTATCAGTGGACTTTGGAAAGCAGGTTGTGTGCGTGCATTTATTGTGATTGTATTGTCATTATATATACTTCCAAATAAAAGTCCCATATTAAAGGTTTCTAACCTGAGAATGTCCTCAAGTCTGTCTAACATAATTAACCAAGATATTTTACATATATTTATATTATAATCATCTTGTAAATTTGCATTCAAAAATTTTATATGGTCACCTTGAACGTTGAAAAACCTGAAGAATTCGACACAAGATTCATGTATTTTCCTGAGAATAATTCCTGTCATCTTATGATGAGATAATAGAGAAACTATCTGTGTAGAATGGTTGGGGGTCGTTTCAGGGGAAAAATGGCGTAATTTTGCATCCTTGTATTGATTGTTAAGAGGGTTGTTTTGTTGAAGTATGTCAGGATAGAATGGATATCGAGCATTGAGAGATTGTTTGCATTTACAGATAATATTGTTTATCATATGTGCTATATTTTTGGTGGGTTGCATTGGAATAGTAATTGTTTCCTGATTGCCTACGGATGCTAGAGTTGCATCAGTAAGTATCTGGTTATGTAAAGATGCACCGGGATTGTGTGATCCTGATGTATTCTTGTTTGCTTTTTGTTTTCTCTTGTATCGACGTGCTTTTGGACCAGGCATAAAAATATTTTATATATTAAGTAGTTTATAGTGTGGCATTATTAATATAATTATACAATAGTATTGCATCATTGTAAGTATTATATATAAATTTTATTATTTGGGGTATGAGATTAAATTATTAAGGACAATATTTTTATAATGGAAGAAGATCCTGAATATTTATATATTTTATCACTTATTAACTATCTGTATATAATGTGAGAACTTTGACGGAGTATTTGATATGAGAAAGGTGAGATTTGCAATAATGTTAATCGTTCTATGGTGTTGATTTAGATAATATAAGGAGTGGAGAGAATAAATATAGATATAGCCGAAATTGCTACTTTACGCAAAATATAAGATTGTATGACGAAAGTACATGGTCATTTCTAGGATATAACTTTTCAAGATATTTGTGGCATATTAAAGTTTACCATTTTTCGAAACTTCCAAGACTTTTAAATTTTTAGGTTGTAAAGAAAAAGAGAATCTAGGATTCGAAATTATTTTTGGATTTATTTATTTTGGTGTTAAGATAGTTGAGTTGAGAACTTCATTTTAGATCTTTGGCTTAATTTGCCTTTTATACTGTGTGTTAGTATGAGTGCTATTTTGATAAAATTTATACATTGTTTTAGTATATAATTTGATGCCTTTCTAAAAGTAGGGTTTGGATCTTATATAATATCATTTAATTCTTATAAACAGGTGATTTAATATATGATTATGAGCTGGTGTGGGATCAAACTAATACTATGGAATTTCTCTTGATTGTTGTCTCTGTTAATAATATAATGGCCAGGAATAGTATAATTAAGTTGCGTATGAGTTATGATGGTGGAGTCGTTCGAGAAGACTGATATAAGTGAAATCTTGTTGAATTATAGGAGAGATCGTCGATTTTATTATAATCTTAATAAAATCCTCAATACTGGTTTGCTCAGCGGTACGGGGAAAATGTTGATATTACCTGTGGATCAAGGATTTGAACATGGTCCTGATGCGAGTTTTAGTAGCAATCCTGTTGCATATGACCCCATGTATCATTTTAATATGGCTGTGGAAGGTGGTTTTAGTGCATATGTTGCCCCTATAGGTATGTTGGAAATGTGTCCTGATCATGATACAGTGCCTTTGATACTTAAAATCAATAGCTCTTCAGTGCTTTTTGTAGATGCTCCTGATCAAACAATAACTGCTACTGTTGAGGATGCATGTCGTTTGGGATGCGTAGGGATAGGTATGACAATATATCCTGGATCTCCTAATTTTAAAAGTATGATTGAAAGATTAGTACCAATCATTAGTAAAGCTAAGAGGAAGGGGCTTGTGATTGTGATTTGGTCGTATCCAAGAGGTGCTGGTCTACAGGGCGTTAGCGAAACATCTGAGTATATAATATCTTATGCTGCGCATATTGCATGTCTGTTAGGAGCCGATATAGTTAAAGTGAAACCACCTACTGTAGCATATGATGGTACTAGTATAGGTGATGATTATGGCAAGCTAGAGAATTCAGTTAGGAATATTATCAGATCATGTTTTAATGGAAAAAGATTAGTACTATTTTCTGGTGGTAAGATTGCTAGTGATCAGGACATGTATAAACAGATTGCTACTTTGTATCGTGCGGGAGCAAGTGGATCAATACTAGGGCGTAATATTTTTCAAAGAAAGAAATCGGGTGCTTTGTCTCTAGTAAATGGCATCGTGGATATATATAAGAACAAAAAATAGATTTCTGGTTATCGGTTGTTATTGTTGGTGCCCAATGAGGCACGTTGATATGATAAGAACCGTTTATTTTCAGGGCTTGACTTTGCAGGTCTGTTTTTGTTGGAGCAAGATCAGGATATCGGTATGATATGTGAAATAATTTTTGACTCTTGTTTTGTGTATATAAGATTATTTATTGATAATCTATCGATATAATATGGTGATTTATTAGTCTGCTATAATATGGCTATTTATTATATTGATCCTAAATTTATTTTGACATGGTGATGTATCAGGTTTGTAATTTGCTATTAAGGTAGTGTATTTAATCCTGGATCAAACTATACTCGTTATAACACTTATGTGTTATTCAGAAACTTTACTGTGTATTTATTATTTATAAATATAAACATTAATAAATGTTGAGTATGCTTATTATATATTATATAATAAGTTAAGATATATACATATATATATTGTTATATACGTGTTTTTGTAGTGAATTTATGATCTTTCCGGATAAACTGGCACATTTTGTTAGTTTTGTAAGGGATTTCTTAATCTTCCTATAAGAATATTAGATATGTTTTTATAATATGTATTTTAAGTTGAATATCTATAGGTAATTATAAAATGAGTGATTTTTCAGAAAAAGAGATTGTTGATAATGATATAACTGATATAACACAATGTGATGTGACTACTAACAGATCTGGTAGTCATGGTTATGAAGTGATTGATTCTGACAAGTGTGATACAAATTTTAATGATCAAGATGAAGAACAGCTTTTGAAGGAACGTACTATAATAAAGATAGATTTATCGGATAGTATACTTGACATGAAAAGAAAGTTGATTCAGCTCATCTCTAATGAGATCAAGATAAATTACTGGAAGCAAACGTTTGCAGCAAAGTTATTGGAAATTGATCAGCCAAAGGTGTCTCAATTAATTAATCAAAAGATTGAAGGTTTTTCAGTAGATAGATTATTACGGTTCATAGTATTAATGGGTTTTAGAATAGAGATAGTGATTGTTAGATAGAGTATTAGATGATTGACTTAATATATAAGTATTGTGTACAATTATCTAATGTTTATACTTGTAGATTTATGAATCATTTTGAGAAGGTAGTGGTTGCGTGTAGTAGAGCATATCAATTAAAAGATGGAAGTGCTCCGATGGTGGAGTGTAATAAAGAGTTAGATGCAAAAAAACATCTCTATCCTGATAAAGAATCAGTTATTGCGCTCGAGGAAGTTGAAAAAGGGTTAGTTGATTATGATATTGTTGAGGAATATGTTTCCAACACTCTTGGTAGTATGTGTAATGGTCACTTTAGAAGTCAAAACCTTGACGAACGAAAAGACTCCAGAATTCCTGTCTCCTCTCAAGATGAGGCTATTGATGAGTTGTCAAATGATTATGCATCTTCCGTAGGGATGAAGAGTATTCTTGATGATGAACATGCTTCTAAAGAGGGGGACTATATGAAAAAAGACTTTGAAAAATGAGTGGGTTGTCTGCAACTTCTCTTATTGGTTTGCAGTGGGGCGATGAAGGCAAGGGTAAAATTGTAGATCATCTCTCTCATGATAATATTGTTGTGATTAGATACCAAGGTGGTAGTAATGCTGGTCATACTATATCAGTTGATGGGAAGATTTTTAAGTTAAGTGTAATTCCTTCTGGTATTGTAAAAGGAGCAAAGGCAGTGATATGGAGTGGTGTTGTCTTGGATCAGCTGTGCCTTATAGAAGAGCTTGATTATCTTAGAAGTTTAGGGATTATAGTCCCTGATGATTCTTCTTTTATGATAGCAAATAATTGTCATGTGGTTACTCCATTGCATAAGGTGTTTGACAAAAGTTACAATTACTCCATTGGTACAACGAATCGTGGTATCGGTCCCTGTTATTCTGATAAAGTTTCTCGGAGGGGTATCAGGTTGTGTGATATTGCAAATGATAATACTTTAAGAGATTGTATCGATAGAATGTGTAGGTTTTATCAGTGTTTTTCGTTTTGGAACAAATGTGGCGAAATAAAAGATCAGGAATTTTTGTATAATCATCTTAAGGGGTTGTATGAACATGTTGAACCATATGTAAAACATCCATGTGATATACTGAGAAAAATAAAAGAGGATGACATTTTGCTAGAAGGAGCACAAGGTATGATGCTTGATATTGATAATGGAACTTATCCTTTTGTTACGTCCAGTTCGGTTTTATCCTATCCAGATGTTTTTACAAAAGATCGTGCGGTAAAGCGTGTTGGAGTTTTTAAAGCTTATACCACCAGAGTTGGAGCAGGACCTTTTCCTAGTGAAATACGTGGTGAAGATGAAGGTACCCTTAGGATGATAGGTCAGGAATTTGGTACTGTCAGTAATCGCGATAGACGTTGTGGGTGGTTAGATCTGGTTCAGCTTAGGCATGTGTTATCATTATGTGATGTAGACTTTCTATGTATGACAAAAATAGATGTGTTGGATGTTTTTGATATGCTTAAAGTTTGTGTAGGCTATAAATACCAGGGAGTACAGCATGATGATTTTCCATATGATACTAATATACAAACTAAAATTGAACCTGAGTATATAAGTATATCTGGTTGGAAAGGGTATAGTACTAAGAATATCAATCATGTATCTGATCTTCCAGAAAATGCCCAGTCATATATACGATTTATTGAATCTTATCTTAATAAATCAATTAAAATTATTTCTAATGGTCCGGATAGGGAGGATGTTTTTTATACGGCTTAATTGTATTTATACCTTTGTGATCTAGATTACTAGGTCACTATCTATTTGATTCCTATCAATTCCTCCTGTGCTAAAGAAACTGCTTTCTAAATTGAAAAGAAGTGATGATACATCCCAGTCTGTTAGTCGGCAACGGGTTTGGATCTTGTTGAAAGAGCTATATAATGTACCTTTTATTGGTAATATTCTGCGTATATTGATTCAGCAGTGTAGAATAATAATCAAGATTATTGTTAACTCATATAAGTTAGCAAGATGGTTGTTTATAACAATAATAATCTTCGTAGTAATTCTCATGATCGTATATCTGGTTATGAGCAGTATCATTCGCAAAAATTATGTTGGAATATTAGATTCATTACAGGAATCGTTAGGTGTAAATATTTTCTTTTCTGGTGTTCCAGAAATCAATTTGCATGGAGTGACCTTGCATAAAGTATCTATTTCTAATACAGAAAGTGAAGAAAGGTTGCGTTTTTCTATGATTGTAGACAACCTAGATATAAGGTTCTCTTTATTATCTGTTTTATTAAATAAAATCGAACGTTGTTCTGTTGTGATATATAATAGCACACTATCAGCATCTTCTTTTAGTGCAATAATCCTTGGTCAAGATACGGCATCTTCTCAGCTCATTAAAGAGATCTCATTTAAAAATGTACTGTTTGAAGATATACCATTTGTTGGGAGTGTGTTAAGTAAGAATTTATCCTTAAATTATACGAACTCTGATTGGGAATTTTTGGGTGAACTTAGTACCGCTGACGATGTTACGTATACACTCAAGATGTTGTACTCTGCAGTGACGAAAGGAATAAAATCGCTATCTTTACGATCGGATAATATAAATATGATGTTTAATATCCAAGATCAGTCAATAGATATGGATATAGATATTCCTAGTCTTAAAGTCTTGATGGAAGGTTTTGATTCAAAAATCATGCTAAGTGATGCATATGATGATCGTTTGAAAGTTAAATTTTCATCTTCTATGGTCGATCAGGTATTGACTATAGATGATTTTAGTGCAGAAAGTAATTACTTAAATTTCAATTCAGTATTAAAGTTAAATGATAATAATCAATCTATCATACATGTTACAATTGATAAAATCTTAGTTAATCAGAGCTCTGTTCAAGCTTATACATTATTATTAGAAATATTACGTTATTTCTGGTTTTCTAGTAATACAATGTCAGGGAATGCATTTTCAGGTATGATAATTGATATACAGAAAATTAACTCTAATGATGTTGCAGTATCAGGAATTATTGATATTCAGGAAGATGGAACTCCTGTTATAAATCGTTTCTATGGGAACTTCATTGGAGGAAATTTTTCGGTTTCTAACCATGATATTAGTTATGGACAAATACTTAATCAGCTAATTACGGGTCATATAAACTGTCAGGGAGAGAATTTATTTGTATTTCTTAATAACCTATTTGGAATTGACGTAACCAGATACAGTAATGTGTTCGGAGGTGTAAACTTCGATGTTCAGACAGATATTTCTTTGTCTGAGCGACTTCTTATTATTAAAGGATTGCAAGCTAATATTGGAAAGATGAAGATGAAGCTAGATATGCGGGCACAACAGTTTGGAGAGAGGTATAAGGTATATGTTGTGTTAAGGGCGGATTATTTGCATATTAATGATTTGACTATGCTCCGGGAGATTATAGAGAATTTATCGCTACAGCATTCATATTTTGATACTGAAATTACTTTAGAGATACATAATATAATATTAGAGAATAATGTTATAGATTCTTTTGGTACTGTTATTTCAGTAGATAAAATAGGAATGAAATTAAGGAACTTTACTGTTTTGTCTCCATCATATACTGTGAAGGGGATGTTATTTCTAGAAAACACTGGTATAGTTCCATTTATAAGTTGTCGATTTGAATTCAGTGGTGTTGAATTGTCTAGTATTATGTTTTGGAGATCTTTGATTCCATATACTTTGTATAAAGATCATATTACATGGCAACAAGATACATTTAAATACATTGATGGCGATCTTTTTACCTCAATATCTGGAAGTATTGGGATACAGTTTCGAAGTATAATGCGTGATGAGAATATAATTATTGATGAAGCAAATGTTCAATTAACAAAACGCAAGAAAATTGTGACAATAGAAGAGTTCAATATTGAGAAATCGAATTCTTTATTTACGGTTAAAGGAGAGGTAATTTTTGATAATGTTCCATCTGTCAAATTATCATTATCAGTGGATAATTTCCCCGTGTGGCAATTAATGAAATACCTCTTTGGAGTACAAGTAATTAGTGTAGGTCGTGTTAGCTTTGTTGGGGCAATAGTCACTAAAGGTAGAAGTTTTAGTTATATGGCTCGCAATATTGGTGGAAATATTAAATTGATAGGTAAAAAGCTACTAGTATCTGGTATGAGTTTTCAGGAATTAATTTCTGGGCTTATGAAAATACAGAACAATCGAGATGTTGAAACATTATTAAATATTGATGTTTTCAATGAATCTATGTTGATCGAAGACATAGATTTGGAATTTAAAATGGATTCTGGTATTCTGGAAGGAAAGGGTAATATGCGTACTGAGTATACTAATTCTATCATTATACTCAAATTAATACTAGAAAATATGAATACAAATACTTTAGTGAGAATATTCTTTAATCTTGGTGGAAACGTTGGAGTCACTTATTTAGACCTGATTATTGCAGGATTAATATGGAATCCTAAAATATACTTTGATAATAAAAATGCTTTAGCAATATTGCAAACGAGAAATGAAGCGTCTGGATACGTACAATAACAAGTATTTTAGGATTTGCATTGGTGGAATATTGGGTCTATTTTTGAACTATGCATTTGTACCTATAAATTCCTCAATGATATTGTGTTGTGTTCTTTCTTTATTATATTATTTAGTGCTTAAATGTGAATCTGGAAAAGAGTGTTTTTTTCTTGGGACATGTTTTGGCTTTGCTTTTTTCTTATATAATCTTTATTGGTTGTATTATCCGGTAAAAGATAATTCAACATTATGGCTAGTAGCATGTTTACCATTACTATTTTTATATTTAGGGATCTATTATGGTCTCGTGTGTGTTGTGTTTTTTTTTAGTTATTGGAAGAACATTTTTGTTTTTGCTCTGTATATTATGTTTGCTGAATGGCTCAGAGGACATATAATTATACCATTTCCATGGAATATTTTAGGATATACATATAATAAATACTTTTTTATTAGACAGTTAAATTACTATTTTGGAATATATATACTGACTTATTTTGTGGTTTTATATTCTTTGATACCAATAGGCCTTATACAGTCTCACAGAAAGTATAGATTTGTATTTATATTTATTTTTATTACTTCTTTTTTGTGTTTGTTATCTTTTACAAAGGTTTATATCATAGATAAATATCTGATTTTTGAGAGTGATAGTGATACTAATATAGCAATTGTACAACCTGGTTCTGACTGTAAAACATACAGTATTGATTGTCGTAGGGAGAGATATTACAGAACATTATTTCTAACTAAATATATATTACGTCACTACAACAAAATAGATATAATAATTTGGCCGGAAGGCGTTCTCTTTGATTCAAACATAGATTTACAATTTCTGGGGGATGCCTTATTAATAAGGGGCTATATGAGAAGGGTATCACAAGATATGTTTAATTCTGTGATTTTTCTTAATTCCAATTCTGATATAATTGCTGGTTATGACAAGTTTCATCTTGTGCCATTTGGTGAATATATTCCCATGCATGGAGTTTTTGGTACTAAAAATATATTTTTGTTCGGATTAACACCTGGTGAACAATCATACAAGTATATAACGCTGGATGGTTATGATTTACCAGGTGTTTATACAAATATATGTTATGAAGCCATTTTTAGTGATCGTATTGATTATACTATGCCAGGTAGATGGTTGTTGAATATTACGAATGATAGTTTTTATGCTAATAGTCATGAGCATAAATACCATGTAGAAATGTCCAGAATAAGAGCAATAGAAATGGGGAAACCAATGATACGTGCTGCACTTAATGGTATTTCAGCAATTATTGACCATCAAGGTACAATGCTCCACCATCTTGAGTTTAAGCAATCAGACTATATTGTAGAGAAAATACCAAGCATGAGTGTTGATAGTGTATATATGAAGATCTACATATTGGTACACAGGTTCATTTGTTATGTGAGTATCTTGGTAATTATATTAAATTACTTGATGTTTTGTCGTAATTATGAAAAAAGATAGTTACCTATTTTTTTGGTTTTGCTGTATTAACTAGGTTCTGTATACATAAGGGTCAACAAAGGCATATTAAAGTGGAATCAAAATCAATAAAATCCTGAAAATGGGATTTAGACTTGTAGAAACAAGAAAATATCCGTCTAAAGTGTTTTATTTTACTGAAGGAACACTCTACTAAATGTCTTCTTTATAGATATATTTTTCATATTTATACTGTATTTTCCTGTTTTTACGCAGTGAAATAACGATTTTACATTTTTTACTATCTAAACTTTTATAATAGTAATAAAAGTGATATGAAACTAATAGTGTCTTCTATAGATGAAAATAATAACTCAGTAGAGATGTTTTGATCAAGAAATATGTGATACTGAGTTTATTATATCTACCATGTTATTTATATAGATCGTAGTCTGTTAAAAACTTAAGATTGGTTGAAGGGTGATGGGTAAGTAACTAGTATACGATCGAGTATATTGTTTTTATTAACTGGATCTTCTGGTAATGTTTCGTCCAATCGGTATGATTTTATACCGATTTTGCATTATACTTAGTGCGTATGTAGAGAAAGGCTTTTACCGACAGTATAAGCATTATCACTGATAGTATCTGTCCCATCGAAAAATATTTCATTATAAATCCTATTTGAGGATCTGGCATGCGAAATAATTCACATGTTATACGTGCTACTGCATACATACCAATAAATATCATAGAGAGCACCCCTGGTTGCTTATCTAACTTATATTTATATCTTAGAATATTTAGTACGATTAATATAACTAATCCTTCAAAAACTGCTTCATATATTTGGCTAGGGTGACGTCTGATCCCATCTGGAAAAACGATGCCGAACTCTGATGGCCGTCCCATTAGTTCTCCATTAATTAGGTTTGTTATTCGCACTAAGAATATTCCAAATGGTACTACGCATGAGATATGATCTAATACACTAATTACAGACTGCTTATGTATTTTTTGAGATAGATACACGCCTATAACAACCCCTGTTAAACCACCATGGAAGGATAACCCTCCACACCATATCTGTAATATTTCTGACGGATGATGGAGGTATGCAGAGAGATTATAGAATAACACATAGAACATTCGGCTACATATGATACAAGATATGACCGTAATTGACGCTGAATTTTCCAGTTGGGACCAGGATAAATCAGTATATTTTTTTAAATGAATTAAAATTACTAATATTGTGACCAGATAACCGAGAGAATACCAACGCACCGATACAAAACCAAACTGAAAAGCAACAGGATCAATCTCAAATAAACTAGATATCATAAGTGGTACTTCTTATTTATTAGTACTTAGATAGTAACTTATACATGTATCTTGTTGCAAGTATATCTAACGGGTTTTTTACATGTTTTCTGGTTTAGAACGGATTCAAAACAACTCAAGTTGATATCTTCACATAGACTATTCTAGATCTTGTTGCACAACGAGTAAACTTTTGGTTTTGCTAAATATTTTGACTCAATACTATTGATTATAATCACTGTTTATTAACAGACCATATGCAGATACATCATCGAAAGTAATACAAGTTATAAGGTATTAATTTTGTGCTTTTATACTGATAATAGTGCAAATTACAACTAAGCTCTGTTTAGATAGGCACTGTTAACAAAGGAGATGTTTAATACAGGTGAAAGCAATGAAAGATAAGTCTGATTTTCCAAATCGTAAAGCTAAACGTCTATTTTCCTTAAGTTTAGCGGAGAAAATTTCTATTTTAGACCGGAACTTGAATATATGTTTGTTATATATAATGGGTTTAATACGATTTTTTCTATATCACACGAATATTGGATATTTCTTGTAGTTTTTTTCTAGCACTTCATACCCTTTATCTTCTACTACATAACAACCTTGCACATGTTTTGCCAGTTCACTGGCAAAACTAATATCTTCCTTATTCCCCCCAGTTAGAAAACCCTCCATGTCTATTAAATGCACTAGGATCACTATATTGACTTTTAAATCCTCGTTATTTTGTAAAATAGATACTATCTCCTTGCATGTTGGAATCTCATATATATGCTGTGCCATCTTCCATAGCACTTAGGGAGATCTTTCCATGGTAGTACCGTTTTTAATACATATAATATTGCACAGAATACTTGATAATGATTAATGATCGGTGGTCGTACTTTCCAGATGTAACTCTTTTAGATGATTGACAATATCATCTTATCAAATTTCTCAATCGGGTATAATCTTCTATCCATCATTTCTTACATGTTTTCTAAACTAAGTTTAATCCTTTGTGAACAGTGCCTAAGGAAAAGAAAGTTTTAAGTGATACAGTAGGAATAAAAAGGGATAATGAAATTATTGCATATAAAAAACAAAATCCCTATGACAGATTACCACCTAAAAGCAAGAAAATGCTAATTTATTGCCAGAAAATTAAATGGAATAAAATAATTAGAAAGTCAGGTGCTTTACGACTAGAGGGAGCATATTTATGATTGATAGGGGGGATGTCAATGGACATTTTTGCCAAAAGTATATGGAAAAGGGGGGTGATCAACGTTTTAGTAGATGAAAAGCCAAAGGTATATGGACAAGTCTGTTTAGAAAGATGGAATATATTGCAGATTTACAAGAAGTAATGATAGATGTACTGTAGTCAAAGCACATGCTTGTGCATCAGGGCATGGAAATAAAGCAGAAGGTTTGGGAAGATCTAAAGGAGGGTTACTTCTAAATTCTTAGATGCATTAGGCAATTCATTAAAATTTACTATTACTGGAGGAAATAGAAATGATATTATCAAGGCAGAGATTTTGACGATCACAGGGACAACAGTCATTGCAGAAAAAGGCATGATAGTCAGAAGTTTCGTGAATATTTAGAGCGTAAAAAATGTAAAATTGTTATTCCACCGCGTAAAAACAGGAAAATACAGTATGAATATGAGAAATGTATCTATAAGGAAAGACATTTAGTAGAGTGTTCCTTGAGTAAAATTAAACACTTTAGACGGAGATTCTCTCGTTTCTACAAGTCTAAGTTCTCTTTTCAGGCTTTTATTGATTGTGCTTCCACCTTAGTATGTCTTGGTGGATTCTTATGTATACAGATTGTTTAGGATAGAGACCAAATTATCAGGGCCTCCATGTATGTCAGTTGTTGCGACTAATAAAGCCAAAAATGTTTTTAAAGATATATCTAGGATTGTTGCCTATAAGGGTAGAAAAGTTATGTTTTTTACAACATAATTTGAGGAAAATTGTATTGTAATAGGTTTTCCAGCACTCATGATTGAAATTAACTAGTTCTCTTATAATGCTCTTTATTTATTGAGTGTGTGCAACGTATGATCAACTATGATGGTTAGTGATAAAGAGTACTATGATTTTTTGATAAGGCTGTATAATCGTTTACAACTGATATTTCAAGGAGTCCCAGACTTTACTTCAGAAATGGTTAATTGTTAACGATATATATATGTATTAATTAACTAAAATAATATATAATTGTTAGATAGTGATTGATACTTGTACATAAGGATAGTACTATGAGTACAGTGTATTAGAAGTGTGGTTCTTATGAGTGGTAAATCAGATGTTTTAGATGTTGTACGTAAGCAGATAATACAGAATTGGGGTGAAGGAGCAATTATGAATCTTTCGCAACGTCCAAAGTTGAGCGTGGATAGTATTTCTAGTGGATCACTTGCTTTGGATATTGCGCTGGGAATTGGAGGGTTTCCAAAGGGTCGTATTATAGAGATTTTTGGACCTGAAAGTTCTGGGAAAACAACTTGTGCACTACATGCTATTGCTGAAGTGCAGAAAAAGGGAGGTGTGTGTGCCTTTATTGATGCAGAACATGCTCTGGATCCAGTGTATGCACAGAAATTAGGAGTTAAGACAGGAGATTTAATGATCTCCCAGCCAGATAATGGAGAACAGGGATTAGAAATTGTTGACCTGTTAGTACGTTCCGGTGCTGTTGATTTAATAGTGGTAGATTCAGTTGCAGCGCTAACACCAAAGGCTGAGATTGAAGGCGAAATGGGAGATAGTCATATGGGTTTACAAGCAAGATTATTGAGCCAGGCTTTGCGTAAGTTAACTGCTTCTGTTAATCGCACACAATGTACTATTATTTTCATTAATCAGATAAGAATGAAGATAGGTGTGATGTTTGGTAATCCTGAAACTACTACCGGAGGGAATGCATTAAAATTTTACGCTTCTGTTAGGCTTGATATTCGGAAACAATCTGCAATAAAAGATAGAGATGAAATTATAGGGAATTATGTAAAGGTGAAGGTGATAAAAAATAAAGTTGCTCCTCCTTTTAAAACAGCAGAGTTCGAAATTATGTATAATGAAGGCATATGTCGTGTTGGGGAGGTATTAGAGTTGGGAGTAGATGCTGGATTTATCCAGAAATCAGGATCTTATTATTCATATCAAGAGGTTAAACTAGGTCAAGGTAAGCAGAATGCCAAAAAATATTTATTAGAGAATATTCATTTCAAAGAAGAAATTGAATTTAAAATTCGAGAAAAATATTTACAGGATGATTCGGAGATGGTAGTGGTATAATATACTTCAAGAGATATAGTATTAAAGTATTTTTAGGAAAGATATTGGTTTGTTCAGTGAAGAAGAGGGTTGATCAGGGATAAACTAACTGCAAAATGTTGTTGTAGGACTCTCTATGGGGAACTTATCATATCCGCCGTAATAACCCCTTGATTTATCAATGGGGATATAAGGTGAACTTGCATTAAATAGAAAGCTATATACATATATGAGTTTGAGAAGTAATACTAGTATAGTATTTTCTGTAAATATCATATAGTTTGGTGTGTGAAATATCGTAGAAAACTGCTGGATGGTGATGTGTAAATAAGGTTGAAGGAGATAGTCAATATAGTTGCTAAAAATTTAGATGTAATCATAATAGAAATGAAAACAGATATTGGCCGATATCGATCCATCTTTTGGAGTGAGGAAATTTGTACGAACAGCAAAAGGTAATAGTAGTAGAATATTAAGAATTGAATTTCCTTTTTTAAAAAAGAAGTTACCTAATTTGTGGGCTAATTCATCTTTCATATCAACTGTAGGTGGATCTCCTTTGAATATTGTCAAACGATATATAGCTAATCAACAACTTAGTCAAAGAGAAAAAGAAACTAAAAAATGGAAAGATATGTTGCTAACCTATAAATATAAATTGTATGATCATACACGAAATAAATATTTTTCAAAACAGATCAATATAGCAGGATGTATATATAGTATAGCGTTACATAAAAGGTACTATAGAATATACAAAAAAGTTTGCATAAATTGAGATTAATTAATCGTGTAACAAAATTAAAAAAACAAGAAAGATTTAAATATTGAAACAATTTAGGCTTTCAAGATATTCAAAATATAGTGGAAAGAATTAGTAAAGAATATGCTAAATTGCTTTAAAAAGCACGGAGGTTTATCATCATTTAAAAAAGTGAAAAAATATAAATCTTGCACTTTAAAAGGTGAATTAGGGTATAAAATTGAAAACAGTTTGATAACTATCAAGGGTATTTCCTATAAATTCATCAAAAGTAGAAATTTTGAAGGTAAAATCAAAACAGTAACAATCAAAAGAGATAACTTAGGATATTTTTACATTTGTATTGCTGTTGAAAATAAGAAAAAAGTATATACAACATCAAGTAAAACTGTGGGTATATACTTTGGTTTAAAAAACTTTTTAACTCTTTCTAATGGAGTTTAAATATCTCGTGATTTACCACATTTGAAAAATTTAAAACTTCTAAGAAAATTGAGCAGAAACTTTAGTAAATGTAAAAGAGGTTTATGTAATAGAAGGAAAAAAGATAATCTTAGCTAAATTACATAAAAATATTTTTGATCAAAGGAAAGATTTTTTAAACAAATTAACTGCACAACTAACCAAGGAATATCATGCAGTCTTTTTGGAAGACGTAAATATGAAATCTATGGTAAAATTATGGGGTGGAAAAGTAAATGATTTAGCGTTTAGCACTTTTGTAAAACTACTTGAATATAAAACGCATGTGGTGAAAATAAATAGATTCGAAGCTACTTCAAAAACTTGCTCTAATTGTTTAGCAGTCAATGAAAATATAAATAAAGAACTCAAAAATCTAAAAAATAGAGTTTTGAATGTATAAATTGTAACTTTAGAACAGATAGAGATTTAAAAGCAAGTTTAAATATATAGAGTGGGGGAATCAATTCATGAAGGAGGAAATGTAAGACTAACCTAGTTAGCCTTTTCCGTTGATAATAGGATCCCCTGAATTCATGTATGGGGAATATGTCAATTTGAAATATCTAGGATATCTTAATGGTAGCATATTTTTAGTAGTGTTGTGATGCAAATAATATCCTATTTTTTTAAGTAGGAAGGTGATTGTATTTTAATGTATTCTTAATATACGAAATGTTATTTTCATCTTATGAAGGAGATATGGCAAAAGATAAAACCTTACTTTATAGGAAAGTATTTTTTCGTTGGGTCAGGAATAATTCTATTATTGTTGACTGTGTTAATGTTTTTCCTATTGCGAGGTGAGACATACAGAGCTTTGGTAAAGATCGAGGATACTCGAGAGATATTGGAAATTACCTCTATGTTAAATGGGGCTTCTATCCCTACGAGAGTTAGTGGTGGTGATACTGTTTTTGTGTCAGAAAAACAGTTATCTTCCGCTCGTGTTATATTAGCCAAAGAAGGGTTACCGAGGAATGGCACTGTTGTAGGATATGAAATATTTAATAAAGCAGAGGTGTTGGGTTCATCAAGTTTTTACCAAAATATAAATTTGGTACGTGCGTTGGAAGGAGAGCTTAGCCGTACTGTTTCTTCGTTTGCTGATGTACGAGATGCAAGGATACACCTGGTAATTCCGAAAAAAGAAATATTTCTTACCCATAAACAAACTGCTTCTGCATCTATAGTATTAGATCTTAAGCCAGGGGTTGATATAGATAAAAAAGAGATATATGCAATTTCTCACTTGATCGCTTCGGCAGTGCCTGAACTTACAGTAAATGATATTACTATTGTTGATAGTAAAGGAAAACCTTATAAGCTAGCATCCAAGGATGATAATTATGATTTTCCGATGTACATACAGGAGTATAAGATATCGATTGAAAAACAAATTAAAGATGCTGTTGAAGGTATAGGGTATAGATTGGTTGGTCCTGATAGTATTGTTGCTGAAGTTTCGGTGGATCTGGAGACAGAATATGTATTAATCGATGAAGAATCTTTTGATCCGGATGAACAGGTGTTACGTTCTTCTCAAACATTGAATGAGAATTCTTCTGAGAGAATTATGGAAGATGATAATGTGACTGTCGAGAACAATATTCCAAATGCTAATCCTGATAATGCGGGTGGAGCTCTTGTAGTAAATAATAGAAAGACTGAAGAATTGGTGAACTATGATATTTCAAGAACTATGCGTAAAGTAGAGAGGAAACCTGGTAATATACGTAGGATAAGTATAGGAATCTTGATTGATGGTACATATGAATCCAATGAAGAAGGGGTATTGGTATATCAACCAAGAACACAAGAGTTTATGGATGATTTGCGTACTCTGATTATATCTGCGGTGGGATTTGATGAAACACGTGATGATACTATAGAAATTGTAAATATTCAGTTTGATAATCGTATTATGGATGTTTTCAATGGTGAAGAAAGGAGGAGAGGTGATATGGAATATATATTAACACTGGTTAAGTGGGGAATATTTTTTACAATGTTTGTTATCCTGGTTTTTGTAGGGAAATCAATTTTATACCACTTTTTTCCTTCCAGAATACTATCAACTTCTCCTGGGGATGATGATACACAGGAACAAGCAGAGAATGACGAATCGGAAAAGAATACAGGTGATGGTAATACCGTAGATGAGAGTGCTACTAATGAAGATGACCAGCAAACAAGTGGGGAAGGTGCACGTGATGGGATTGATTCGTATAAGAAAAAGATTCAATCTCAGGATAGCGGAGCAATTGCAGCTGTATTAAAGGGACTATTAACACAAAGTTTAAAGGAATAATAACATGTGGAAAGAATTTGACACTTTAAATGGTATAGAAAAATGTGCAATAATACTGATGACTCTCACTTCTGACCAGTTTGGGGAAGTACTGTCTTTTATGACAGAGAAAGAGATTGATCTGTTGTGTGGGAAGGTTGCAAATATTGGAAGTGTGCATAAAGATGTATCATACCGAGTATTAGAAGAGTTTTTGGAATCAGTAGAAAACATAGGTTTTGTTGGCGGTTTCAGCACGATTCGAGAGATGATAGGTTCATTACCTGATAACACGAAGAATACCATATTGGCAAAGGTAGATACTGATATATGGCGACGATTATCATTCTTGCCCAAACAGAAAGTTATTCGTTATATAACCAATGAATTGGTTGAGATTGCTGCTATAGTAATGACAAAAATTAGTCCTGTTGTCGCAACAAGTGTAATAGAATCTTTGGATAAGAATCATGCTGCGGATTTGTTATATGCAATATCTAAAGTTGATGAGGTGGATGATAAGTTTATTCGTTTAGTGGAAAAGGCGATTGATGATAATTTTGAAGCGATTGCCAAGGATAGCACTAAGAATTCTTTAGTTGAGATTTTTAATAGCTTAGATACAGAATCCGAAGATGAGATATTACCTCTCTTATCTAAATATGACAAAACATTAATTGATTTTATCAAGAATAATCAATTCACTTTTTATGATATTGAATATCTGTCGGAAGGTGATCGTAAAGTGATTGTTCGTAATGTAGAGAAAGAGCTACTCACTCTGGCATTGGTTGGCATGGAAGAAGAGAAACAAGATATTTATCTAACAGGTATGACTCAGAGATCTATAGCAATCATTAGGGAGGATATACAATTGTTGTCGGAGAGTACTAATGATAGTAAGGTGAAAGTTGCACAGATCGATATTGCTAGATTAGTGCGTGAGATGATCAAGGATGGAGACATTTCTCCACCGTCCAAGTAGAGGATAAGATGTCTATCAGGGGTATTATGAGCGCAATATAGGGTCTAGTAAAAAAAATTATAATAATTCAATAGTTTTGACTTGTAATTCTCTATGGTACTTTGATATATCAGCAAAGTATTCAATCGCGATAAAGCTTCTATTACGAGGGTCAGTGAATATATAACCGAAAAATGGTACGTTCCATAAAAATTTGCTAATACTATAAAAGGGTACTATACTACCGTAAATGAAATATTCTTTTTCTAAAAGGTCAAATGCACCATTTACTCTGATTCCCAAAGATGCACTTTCTGCCCAGCCTTCCGAGATAGCTACAACTCCTTCTGTCAATTTAATAGGTAAGATCATTTTATAGAATCCTAATCCGCTACCATTTAATCCAGAGATGATTCCATGTAGATCTAATGAAGCCAGGGATAATACGTGGGATAGTACTGGTGCTTGTTTAATATGGAAATTTTCTAATTGCATTAATCCAATATTATATCTTTGTGCATTTTTTAGATCCATGCGAAAATCTAGTACACCTCCTACTATATTTTGGTATATATCAAGACCGCTTAATACTTTTCCGGCATTGTTAGAAAATGTTGTAAATAACTTGTTATGTTCGTATTGTGCCCTGAGAATGCTATCTTTTCTATCCATAATTTTGGTATTTAACATTAAGATGGGGCGTTCACAATATTTTGAAAAATGAAAATCATAAAAATTTACGCCATTTAATAATTGTACAATTTCATAGTCAATGGATAGGTGGTGTATTGTATCTAGAACATCTGAGATAAACTCGATATTATATTTACGTTCTTGTTCTTTGTGTTGAGGGGCATCAGGGAAGTATATTAATGTATTCTCAAGGATCAAATCATTTTTTAATGCTATTTCTTTTGTGTTAGGTATATGAACAGTTCTTGCTTTTTCAGTGTTGTTGAGAAAATACTTTCTGTAATTAAAGGCTGAAAGATCTAGGGATTTGCCAAGAAAATAAATATCATATTGCATATGATTATGATCGAGTATTTGAAAGGTAAAATCATTACCTGCAAACTTGAATTCTTCAGATTTGATATATTTGATGCGATGACTACCAGCATCTCTCATTAGTTGCATATCTAGGTTTATATGGTTGTGTAGGAAGTCAGAGTATTCTATGTTAGTGTTTAAAATTTTCTTATTTGACAGTACGTAAAGATCTAGATTTGATGCACTTGCTTTGGGTTTGCTAAAGTCAATCAATGGGATATTTTTTATATTTATCTTTGAGAGATCGAGGTGTATTCCGGCTTCTATCTCATTATTGTGGACTGTTATATTACTATTAACAAGTATTGAGCCTTGTACGTCAATAGCTTCTATTATTTTATTTTTTGTAAAACTGGGAGTTTTGTTTTCGAGGTTTTCTAATTCTATTTTTCCTTTTACGTCTATGTTCCCAACTCTATCAGTTAAATTATAAGTTCCTACGATATTTAAATTATCATGTTGTTCATCTTCAATCTTATAATCAATTTGTAGCAAATCTTTATTACCTTTTAGAGATCCACTAAGCAATAGATTGCTATCATATAACTTGATGCCTGTTGGGTGGTTTTGTAGTGCGAAATCCATGGTAATATCATCCAGTAACACAGAGTCCTGCTCTTTTGCTAATATTACTGTTATATTTCCTTTACCGTCTAATAGCCCTTGTGTGGTTTGTTTCAGGGGTAAGAATTCCCAATTGAAGGTTTGGGTTAACAAATCTAAGGTAGTTATATCTTCACTTGCAATTTGGAAATAGGTATCAACATTGATATGTGTATCTTTTGGAAGTATTTCGATTATCAAATTTAAATTACCCATGTCTTGAATTTCCAGAACATCTAGGGTGACGATATTATTTATATATTTTACATGACCAGAATATTTGAGATTGGATAACATATGTGCTATCGAATGATCAATTTGGAGATCTGCTGTTAAATTGTCGTAGCTAAGATTATGCAATATAAATTTTTTGTTATGAAGATCAATTGTGCCAGAGATATCTGAAATGCTAGTTTCTTTGTTTATAGATTCTTGTAAGGTGTTTCTGACAGTAGGTATAATATGTGTTGGCCAAAAATCAGTAATATGTTCTGCGGAAGTGTTATCAACGAAGAAATTAAATTCCTGGTTATCTGTATTCTTGTGGTAAGAAGTCATGATATAAGCGTCCTCGTAGAAAAAACCTAAACTATCTACAGATATACTGTCTTGTTTGATGATGGCATGTCCAGTTCCGTAATCAATATGACATTTCTGAGAATCTAAGAAGCATAAATCAGTGACATTACCAGAGAAATGAGTAAGATTAAATTTCAGGAAATCAAAGTTATAATTATTAAATAGTATTTGTCCTTTACCACTAATCACAAAGTCATTACTCAAGATTTTTGCAAAATTTGATATGTGAGATAATTTAAAAAGCAGACCTGTGGTACTCAAGTTGCTTGCCATGATATCTATCGATTGATGATTTTGTCTGTTGTATTCTAAAGTAAATAAGGATGTTAGATTTTCTCGAACGTATATTTTTAATAGATTTGTTGTGGTCTCAAGAGCAAAATAATGAAACAATACGTCATCTAATTCTATATCACGTATTAAAACTGATGTGTTAAATCGGTCTGCTATATGGAATATTTTCTGTAGTACAGAATGTATGAGTAACATGTTAGTTTTTTTAGGAAGGTTATCAGGAGACAAGTTGAATTGTGATTTTACAAGCAATCTTTCAATTTCTATTGAATCTAAGTGAGGTTGTTCTATAAATACATGAGGATATAGGATTTTTTTCCAATTGATGTAAATGTACATATTATCGGCGATAAATGAGTTATCGTATTTATCGTGATACTCGATGTTTCTGAAACTCAGAACAATATAATGAGATTCTTTGTTGAATTTCAAATCTTCAAAGTTTATTTCTCCTCCTATGGTACGAAGCTTATGATTAATGAAATATCTGATAATGTAATGATAGCTATTGGTCAGATGTACTATCACAAAAAATGCTACTATTATCGCCAAAATGAAGAATGAAATAATAGCATGCTTTCTATAAGAAGACATCATCTAAAATTGGAAATTTTCCAATACCATAAACATAGAATGATAACATATTTATATTGAGATTGCATTATCAAAGCGTCTAGTATATTATCTTGAGTATGTCTTAATATTACTTATAAGGTTGAAAATATATGTTGAGTGCTAGAAAAGTATTGATCACAGGGGCTTCTAGAGGTATCGGGAAGGCAATTGCAGATAATTTGTATGAGCAGGGAGCTACTTTGGTGCTATCAGCAACGAGTGAGGAGACATTGCACCAGGTTAGAGATGAGTACAAGGATAATCGACGAGTACATACAATACCATGTGATTTATCAAATGTGGATCAACGTAAATCTTTAGTCTCTAAAGCATCGGAGATGATGTCTGGAATTAATGGTTTAGTGTGTAATGCAGGGATTACTATGGATAAACTAGTAATTAGGATGTCAGATGAAGCTTGGGAGAGGGTAATATCAGTTAATTTGTCTGCTGCTTTCACTTTAAACAGAGAAGCAGTGAAAGCATTTCTACAGAACAAGGGACAAGATTTTAGCTCTATAGTTAATATATCGTCTGTTGTAGCGTTTATGGGGAATCCAGGACAGGTAAATTATTCTGCTTCGAAAGCAGGGATAGTAGGTATGACAAAAAGCCTAGCAGTAGAGGTGGCAAGTAAAAACATTACAGTGAATGCTGTCGCTCCCGGTTTTATTCAAACAGATATGACTGATAAAATACCGTCAGCTTACCGGGAAAAAATTATGGAATCCATTCCGATGAAACGGTATGGAACCCCTGATGAAGTAGCAAGTGTTGTATCATTTTTGATAGGGGGTCAATCTAGGTATATTACTGGTACTACTGTACATGTGAATGGGGGATTATTAACGCACTGATTATGTTATTACTATCTGTACTAGCTATATTGGCATCTTTGATGATGTTTTTGCTTGTTCCATTGAATATTCGCTTAAGTAAAAAGATTGCTACTAATGGTCAGCCTATACTGGAATATGTTGATCAGCATAAATATAAGTCTCAGACTCCTTCTATGGGAGGGTTGTCTGTTATATTAGTGATAATCGTGGTAAGTAATTTACCTTTGCTTCCTGGAATTCATCCTTATACATTGATACTCATGTTAGCGATATTGCTTTTTGGATGTATTGGATTATTTGATGATATACAGAAAATGCACAAGCAGAAAAATCAGGTTTTGCCTGCTAGGGTAAAATTAATCATACAAGTAATATGTGCAACTGTTATTACAGGGGTTATGTATCATTATCTACCAAGTCATTTTGCTGGATTAATGTTTTTTTCGCATTATATGTTGCCTGTACCTGTTTGGATGTATTTCATATTTTCTGTTATTCTAATTGTTGCATCATCAAATTCTTATAACTTACTTGATGGGTTGGATGGATTGGTATCTGTGCCTTCAATAATGACAGCAATATTTTTTGTTGTAGTGGCGTATATAAGGTTTAATTTTCCTGCCTTAGTATTGGCAACAACAATAGTACCAACTATGATTGCTTTTTTATGGTTTAATACTAAGCCTGCTAAGATATTTTTGGGAGATACAGGGAGTTTAGCGCTAGGGGGGTTGTTTGGTGTCTTAGCAGTAATGCTAAAAAGTGAGATAGGTTTTGCGCTTGTATCAATTCCTGCCATATTGGAGAGTATATCTGTGATAGTACAGGTATATTATTTTAAATACACAAAAAAACGTTATGGAGAAGGTCAAAGGGTATTTCTGATGGCGCCTATACATCATCACTTTGAGAAAAAAGGATTGCCAGAGTATAATATAGTCGTTAGGTTTTGGATTCTCGCAACGTTTGCATTATACTTTGCAATGTTATGGGTATCATTTACAATATGATATGACTTCTTTTAGTATAGAGACGATTAAATCAATAGCGGTACTGGGTTTGGGGGTGACTGGTGTATCAGTAGTAAGGTACTTCAGTAAGCGATGTTCAGATATTACTATATATTTGGCAGATGATTCCCATGATAAAATATTAGAGGTGCAGAAGGATTATAATCATACGATATCTGAAAATCCTGTCGACTGGAGCTGGGAGAAAATCGATTTTCTAATACTGAGCCCTGGAATTCCTTGTAAATATCCGGATCCTCATAGCGTTGTCCGTCTTGCACTTGAAAAGGGTTGTTCTATAAAGTCGGATATAGAACTTTATATGTTGTTGTATCCTGAGTCAAAATATATAGGGATTACCGGTACAAACGGGAAGAGTACAGTAGTGACGTTGCTGACAGAAATACTTAACACTAAGTACAAAGCGTCTATTGCAGGAAATATAGGGCTAGCTATATTTGATGCCCCGTTAGATCAAGATTTTTACGTTGTTGAATTTTCGTCGTTTCAGCTCGAGATATGTAATCAGTTATCTCTATTTATGGCATCGATTATTAATGTTCATTATGATCACATGGATAGATATTCATCATTTAACGAATATTTAAAATCCAAACTTAAAATATTTGATAGTTCTGGTACTATAGCATATGTTAATAATGATCAGTCACAGATTATAAGTTCTCACAACAATACAGTAAGATATTTTTCAACTCGTAATACTCTGGAATCAGGGTTCAGTATTAGGGGTCTTGATATTTTTATTGATTCTCGACATATCGTTTCTCTTTCTTATCAACCTATACCTGACGAAAACATTATTCTTTGTTTAAGTATGGCTTATGATATAGGTATAGAAATACAACATATTGTAACTGTAATAGAAAATTTCAGAATATTAGAGCATCGTATGGAGGTTTTTAGGGAGGAAAAGGGAGTTATTTATATTAATGATAGTAAAGCCACAAATGCTCATGCTACCGCTTGTGCCTTAAAATCTCTGTCAGGTGATATAATATGGGTTGCAGGCGGTAGGATGAAGGGGTATGATGATCTTTCAATCATTCCTGTTCATAATGTCATAAAAGCCTTTTTTATCGGGGAAGCTAAAGAAATATTCTCTGAACAGTTTTCATTTTTAAATCACGAAACGTTATCCTCACTGGAGGAAGTGATTGATAAGGTGCAAAAATTTGTTGAGCATAGGAAAGATGTATATATATTATTTTCACCTGCTTGTTCATCCTTTGATATGTGGTCTAATTTTATTAAACGAGGACAAGATTTTAAAAGATGTGTCAGTGAGATGCTTTCCGACAACGAATAATAATCATTCTAATTTTGTTGTATTATCATTAGGTTCTAACTTAGGAGATAGAGAATATTATCTGGATTACGCTATACGTCATCTTCCAGTAACGGTTCATTCTAAATCAGATATAATTGGTACTGAACCTATACTTAAGTCTAGTGCTGATCCAAATTGGTATAATCTATACTTCCTCAACATGGTTGTTGTGGGAGATACATGTTTATCTGTTTTGGAGCTTCTGTCGATTATTTGGAGAATTGAAGAAAGATGTGGGAGAAAGAAAAAAGATAGGGGATTATGGCTTCCCCGCACTATAGATATTGATATATTATTTTGGAATGACTCAATTATAAAAACCAGAGAGATTACAGTACCTCATTCTGAGATTCTTAATAGACCTTTCTTACTGAGTTTATTGGCTCAGACTATTCCAGATTATATACATCCTGAGGTAGGAAAGAATATGAAGGAATTATTTAGATTGTTTGTATAGTAATCATATTTGTGAAAAAATTCGAATTTAGTTTATTTAACCAATATATATATGAGTACATATTTATATACTTCGTCCGGAAGTTCATATTGCTTTTTCAGAAAAGTAATGCAATTTTTCAGATTATTGATTAATAAAGTACTTGAGTTTATTCATAGGATTCGAGAGTTCTTTTTTGGTAATAGTGATAATTATGTAGATATATTCTATCATAAAAACTCGAGAAGAAAGCAACAACAAACGCGTGAGATTAAAATTCATCAAGATATTGGGCGGTCTGCTAGTTGTAGTATAGAAGAAATTGTTCAAGAAGATGTACAAAAGAATTTCTCTGCCCTACAAGAGGAAGTGTGTGTTTTAGTAGATGTTGTTGAACAGGATGATAAGAGCATAGATAGTGACAAGAGCGAAGCATCAAAAGATAGTGTGAATACAGAATTACAGGAATTGATAAAAAATGAGAAGAAATTTGAAGAAGGTGAATTAGTGAGCGATAAAGTAATACTCTTGCGACAATCTGAGGTCAAGAAGGTAGAGACAATGATGCGTACGCAAGAGAAGTTCTTATTGAATCTTACTCAGGAAAAAGGAAAAAATACACCTGATGATATTATAGCAACGACGGAAGATATCTCCGATTGTGCCATGCATGAAGATTCAGAAGAGAGTCGTTTCAAAAGAGTTGTTACATTATTACTAAAGCCTGTCATTGAGCACGAGGATAGTATGGGATTACTAAACGAGATGTTAGTAAGAGTATTGCAAGATAAAAGTAAGACTGAAGGGGAGATAATGTGCGCAGGTTTTGGTATGTTATTAGGATATGTTATACATACTGTTGCAAAACATCCAGTAGTAGGACAAAGGATACACAACACAATATATGATTTATTAGTGCAAGTAGGGTCTGCACAAGTTTTGGCTGAGTTAGAACAGGAGGACAGGCACAATAGTGTACAGACAATAAGAGAAGAGGAGACTGATGACAAGAGGATTATTGAAGTTACATTGTCAGAAAAAAGAGAATCAGTTCAGCAGGGATATTGTGATTTACAATATAGGATTGACTATCTTTTCTTCACCTTACATCGGAATATTAAGAAATCTTCTGATGTAAAACAGGACCTGGCAGAAGAAAATATAGGTACGGTACTTGATGATAGTAATACAGAGAATGCGGAGCATATAAAGATACAGAGCGATAGATATTGATTACGGTGTTTTTTGATCAGAAATAGTATTGTCTAGATTTACGTATATATATGTAGAATATTATTTTTGATAACTAGTGATTTAAGTTGTTTGTGCAATTTTCAGTTGATTGTGTTTATGTCTGCTAGTTAATCACTTATCTTTATTTGTGGTATACCCATTGTATATGTTTTTGCTCGACAGTATGATCAGTATTGTAATGATATTGATAAGAATATTGGTTTTTGAGTATTTGATGAATTTTTTATTGTATTTTCTCGCAAAAATATCGTTGATTTTTCTTAATTTTGACAAATATGGTTCTATATTAGAGGTGTGCTAATCAATAAGAATTGATATGTTTATATAACCCAGAAAAGAGAGATATATTATTAACTTGAGAGGTTGATGATAAGTGGTTGTGTTTTATTTGATTCCTATAGGAAGTATTCTTACATATATATAACTATATATAGATGAAATAATTTGAAGAAAATAGATATATAATGCTAAATATAATGATCAAATACTAAATAAATGAAATGATCTGTTTGATCGAGTAATAATTAAATGTGGTGACGGATATTGTGAGAATATTTTATAGAATATAAAAATGACTTTGTTTAGTATAGGGCTTTTGTATATGGGGATTTAGATGATGTTCTATTAGTACATTTATTTATCAATATATTAATTATATAATACAATGGTAGTATACCTATGATTAGTCATAAAACAAAAAGAATTATAAAAAATACTGTATATTTTTTGAAGGCAAAGAAAGGAAATTCTTTTAATTCTTTTGATCAAGAGGGAGTTTCTTGTCATCATGATATATATAATTTTATTTGTCTAAATAAACAAATTAATCCTGATATACAATACAAAGCTCTTATTAACATGATATATTCATATGCAGAATACATAGAACATTTAGATCAGTTTGAGTATAGAGTCAAGTATATATTGTATAATCATGTTTTAATGATGATTGAACCTGAATATTATTCAGTGATTTTAGTAAATTTATTGAATTATCTCCAAAATATACTTGGGGATGTATATACTCCGGATGTTATGAATGCATGGATGGAAGCATATGCTGTACTAGTAAATATCTTGATGCAATGTAAATTAGAGATCAAACAAAAGAATCATTATTGGTCATGGAAAGGTTTTGAAGAGTTTGAGGTAGTGAACAAGGTTAAGGAGAGTGAGACAATTATCTCACTGTATTTAGAGCCTAAGATTTATATGGGGCGGATTAATTTTCTTCCCGGTCAATACATTACTTTACGTTTTCCATCGAAAGAAGAGGGGACAATCATTAAGTATTATAGCTTGTCTAATATCCCAAATCATGAGTATTTACGGATTAATGTTCAAAAACCTGCTACATATGCGAAGAAAGACAATGATAATATATCCAGGAAAATATATCATGACCTTAAAAAAGGTGACTTTATAGAAGTTGGACCTCCTTGTGGGGATTTTTTCTTTGACGCAAGAAAGGATAGAAAAGAGTTTTTAGTATTTGTTGTAGATGGAATAGGGATTTTTCCTGTATTAAGTATTATACTCACCATTTTTACAGAGAATATGGATGGAAAGGTGTTGTTGTTATATTCTACAAGACATGAATATGAACAATCTTTTAGATCAACAATAGAGAATGTTATGGAGAGATATAAGAATTTCACTTGCTATCATTTCTATACAAAACCAGCATCTAAGGGAGTTTCTTATAATATGGGTGATAATATCATTTATGGATCTATTACTATGGATTTGATAAGATCTTTATCCCCTAGAACATCGGAATTTTATATATGTGGACCAAAATTATTTATGCAAGAGATATATCAAGGGTTGTCCATATGGGGAGTGTGCAGGAGTCAGATGCATTTTGAGTTTTTTTAGTTGGATTTTGTACGGATTATAAGTTTAACAATAGTGATGCACATAACTTTTTTCTTTTGTCTGATTATGGCTGGTCAATATTTGAAAGAATGGGAATATGGTATAGTAATGAGTATATTGATTGACTAATAAGAGATTATTATTTATAATCTCATGGTATTTTATGGTATGCGGATGTGGTGGAATTGGTAGACACGCAGCGTTGAGGTCGCTGTGGCTTATTGCTAGCCTTGGAAGTTCAAGTCTTCTCATCCGTACACGTTTTGGTTTATGTGATTGGATATGTTGGAGATTAGTAACAAGGTATTATGGATATTTGGATTGTGTTTTCATAATGTGTGTTTGCATGCTACTATTTCAGTCATAAATTCCTTTGTTTGATTTGCAGTGTATTTTGTGGTAACACTTGATATGGTTGTTGTGTATCATAGTTTTTCTTAGTTACGACACTTAAGTTTCTATGGAGAAAGCATATGATGAGTAATTTTTGAGTTTTTCTAGCAATAAGATACTTTCTTACTGTGTTTGACAAGGGCTTATAAGATTTTTCATGAGTCAAGAGTAGCTTTCGATGAGCGGGGTAATCTTGTTTGATAAAATTAAGAATCAAGATAGATTCCTAATAAATCTATATAAAACTTCTTACATCACATTGCAGGTATGGATCTTGACTGGGCAGAGATACTCGCTGGATCTCTTGAGGTATGATAAAGATATGGATAATTATCATTATATTGATGATAGAGAATATGTGGGTACAGTTCATTATATTGTATTAAATATAAACCTATGATATATCCTAACATATGATGCAACATCTTGTAATGTTGATAGTTATACATATAGCGAATATATTACAAAATATTTTTAATTTGAATATTTTGTACATGGAAGACCATCTAGTATTTATGGTGCTTATGTATTGTTTTATTGGGAAGTACAATAAGAATTTAGTGGAGCATGGATATTATGTTATTATTAGTTTTATTCTCATTGTTATAGCATCGTTTTCGATCGGGTCTGTTACACAATTACCGAATAATAAGCTGTTTTCCGAGAACTTGATATTTCTTATTGGTTATGGAGTATACACTTATTATTTTGCTATAACATCTTTATTGGGTCTTAAACACTGTAACGTCATAGTATGTTGTATATCATTTCAGTATATTTTAGCTATTATCAATATGTTATGGTCATTTTCAACTATTGATATTACTACAATAAGAAGTATTGATGTACTATATTATGCCAGTCTTTATGGATCTGTAATTATAAATTCTAGTACTATTTTGCTAATACAAAACTTTGTTTTTACGAGAGGGGAAAAGACAAGTATTGTATTTACCGGATGTACAATTCTTAATATTATCTTATTTATATGTATGACTCTTATGCTCTGTGTTTATTCGGCATATTCCGAGGAGATTTACAAACTGTATCGTATAGGGGAGAAGGTAGGTCATATTTTAGGGATGATCTCTACTATATCATTATCTTGTTGTGCAAAAAGATATAAGAGGAGATTAAGTCATATAGTCATGTTAGTATTGGCATCAATATTTGGTGGTTCTATTATCTCTATATTGTATTTACTAATTGCATTGGATGAAGATCGTTGTTTTCTGCAAAACACTTTAATTACTGTAAGTGCGTTATCTAGCATAGTGTATATGTATTATCGCGATATTTCACTTGGTGGAATATCTGTATTTTTTTTATTTATATTGGTTATAAATTGTATTTTGAGATGCTTTAGTAGGTTTCCTAATTCAGAATAATATAATATTATTTTGAACACTGATCAAGAGATAAAAGATTACTTAAGAGCATGTTAGGATAGAATATACACTGTCAATAATATTATTTGCATTTTTTGCATATGGAGGACATCAATATGGTGTTTTGTGGCGTAATAGATGAATGATTAATACTATATTAAGTATAATATAGCATGTGTTTTTTTTGAATGAATTGTAAATTATTTGCAAAATATACTAGAAATATATCATGATACTCTATGAATATTGTGGAGAAAAAAGAACCTAATTAATTAGATTGACTTTTTCATATTTCCTATCGATAATATATCGTATCTTCATTTTTGATGGTCTTAATGTACAAACAGAAAAGCTTGTGGTGGGTTGTGATACCAGTACTGTGTAGTGGGTTAGTATGGTTTAATTATTACGCATATGTTAATTCCAGTAGTGTGTTTAGTCGATTGTTTTTTAAATCGTTTCCTGAACCTATTCGAGTGGTATCGGTGTTGTTTGTGTTCTCTTATATTATGCAACTATTAGGAGCAGTTATCATTGGTTATATAGGTGATAAACGAGGACGCATAATAGCAATCAACATATCTGGATCGTTTATGTGTGTTGGGACTATAATTATGGGGTTAGTCTCAAATATTGTGAGTATCTTTGCTTCTCAAGTAATGTTAATGCTAGCAATAGCATTACAGGGATTTGGTTTAGGGGGTATTAAAGTAGGATTTGATTTGGTAATTGGTGAAAGTTATGCAAAATCTCATAATATAGTTCGTGTTACAAGTTTTAACATGATGTTGACAGAAATGTTTATTATGTTTAATTCTATAATTGGTTTTGCTCTTGCTCACTGTCTTACTTGGGAACAATTTTCGTTATTTGGATGGAGAATACCATTTCTACTCGGCGGATTATTATTAGCAATTTTAATACTAAGTTTTAACTTGGTACATAAAGATGAATTGCATGTTCAGCAACTTTATGGGTCTGGTAATATGAGTCTGTGGAGATCGCTAGTGTTATATAGAGAAGTGGTTCTGTTTCTGTTTCTGATTGATATGAATATATTTTCTACTTATTTTTTGGTTAGTTCTTTTTTACCGCATATTTTATATGCCATAGGGATTATTGAGTTTAAGTATACATATGTTCTTACTTTATCTACAAATACCATCTTTTTAGGAGCAATTATGATGTCTTCCTATATTGCAGATAAATTTAGGCTACGTATGGCAATTTTTAATTTTGGTATGATTGTGATATGCACTACTACCATTCCTTTATTTAAGGTAGTTGAACAAACAGATAGTATTGTTAAGATAATTTCTTTATTTGCGTTTACAGGGTTCATAGTTGGTGCGTATTTTGCGCCTATTACTACAATTGCAATAGAGCTTATTACTGATCAATGGCATAGATATAAAATTATGTCGTTTGCCTTTTCGTTATCAGGTCTAATGACAGCATGTTTGCCAATGGTTGCATTAGGGTTATACAATAAATTTCATAAATTTTCGGTGATAGGGTTTATGATGTCGATAAGCAATCTAGCATGTTTACTGATTTGTAACGTGCTGTTTTGGAAAATTAAACAATCTCATAAAAAGGGTTAAATAAAATATTTTGATTCATTGTGGGGAAAAGATTTCTTGATGGATTGGTACTGTAAATTCCAGGTTCCAGGTTTCTGTTTTGAATATTTTCGCTTTCGATCCTAAAACGATTGGTTTGTTGTGTGCGTCATGTCCGAAAAAGTGACCACGATATACTGGTATATTCGAGATGATGTTACTGAATCTCTCAATAGAATCGTTATAGTTTTGATTTTCTACTATACTGTTCTGACGCGATGCATTCTGTAAGGTACTACCTATTACAATGGCTTTTATCATATTTGTTGTACTAAGAAGACTACATCCATGAATTAGGGCATCAAACCACCTGTCTAATTGATGAGGTGTTTCACCAACTGACTCAAGGATGAGTATTGAATTTTGAGTGGTGTTAGGACTGTAAATCGATCCTAAGCTTGCTATCACTAAAGTTATGTTTCCTCCGGTGATTGTGAGGTCATCCAACATAATATTATTATGTTGTGCAATTTGGTTTATTGCCTCAATCTGATAACTTACGGTCTTGTATTTGCCAGTTAATATATCAAATAGATACTCCATGGATTCTTCATTATTGATTACTGTAGAGCCACTATTTTTATTAAATTCTGCTGTAATTCCATGTATTGTTGGGATTCCAATTGTATGAAGGTAGCTATGTAGACCAGTAGCATCACTAAACCCTATAAAAGGTTTGCATGTTTGTATAGGAGGCATATTTTCCAGAATATGCCATAATCTTGTTGATCCAGCGCCTCCTCTAATGACCCAGACTGCTTTACTATTTGTATTGTTCATTGCATCATGAAAATTCTTAGCTCTGATATTATCTTTATTTGAATACTCTGAGATTGGATTTATAGATGAATATTTAAATGACGGGATGTAACCGAACGATGTAATAATATTAGCAATTTTTTCAAATTTACTAATCTCAGGAGCACTTGAAGGTGCTATTAGGTCGATGGTATCACCAACCTGTAATGGGAACCACATTACATTATCAATCACAAGATTTATTCTATTCTGCAAATAATTAGCATAGTCTCTCAAATATGCGATTGATTTTCAATGTTGTCAATATATTATCTTACTGATTGGCTATATGATTTTACATAAGACCTTCTGTGAAATTCAAAATACCAAATAAGGGACTGTTTGGGTATTGCGAATTAAATATATCTATATTCTTCTATTTATAAATAAGCAAGGAGAGAGTATTCAAGAATGGGAAGGGATAACGTTTAGTTTTTCTATGCATCCTGGCAAGATAACGTCTAATAATTGAATTAATCACCTTTTTTGATATCACTTCTACATACCCATCTCTTTATCTGTTCTTAATTGCATATATTAATCCATAAGGTCTTTGAATTGAGAGTATTAGGTAACGTCCCTAAGGTTTTAGAGTCAGTAATATGCTAACAAAAGTAATTAAGGTGCATTCTAGAAGTGTTATCAAAGCGAGTAGCAAGTCTGCGAAATCTTTTTATCTTTTGAAAGAAACGTTCTACTATATTACGTGATTTATAAACTTTGATTACGTTCAAGATCAACTCATTACAAGCTTGTTATTAGGAAGTACGTTAAGCATATGTAGACAAATGATCTGTCTAGAAAAACTGCATGTCCGAGTGTTTGATATGTCTATAGAGCGTTTGTCAGTGTTTATATTGTTGGTATGTAATAGAATCAAGTACTTTTTAGGTTCACAATTTATTTCTTTTTTGATAGTACTGCATCTTGTCTAACTCTATTTTCTGTGGTTCAAGTTTTGTATAATGTTTTTTGCTAAATTACGTATTTAATTTAGCACTCCAGGGGTAGATGTATCGAGGAGTTTTGCGACCGCATTTGGGGATAAACCATGTACATATAGTGTAACTTTTGCTCAAATGATTACCTCTGGTTAGTGTACTTGGCATTTATACCGATGATTTCCTTTTATAAAACCACCTTTTACTCGTTCTTCTGATGCACATTTTGGGTAATTCATTTTATTTGCAGTATATCAGATACTCTCATCTCACCATCATTATTTACTTAATAACTTCTTTTAGAACCTGTCTTCATAGTTATTCTAATCTAGAAAGCAGAGTCATATAATGAGTAATCATGACATTATTTTCCTTAGATAACCTTAGAAAATATCCTAGCCATAAAAACGTTCTCTCAACAACCCATCTAGCAAGAACTTTGTGTAGTGCGAGAAGAAATCTGCACTGTTGCTTTAGCTGATTTTGAGCAAAATTTCGGAAATTTGTATCCAGTATCCACACGATATTTTCTTTGTGCTTCTTAAAATACATTTCATCTTGCTATAGTATCATGCACATTAACATGTCAGAGATGTCTATCGATTACAATTTAACCTTTTGCCCTATCAATTTCTTGCTCATCTGTCTGTCTTTACACTTTGTGAATCTTGTAGCTTGGATCTGGCTTATACGCCCTATTTACTCGACTGCTTTGCACAATATCTCTCATCATTTTTTCTCATAATCTTCTTTGGCTGTGTTTTCTGCCATATTTTCTAGTACTAAAATGTACTTTTATCATCTTCCACTGCTGATCTGTTAGATTATACTTCGTACTTATAGGTTACCTAACTTTGTCTGATTTGTTAAGACAGGTTCTTAATGAGCAATCCCTAAATATTTAGTAAGATTAATATTTATTTATCTAATATGATTTAGTATGTTCTCAGGTATATGATTATTAGTTACAAATATGAAGATAGCAGTGATAGGAGCAGGTAAGATGGGTTACGGAATTGCAAATCATATAGCATCTAGAACTGAGAATCAAGTCTTATTGTTTGATAAAACAGATATAGCTGTCAAAAGTCTTCAAGGTGATAAGAATGCAAATGAATTGGTTATAGGATTGAGTATAGATGATGATATAGAAAAACTCAGAGATATGGATTTTATTATTGAAGCGATTGTTGAAGATTATTCGTCAAAATGTAAATTGTATAAGAAGATTATGCCGTATCTTAAAGATGATGTAGTAGTGACATCAAATACCTCAACTATGTTAAGAAGGCAACTTGTTAAGAAATTTTCTAGACCCGAAAATTTTTTTATTACTCACTTCTTTAATCCGCCCCATTTTATGCAGTTACTTGAAGTCATTGAAGGGGATGAGAATACCAGGAACCCCAATGTTAAGAAAGTGACTACTTTATGTGCTGATGTATTGGGTAAAACGATCATTCAATGTAAAGATACACCTGGATTTATTGCGAATCGCTTAGGAATATTTTTCCTTACCGCAGTTATCTGTGAGGCTCATAATAATGGGTCTGTGAGTATTTCAACATTTGATTCCTTATTGACTCATCGTCATATCGGCATTCCTAAAACTGGTGCTTTTGGATTGTTAGATTTGATAGGAGTAGATGTTTATACACTGATTCTGAGTGAATTGCGCAAAGCTTTGCCAGAAACTGATTTATTAAATAGTTATTACGGGGTAATACCGGATATCATTGATGGCATGGTACATGATGGTTTCATAGGGCGTAAAAATGGTTGTGGTTTCTATAAAAATCGAACCATAAATAATGGTTCATTTTCTGAATGTTTGAACTTATATACTGGTCTTTACCAAAAATGTAGTCCTTCTAGTAGTATCCCCGCAAGGAATCTTGTATCATTACTGGAAAAAAGTAATCCATGTTGTAGGGTTGCAAAACATGCTTTATTGATGACTCTAATATATGCATGTCATTTGGTTTCTATTGTGTCCGATGACTTAAATACAATAGATGAGGTAATGCGTTTAGGTTATAACTGGAAATATGGACCATTTGAGATGATTGATAATTTATTGAATTATCAGGTGAAGGGTGTTGAGTATTTGTACAATTACGCGGTATCTCGTAATTTATCTATTCCTCCAATTCTAAATCATACAAAAAGTTTTTATATTCAGCATCAAAAATTATCTGTATTTGGTAATTATGAAAGTATATTGACAGATAGGAATAATTGGTCACTAGCAGATATCCATAAACATGAAAGAGCATTACTCTCTAATGAGTCTGCAAAGTTGATTGATATAGGCGATGGAATAGCATGCTTTGCCTTTAATTCTAGAAATAATGTACTGGATTATAGTATGTTGAGGTTATTACAGGACTCAATTAATATTACCAATAAATATTTTCGTGGTCTAGTTTTGGGTAATGATAACCTGCATTTTTCGGTAGGTGTGGACTTAGTGCTGTTTTTCAAGAAAAGCGTGAACTATATAGAAAAACTTATTACTTATGGCCAAGAGGTTTTCTTGAATATGAAAATGGCAAAATTTCCTGTTGTGAGTGCTGTATCTGGTTATACTGTTGGGGGAGGTTGTGAATTATCTTTACATGCGACAGATATTGTTCCGTATATGGAAACTTATATGGGATTAGTTGAAACAAATATTGGAGTTATTCCAGGTTGGGGCGGATGTAAAGAAATGCTTCTAAGGTATGGTGAGAAAGATACTAAGCTGGTATTTGAGCAAATTTTTAGAGCACGAGTTTCTAAAAATGCACGAGAATTAAAGGAGATGCGTTTTCTCAGAGATGATTCTTTAATTGTGATGAATCGCAAGCAATCATTATCTATGGCTAAAACAAGAGTGTTGAAAATATTATCTAGCTATTACCCTAAAAAAGAGAAAATTATTAGAAGTTCTGATTTTAAGTATGATGATTCCGATTATACGGAATATGATAAAATAATAGCATATAGGTTGTACAGATTGTTAGTTGATAGCAATAATTTGTCGGAGAGTGAAGTGTATAAGTTGGAAAAATCAGCATTTATTGCTTTAATTAAAGATTCTAAAACAATTGATAGGATAAAACATATGTACTATAACAAAAGAAAATTACATAATTGATTGCTTGAAAGAGTGTTGTTAGTATATTGGATTGGAGTGGCTTCTGACACTGTAATTTATGATGATTTATTTTCTTCATTTTGGGTGGAGGAGTTTTATGTCTGAATGCCTTTGATATAATAATCTAATAATGATGAAACTACATCATACTGAATATTCTTGCTTGGGAGACCCAAAGTAACAGCGATATACTGGTGACCGTGATAGGTTATGCTAGTTGCTATGTTGAAACCTGCCAAGCTGGTAAATCCTGTTTTTAAGCCATCAGCACCATTGTAATTTTTGAGAACAGTATTGAAGCTTGCATAATCGTGTAGATGATATTGGAAATGTAGATCTTGAAATCGTGAGTAGTAATTTGGGAAATCTCTTCTAATTTTGTATCCTAGTAGTGCTAGGTCGAATGCAGTGGAATACTGCTTTTCATGATCTAGTCCACTTGCATTCATAAACCATGTATTTTTCATTCCCAATACATTTGCATACTCATTCATCAGTTGTGCGAATTGATCTTCGGTACCCGAAATATACTCTGCCAGTACAACTGCTACGTCATTGGCAGATTTTATGATTAGTGCATGAATAGCCTGTGCTACAGTGATATAATCTTCTATCTTCAGATTTAATTTCGAGGCGGGTTGAGTTGTTGCATAATGACTGACAGGCATAGGGTCATCCCAATGTATAATACCATTATGCAAATAATCAAATATAACGTACAGAACCATAACCTTTACTAAGGATGCGGGCTTTTTTGACTGGTCAGCGTTATGTGCAAATAGTATTTTTCCGCTGGTTGTATCAACAATGATTCCAGCAAATTCTTTAAATATGTCTTTGCTTGCATTTCCCATACAGGGTACTAAAAGACATAGATATAAAGTGATGATGCGTAAAGTATGTTTCATTATTAAGCGTAATTAGTCCAGATAATTTAAAATCTTTTTTACATACTGTATAGTAAGTGTACGATTGGTTTGGCAGGAACCATCTTGTACAAGATAATCTATAAAACGTATAACATCTCTGTAACAGCCACCGAATCTTTTATCGAGAAATTTGATAACTTTGTTATCAACTCTCAACTTTCGTATGTAAAAGGCTTTTGCTATAATTACGTATCTAAGGTTCTCGCTGGGATTTTGTAATGTTACTTTTTGTATAGACAGTAATCGTAGACGTAAATCTATGTTTTGAAAGTCAATGTTCATGATGCTGATAGAAGAAGCAATTAGTATCTTAGCTTTTTTATTAAGCGAGAGATTGGAGATCAGTAGTAATATTTGTTCTTCCTCTTTGGTTAAGCAGGTATCAAGATCATCTATATAAAAATGAGTACAGTTCAATTCGAGACCATGTCTTATATTATGTGCATTATGTTTACTGCGCCACATATTTAACAAATAACTTTTACCACTACCTTTATTGCCATGCAATAACATGGAGTGCCAACAGCGATTCATGATTGTCTCATAGGCTTGTTGATTTGTATTGGCCAATATGTAGTCTTCTTCCAGATAATTACTACTGTCATCTGAGGCATAAGAGAACAAATTTAACTGTTTCATGGTTATACAATTTAGGTGCAAATGAATTAAATAAACGCGTGCACCGAGCTTTCTACTACAATGGTAAAATTCATATTATATCCAATGGGATATTCACAACACATATTTATAGATAACACATACGGGAAAGATAATCAAAACACTCCGCAGAATAAGAGGGTAAAATATTGTAGGGTAAATGCATAATTACTGCTGATATTGTTATTGAGTTTATCTTCATATTTTATACAAAATTTGGGCTAGATAATCAATCTATCTAACCCGATTTTCATATTTTATTCTATAGTTATTTTAGTTGTATTATTTTCTTTTTTAGGCAGAGTAATTTTTAGAATTCCGTCTTGAAATTGAGCTTTTATATTATTGTAATCCACGTTGGAAACTTGAACTGATCTGGTGAATATACCATAACTTGTTTCCAGACGATGATAGATTTTGTTGCTTTCTTTTTTTTCTTCTTTTTTTTCAGCTCTAATTGTTAGAATATCATTGGTATGATCAATAGATACATTTTCTTTAGTAATGCCGGGTAATTCAGCATCAACATAGTAGTTTTGATCATCTTCTGCAATATTTACTTTAAGTTTTGATGTTGTATTATCGAAACTGACATCGAAATTATCAAAGAAATTGTCAAATAAAGAATCAAAACCTGACTTAAGAGTTCGCACTTGGTGATTGTTGTTGTTTCTAGATAGTGTATTCATATTAATATCCTCAAAGTTAATTTACGTTATTAATTGCAACCAGTTGCAAACAATACATAGGTTCAAAATAATATTTTTCAATATTTGATGAGTAAAAATTTTGATTGTCGGGGGTTGTTCGGTTTTTATACGAAGTAATTCAACACTCTAACAGAGAGCACAGTCTATATTCTGCATTGATCTGATGGTATATTAAATAATATTTTCAGAGTAGCTTAAGGTTAATAGTAAAATAGAACTCCTGTGAAATTGTGATGATGAAACAGAGATGAGTTAAGGTACTGTTATTTAGAATCCATGATTAAGATTAATAATACCAGCGATGATATTGAATTTTATATTATATCTCTTTTTCTTATTACGATATTTATGTGAAAGGATATTGAATGTTTTGATATTACGAATGATATGCTCTACCTTAATACGAGTTTTGGCTAGAAGGTTATTATGATCTTTTGCAACAGAAGTGATCTTCTGACATTTGGTATTTTTATAAGGATATATGGATCTTGTATGATAATTATTAAATACTCTGATATCCAGAATCTACCAATACTTTAGATTTCTGTGGAGGACGAATTTGATGTTTGAATACTTTAAAGTCATGTACTGAGCCAGGATAAGATTTAGATACCTG
>AXCJ01000003.1:0-21067 GCA_000512675.1 Candidatus Xenolissoclinum pacificiensis L6
ACAGAATACTCTTCTCTCAAAAACTCGTATTAAGGTAGAACATATTATTCGCACTCTTAAGACTTTCAATATCCTTGCTCATTAGTAAGTCAGTAAAATAAATCAGATGTGACATATATCTCATATGTAATGATTTCTATAATTGATTCAACCTAACGCACCTCATGTTAACCATTTCCCCATAATAAGATACACACCGATAATTTTAGCCTCAAGCGCAATCTCTGTCTCAAAAACAATTAGAACGGGAAAATACTTACAAAAAGCGATCAAACCATGTAGAACCAATACATTGCCACGATAATCGCAAAAAATGATACCTAGAAGATCAGCATATCCTCTGAAAATCTGAACAGAACACAAGAATTATACATAAAGTATCGTCATCAAATACAACATCTTCACATAAAAGGCACTCAAAACACCTCGATCTATCTATCCAGACGCCTACACATCTCAGAGTAATGCGATAACCAAGGAATATTACAGGAATACATATCTCGTATATCTGGTATATTGTACTTTATCATTGCGAAACGTTCAACCCCCAACCCAAATGCAAATCCGGAATACTTAGTAGTACTTATACCTAAATTATCTAACACCTTAGAATTTATAATACCGCAACCTAAGACCTCCATCCACTTACCATGAATTTTAATATCTACTTCTATAGAAGGTTCTGTAAATGGAAAATAGTTGGGGCGAAAACGATATTGCATTCCCTGCTTCATAAAGAATGTCTTCAGCAAAAACACAATCGTCGCCTTAAGGTTAGCCAACGACACTTTTTCTCCTATCATCATTGCTTCTATCTGATGAAACATCGGTGTATGGGTCGGATCATCATCATTCCTGTAAGTTCTTCCGAAAGAACATATCTTAATCGGAAAGTTTTTTGGATTACTACCCATTTTTTCCATACAACGAACTTGAACTGAAGAAGTATGAGGTCGCAACACCCTACCATCACTCAAATAGAAAGTATCCTGTACATCACGTGCTGGATGAGTAGAAGGTACATTTAACGCACTAAAAACATAAAAATCAGATTCAACTTCTGGCCCTGATACTGAAGAGAAACCCATAGAATTCATTATTGTAATGATCTCATTTGCCACAATAACAAGAGGATGCCTACCTCCAAACAGCAAAGGCCTAGAAGGCAAAGAACAATCTATACTCTCCTTCTCCAACTTAGATTGTACAGAGGCAGATTTAATATCCTGCATTTTAGAGTGCAAAAGGGATTTTATTTCCGCGATCGTAGTATTTATCTCGCCTAAAAATTCTCTATTACCTCTTGCAAACTCAAAGTGGCGGTTAACTTTACCTTTTTTACCAATATAGCAAGACCTAAGATCATTAAGATCGGATTTAGAACAAACAAAAGACAGATCTCTTAGGAAGTCTTCTTTACATTCTTTTAAAGTTTTCTCATTAAACATTTAGCCCTGTGCTACTCGCTTAACAATCTCCTTAAACCCTTCAAAATCACTTATAGCAACCTCAGAAAGAGACTTACGGTCTAATTTGATATCAGTACTCTTAATTTTTGCCATAAACTCTGAATAAACCATGCCACACTCACGTACAGCAGCATTAATACGCTGTATCCACAATGATCTAAAATATCTCTTCTTATTTCTACGATCCCTATAGGCATACTGTAAAGATTTCTCTAAACGAGGCAATGCAACCCTATAACATGACTTAGCACGTCCATAATATCCCCTTGTACTCTTAAGAACCGCTTTACGCCCTTTTCTAGAGGGTACTCCTCTCTTGATCCTAGCCATACTATCCTCTATTATTCTTTAAATACTTTATCAGCGTTGTTCCATGAGCTCCTAACCTTACAAAACCTTTTTGTCCTCTAGAACTTCTAGGGCTTCTTTTCCGTAAATTATGTCTTTTACCTGACTGAGTCGCCATAACCTTACCAGTCGCAGTCACCTTAAATCTTCCCTTAAGACCAGATTTTGTTTTCAATTTTCCCATACAAAATACCATAGAACATCAGTGTATTCTATCATAGACTAGATCAAATTTCAATATATTAAATCATCTACCATACCCGTTTAATACAGATGCAATAATCCCATTCTTCAATACTGGAAGACTCATCATTTTATTTGAAATCGCTACAAGAGTAGTTAAATAACTATAAGAAAGATTCATTACCTTATCTAAAGATGGATTCTTCTCTAAATAGGATTTCAGATCTGAAAAAGCCATAATAAACACCTTGTCAACAACAATCTTATTATGTACTAACTGTACGGATTCATTATATAGCTTATTCACTATAGATGATACCATCATATACTGTTTAACATCATATATTGCTTCATGTTTGATAGTTTCTGAATATAATTTTATTTCCTGTATGAGAGAATCCTCAAAACTCATACCAATACAAGTAAAAAAATTACGCACACGTAAAATGATTTGTGTAACAAAAAATAATACTGACTCATATATAATGGTTATAGCCAAAAACTGATCTTTGGTATTACACATGATACTACTACGCTGAAATGGAACTTGTTGATTCATTTCTATATGCTGATTTGCATAAATAGCAATATGTTGCTTACTAATCACACTAAAAAACACAGTGTATATCTTAATTGAATACCTAGTAATATCAATTACATCATTCCCTATGATCACAGGAGAATAGCTAGTATTTAACAATATTTCCTCTACAATATCAGGCTCCTTGATATCAATTACTATTATGCTATCTTGTAAATAATATTTATGAATCATCGAATTATAACTGTGCAAATCCGTATATTTCAAATATACAACTGATATATCTGTATCAGGTAATAAATTCTCCCAATCTACATTAGTGTATAAAGTATACAATATCACCAACCTCATATTACAGACTACAAGAACAGTTAATCGCAGTTATATCTTCCACGGTTTGATTAGAAAAAGCGATAGTTAATGCTTTGGCCTTCCTAATCTTCATTTTTGCCATAATTGCGGATAGCTTAATCTCTTTCATTCTATACATTATAGGTAATAATTCTTCAACTGACATATTATCAAATATCATTGCTGCCTCTTGAGGCTTCATAGATTCATACACCTTTACAATAGAACGTATATTATTTTCCTCAAGATCTTCATAACTTCTTAACAACTGACGTATCTCATCTCTAACTTCTGTTAATACCTGTATCTGTGTCGCAAGAAAATCTTTTGACAAATCCATAACATTCGATTTCTGTTGCATATCTCTTTCTAACTCCATGACCTCAGCACGTCTTCGCTCTATACTTTCGAGGATTCTACCTGATATTTCCCCATCTGAAGTAGAAAGATTAGCTCTGACCTCATTCTCCTGATCTATTAAATCCTGTAATGTCATAGTAGGCTGAATCTCCTCTTGTTCTGCGGCAATTAATCTGTTAAAAGAGAATATCTGATATCTTACGAAAGACTTATGTAGGAGTATACCACATAATATAATCACAAAAAAAGTATTTATAATATTGTAGGCTCTGATCTCTGTTAGCTTCATCATTTATACGGTGTCTTTTGATTATTAATATTTGAAATTATTTTGTGAATCTTACGCTCGCCTTCTTCCGCAATTTTAACTTGCATAATCAAGTTCTGTATATCTTCCTCAGTGCATAACTTCATAAGGACGGGATCACGAGGCTTAATTTTAGTAAAGTTCTTATGCGTGCTATTTTGTATAGTATTCACTATCTTTGGAGTGGTACCAATTAAATTCACAATCTGACTCGTAGATAACTCAGGATAGTTCTTCAACAACCATAACACAGCATCAGGTTTAGCTTGACGCTTAGACTTAGAAGCAGACACCCTCTTACTTACAGAACGCTTTTTATAGCTTTTTATACTCAATTGTAAAGAAGGATCCTGAGAACATTTTATAATATCTTCCTTAGTAATTTCACCGGTAGTAATAGGATTACATGGGATTATCCCATTTGCTCTCTCTCCATCTGCAATTGCTTGAACATCTAATTGGTGCATATTACACGCACCAGCTATTTGCTCAAACGACAAAGCTGTATTCATCACCAACCACACCGCCGACGGCTCAGGATATTGCAAGTGTTCTCGGCGCAACGAAGACCTCCTACGATTCTTCCTAGGAACACTCTCTTTAAGATCTCGATCATTTCTTTTAGTATTAGAGTCTGTCATCATGATTCTCTCATAGTAGATAAATAAGCACTTCACTATCATTTAATAACAAGCATAAAATATAAAGAATATATTAACTCAGATCACTCCTCATGCTACAAAATCTATAAAACATCGGCATCGAGACGGTTTTCTTGAAAGATAAATATTTCAGATATTCGTAATGATTTGAAATAGTATAAATCGCGATTCTCTTCATGTTCACGGTAACAATAACAAACTCCTGATAGAAAAAGACCATAACACTTCATAATCAAATTCTACAACCCCCCGTAATTAACCTTTATCCCTTGCTCAAGACTATCTATTAACTTATCAATCTATTTATTTTTTGAATATAAGAAACAAAATACACTTACTGGCATAACCAAAATATATACTGCACTTACTACAGGAATAAACATCCATGGAAATGTAAACAACAAAATACTATTAAGACCAAAAAACGTAAGCACCGCATATGTATAACGCTGAGAAATAGGCATTTCCTTCAAGGAAATAGTTGGGATCCTACTAATAACTAATATACTAACAAATATTACATATATCTCAACAAAAGAATTGTTATTAATGAAATGTTCTAATAAAGGAAAAAACTCCACAATCTGAAAAGAACATATAGTAGGGATCATAACAAGAATAGCACCAGCTGGCGCAGGAACCCCAAAAAAGAATTTCCTGTTGTGTTTAATAGAGTCCTCGCTACCAAACCTAGCAAGCCTTATCACCATACATACAACAAACCCCATAATTGCTAACCAGCCTATAAATCTCACATGTATCAAAGACCAAAAATAAATTAATAATGCTGGAGCAACACCAAAATTGAGAAAATCCGATAAAGAATCTAGATGTGCACCAAAATTGCTTTCTGCATGAAGAAAGCGTGCTATACTACCATCTACACCATCTAATACTGTGGCAATCACTATGAAAAAAACCGACATTTCCCATCTCTCAGAAAAAGTAAGCTTAATAGCTGTTAATCCGGAACACATGGAAAGAAGAGTTACAACATGCGGAAACAATTTATACAAAGGAACTATCTTATTTCCTTGATTATTGGTATGTCGCTTATCTAGCTCAACATTCATGATCATTATAACTTTTTATACTGAATATCATTTATATTAGATTTACTAGGGTCTATCGCTATTATAGTCTCACCGGCAACAACTGTCTGACCAACTTGCACATTCAGCATCAATCTATCAGAAAAATACAAAGTAAATGAACTACCAAATTTCATAATTCCTAATCTATCACCAGACATCAGCTCTTGATCTTCCTTAACATAACAAACAATACGACGAGCTACCACACCAACTTGTTGCACCAATATTACTTCACCATACTTAGTATCCAAAAAAGTTTCCTGCTTTTCATTCTTTTTAATCGTTTGATCATCATCATCAGCAAAATAAAACCTTCCCGTACAGTGCTCTGTTTTCAGAACCTTCCCATCACAAGGCAATCTGTTTACATGAACATCATACACCCTCAAAAATACTCTGATAAAATTCATCTCAGAGACATCTCCTTCATTGTTAGCAACCTTCTCCTTCCCAACAGAGAGAACTAGACCATCAGCAGGACTCAACAACCCAAAATCTATTATAGGAACAACTCTAATAGGATCTCTAAAGAAGAAAAACATAAACCCTGCAATCACTATACCCAACATTCCAAGAGTCCATGAAAACACAAAGAACAAAATGGCTAGAACCACCGAAACTACAATATAGAAATAACCATCTGAATTTATTTTATTAGAAAATATTCTATTTAAAACTTGTTTCATAACAGGATAAGGATTTAGTGACTTTCAAGCAAAGCATAGCAGAAGTACACAACACTTGATAGTGCCCATTCTATACCAAGAATAATGAAATTTCAACGAAATATTTCTTGCAACATGTAAATAAATCTTCTAGGTTATAAATACAAAAATCATCACAAGCTCACTAGAGACCTTATCTATCCAGTATTTAAATAACATAAAGCTCTAAAAAAGAGATATATACTAACTCTGCTTAACCATATCTTTTCTTCTATATAACCCAACAAAAAACATATGCAAGAAGATATTAATAACATTGCATAATAACACAAACAAACTAATAGACATCACACGTCCATCGTACAAATTTGACATGATGAATATAGATATACCACCTATAAACAACTTCATGCAGGATATCATCCCATTCATTTTCCCTACATCAGAAGAGTTGACACTCCCTATCAACTCTGTCATAAGAGTTGCAAACAAACATGATAATCCAAACGCTTGAGGAATCCATAAAATTTCCAGAACATACGGATGCAATTTATTATCAAAAATAAAATTACAGGTTATAAAAAGCCCTTCACCTAATATTATTGACGCAAGACCTATAAAAATCATACTATCTGATGAGAATCTCTTACTAAAATAATTACTCACGCAAAACAAAGAAACCAGATAAAACCCTGTATACATAAAAAAACAAATCGTATACGTAGTATAAGACACATGATACTCCTCAAGAAACACCAAAGGTAAATGAGTAGTAGAAGCACTCAGCCAAGAGAATGTCATAATCAGAATTGATAAATAATGCAAAGTGTTTGCATTAAGCAATATTCTTCCATATGACTTTACAACTTCATATATTGAATTACTGCAATCATCAGGCTTAACAAACTTATCCTCAAATGAAAACAAAACCATATACAATGCCCAACCACTAAGAAACGTATTAATGATAAATACACACCTCCAGGAAAAATAGTTCACCAGCACAGCTCCCATTAAAACCGATACAAGTGGAATAATGGAATAAAGAGATTTCACATAACTGACAGCACATAACAATTTGTGCTCATCATCATTCCACATGTCCCTTATTAAAGTATATGCCAATACCAATCCTACACCTTCACTTATACCCTGTAAAAATCTTAATACTATAAATGATACAACCGTCTTCACAGTTACTATTGCTATAGAAAAAACAATCATAGTTGCAAAAGCAAAAATCATCACTCTACGCCTACCAAATACATCAATTGTGTACCCATATATGATAGAAGATAATGCAAGAGAAACAAAATTAGCAGTATGGGCAACGCCCATAAGTTTTACACTTGCTCCAAAATATTCTCTGATAACCGGTAATGCAGGCAATATGAGTTGAAACGGCATATCAGATGTGATAACAATCAAAAAAATCAATAGCAAGCCATCAAAATATTCATGTTTTTTTATTGATAACATTGTATGTATATATAGTATCTCTTCTTTATGATAAAGAAAAAACTTTACTTTGTAAATTCGTCCTCTCTTCTTGAGACAATACAATCAACCCAATATCACGCATATAGCCATATTCTCCAATACTATTATCACTTACTAGTTTCTGTAGATATTGCAACAATCTTGGCACAAACTGGATATGATCTACTTTTACATACAGGTATATCGGTCTTGATAAAGGATAACGTTTCCTCACAATGAGATCATATTCAGGTAACACTCCATCAATTTTATTGGCATGTATCAGGCTACGATTTTTATTCAGAAAACTATAACTAAATATTGCATATATATTATTCTTCTGTTGCATACGTTGCACAACGATATTGGAATTCACCCCACCTTCAATATAAGTTCCATCATCCCGAATGCTTTTACATATGTCTAGAATACCTGGTATATCATATACCATACGGTACCTGTAATCGCTAAGACACGCGGTACATAATATAAGATCTAAAATACTTTGATACGTACCACTGTTACGTACTGGTCCAAAAATCTCAATTCTCTTATTTTCAAGGCTGGAATTTATTTCATTCCAATAATAATACTGATTCTTCAGCAACTCACCAGAAGAACTTAATATATGAGACGATATCGCATTAAACAAATCTTGCAATGAAAAGTTCTGTACTGGTTCTGATATAACACTCGCAAATACCAACCCATCAAACCCAATATTTAACTCTAATACCTCAGAAATACCATTAGATTCACAAAAAACCTTCTCAACATCAGTCATACGTCGAGAAGACATCAATATGTCAGGATTACTTACACCCAGGCCAGAACAGAACAATTTAACGCCTGCTCCCGTTCCCAAAGACTCAACAACAGGAACATGTGTCTTATATTCTCTCGCAAATTCTTCTGACATCAGAGCCATGAAAGGGTATACAACACTAGAACCCACAACATGAATATATGATCTGGCAGGAGCTGTAACATATACACACATCAGACTCAAAAACAACACAAAAACACGCACAATGAGTTCAACAACCAAAGAAAAATAATTCTAACCTTTTTTTTAGAAAACCTCAACTATCTTCACTTTAATCTCATTATTGTCTGTCATCACTTCGCCCTTGGCAACACATTGATCACCCACAAAAATCTCCATCTCTTTTAATGAACCATTACATGCTATAACATCCCCTACAGATAGATCAGTGACTTCTTTCAAAGTCATACTCCTTTTTGCCAACACCAAAAATACGTTAACTGCAATATTTCCTATTGTTGACTCCATTATCTTCTCTTGTCCTTCATATGATGTCTTCACATCATTTTCCTGAACATCCAATTCCTCATTATGATGACTGTCCTCATTACCAGATACCTCCTGTATATCTACTCGTTGCTTAACCTTTTCTGCATGAGAGATTCCCTGTTTGTCAGTCATATTCTCTCTTTCAACAGATTTCACGTCATCTCCTTTCACTTGATTAGTCATCTTTCTCCTCACTCAAATCAATATATTGAAATTTATCTTTTAACTTTCTTAATATCTCTGTCGTAATGCTATGTGCAGATTTATTATCAAATTGTACAATACAATCAGCGATATCTAATGTGCTATTCTGAATAACCGTAACATCCTTCAAATCTTCTTTTACATAATCAAATATTTGATCACTAACTTCAACATTTACTTTTATAGACACATCTGATTTCAAAAGATCTTTGACAGTCTTATTGACTATCTGCACAGCATGATCACTTAAAGTATCACGCATAATCTTACATGACATATCATATGCAATTGAGCAGATCAAGTTTATGATTTCATCCAAAAAGCATTCCTTTGCCTGCTCTATTTTGTTATCCACATCATAAAAAATATTCTTAACAACTGATAGTTGCTCCTGAAGTAAAGATTGAGCATTCCGCAACGAGGCATTGGATTTTTCTAAATCCCTTTTATATTGTTCTGCCTCATTACTTTTCGTTAATAGATTCTTCTTAAGCGCAACAGTGTTCTGTTGCAACTGTTTTAAGTGAATTGACAGACTGTGATACTGTTCATGGACAACAGAAAGTTCTTTATTCAGAGACTCTACCTGCTCACCCATTTCCCGTTCAACAACACCATCCTCAACTTTATCCACATTATCTTGATGACTCTCAATAACATCCTCTTCTAATTCCTGAAAAGAAGAGCATACCTTTTTCGGCAAAAACAAATCCACTTCAAAATCAAGATACTTTTTAAAAGGCTTATCAGCTACCTTAACCCTTTGAAAAGACATTAAATCATATCAAAAAACCACACAGTGTCTAAAGTATGAGAAAACTATAAAATAAAGGTTAAATAAAGCTACATATATTGCGCTTCTAAATAATAAAAATCATCACTATCAGACCAATATTCATCAATCTTATAATAATCACGCACATTATCCTTAAAAAGGTGCAACACCACAACGCCAGCATCTACTACAATCCAATGACCATGATCAAACCCTTCACAACTACATTTTTCAACACCAATATCAGACAAATAATCTAACACTACAGAACAAACAGCTTTCAATGATTTCGAGGTATTGAGTGATGCAATTATAAAGTAATCAGCCAAAGCATCATTCCGATATATCATTATATCTTGTACTTTTTTGTCTTCTAATATACTTTTGATCGACTTAAGAATATCTATAGATTCCATGACACAAACAATACTATTCAATAGAATTGTAACACATAATTACATATCACTCAAATACAGAAGCATGTACTAGAGACACTCAATCACAAACAAGCACCAAAATCATACATAATCCTCCTTAGGGTATTCGGGCACATTATCCGTTTGATGAGCTCTCCATTTCTCAATCCTCTTCTGAATCTCTGGATACTTATTACCTAATATCTGCGCCGATAGTATTGCAGCATTTTTTGCACCGGCCATCCCTATAGATAACGTTCCAACCGGGATACCAGCAGGCATCTGTACAATGGACAATAAACTATCTAACCCTTGTAAACTTGCGCTATTAATAGGAACCCCTAACACAGGTATTGTCGTTAATGATGCTATCATTCCTGGTAAATGCGCCGCCCCTCCAGCACCTGCTATGATAAGTTCTATATTATCCTGTGCAGATTGTTGCGCAAATCTATACAACCTATTAGGCGTACGATGAGCAGATACAATATAAGTTCTATAAGAGATATGAAGTATATCTAGCATTTCTTCTGAATATTTCATAATTTGGTAGTCAGACTGACTTCCCATAACTATAGATATTAGAGGCATTGTCATATTAATTTATTTTATTATACTGAAAAATGAAATAGACAGAAAATCTTCTGGTTATTTAGTCAAATTATGAAGTTATCGTATTTATATGTCTCGTATATTGTTATATGTCATCATCCTTGTTGTTCCTATGTCTCTATATGGAAAAGGTGCTCTATTTCTTGTCGAAAATATCTGCTCATCACACACAAACCCCGATTTAGTAAATGCACACAAATCTAATTTGTCACAGAACAAAAAAGAAGCGTTTCTCACCTTTATAAGTTACCTTAAACCTAGCCTTAACACAAGATACTTACAAAATATAGATGCTGAATTAATTGACTATGTATTAGACTCATATGCTATCAAAACAGAAAAATATACATTTGATTCATATTATGCTTGTTATGATTTTTGGTTTAGTTATGACAGATTATACAATAAATTTCCTAATATCATACATACACAAGATAAAATCATGATTATTCCTATATATTCTGAAAAAGATATCGAGGTCTCGATTTGGCACGAAGATTTATGGTCACTATGTCAAAAATATTTAACATCCGACAAAATTACTATCTTACCTCGTAATCATTGTCGAAAAAATGCAGGTCTTCTAGCCGGATTATTATCTGATTATCAATTCTGTAATTTTTCTTATCTATACACAGATTACGACGTAGATACTGTATACATAATACACCTTGAGAAATCGAATCGTAATTCTTATAGAATCAAAGTTATAGATCTTGCAACTAGAATCACATTGTATGAGATGGAACGTCTGTCACCAAAAGGAGATTTTATAGAATACTTTCCATTCCTAATGAAAAATTTATCAAATATTATTCAATCAAAATACATAGTAGATAATTCATCCAACGACTGTATTCACTACAAGCTCATTTTTACAGATATGTTGGACTGGACCTCAGTCAAAGAACATTTTAAAAACATCCCTTATACAATACAATATTTCTCAAGTGCCGGGGTTGTGATAACACTTAAGAACTGTAATTATGATATTGATAATCTAAAAAACCTGCTGAATAATTTTGACATCACTATCAAAAATATCGATAACGAATATTTATTATTAACCGATCACTGAACCTAAAGTGTCTTTCTTAAAATATGTAAGCTCATATAGCATTGGTATTATTATATCTAGAATATTAGGATTTATACGAGATCTATTATTTGCTCGCACCATTGGTACAGGTCTCATAGCTGATATCTTCTTTATCAGCTTCCGTTTACCTAATGTTTTCAGATCAATATTTGCAGAAGGAGCTTTCTCATCAGCATTTCTACCAATATATAGTAGCAGTAAATATAAAAAAACCTTTGCCAACAATACCTATTCATTATTAATATTATTTATGCTGGGTCTATGTATAATTGCTGAAATTTTTATGCCTAGCATATTACAGTTTATCGCACCAAACTTCTTAGGAAACTATGATACAATCACTCTTGTAGCAAGAATTATGTTTCCATATATATTCTTCCTATCTATAACATCTCTATTCACAGCAATCTTGCAAGCCAATAAACATTTTGCAATTATTTCACTTACATACACAATTTTGAATATATGCCTCATTATATCATTAGTGATATGCTATATTTTCCCTTCTAGTAATCACTTAATCTATCTAGCCTGCACCGTTATTATAGCGGGATTCTTGCAATTATTATGGGTTGGTTATTTATGCAAGCATCTGGTATTTGAAGTTTTCTTTGTGAAACCAAGAATCAGCCAAGAAATTCATACTCTCTATACAAGAATACTCCCCTCAATTCTAAGTGCATCAGTATATCAAGTAAATGTTCTTGTAGATACAGTATTTATTACCTCGTACGCTGGAGCAACAAGTTTCTTCTATTATGCAGACAGATTCAATCAGCTACCAATCGCATTAATAGGTATTTCAATATCCACCGTGCTCATGCCATTAATATCAGATAAATCTAAAGGATACATATCATCCTCCTTAAACAAGGCGTTCGCATTCGCAATTCTCCTGATAATCCCTACTACCATTGGATTATATATGATTGCAGAGAATGTAATACGTGTTTTTCTAGTAAATAACAAATTCTCTATTAATGATGCATATCACACAGCGCTCATTCTAAAGATATTATGCCTTTCACTACCTGCTGTGATTCTTAACAAAATTATGTTAAGCGTATATTTCTCATATGGAAACACAAAAACTCCTTTATATTGTTCTATCATAGCAATGCTAACAAATGTTTGCTTAGATATAGCATTAATACATAAATACCATTACACAGGCATTGCAATAGCAACTATAATTTCTGTGTGGATAAACTTCTTATTACTGTTATTCAAATTACATAAAAAGTATAATGTATTACAGGTTAATGATCTACTAATTAGAACTATAACGGCTGTTTTAATATCATCCATTGGACTAATCATCACTTTACAATTATTAATGATATACATCCCTCAACCTGGTTACTTAGGAATATTATCTATCGTAGCAATTTCTGTGTTAGTGTACTTCACTATGGCATCTTGTATACTACACAAATACATACCATCATTGATGTAAAATAACGAATCAGATATAATTTGGCTTTGTTCCATATAGGTTTTATGAGATAATAATTTCCATAATATATTTCTATCATATACTTTTTACGGTACTATGTATCAAATTAATAAATTGCTAGAGCAAGAACAAGAACAATTCCTTTCCACAATACAGCATATAGTGAATGAACATAAATTAGAATTCCAAGAATTACTCAACACAGAAATATCTAATATGATTATAAAATTCAAATCGTATTTAGAACAAGAAATACGTAATAGTATATCCTCATCATTATCTACTCATATACAAAATAATCTAAGCAGTTCACAGATAATCTCAGACTTGCTACTTGTATTACAAAAATATTTCAATAGGTAACAGATATGGAATACATAATACGCAATGTCAGAGAGAGCTACTCTGAAAATCTTCCTGTATCATTAGAATTGATCAAAAATTTCCTGAATATCCATAATAATGAACAAGACTTGTTAATTAGGGAATTAGCTGTCATGGCAGTACAATATGCAGAATGGTATGTAGGACAAGCAATTGCTATACAAAAATGGAAATTGATATGTATTGGTAACATACCCAGTACATTCGAACTGCCTTTTAGCCCTATTATAGAAATACATCAAGTATCCTTCAACAACACAAACAAAGTGCAAGATTTACAAAATACTCAGGATTATCGGTTTATTATTAATACAGAAATGCTAGAAATTAACCGTTATCTGGGAAAAGGAGAATTGGTAGTAATATATAGTAGCGGTTATACAGATAACAATCTACCACAACAATTCAAAGAAGGTATATTACATCACGTCGCTTACGCTTATAACAATAATACCGACAATCCTAGATTCTTGAATTTTCTGAAGAAAATATATTCTCCATTAAAAAAACTCAAGATTATGATATAAAATTTTTCTTCATGAATAATGTTAGTGCGATAAATCAAGTAATATTGGACACTTTGGACACTATGCTCTTGCAATCAGGTTTAGTCAGTGCTATATCTGATACGGAGCTGTTGCGTGGGACTAAAAGCTGTGTCGTTGTAAACACAGTACAAAACGAAGTATTACCTGTTTTTCTCCAATGTAAATGGGATGTTTTCTGTAAAATTATCATACATGGAACAGACTGTTACAGTAAATGGGCTAACGTTACTAATAACATACTAGATGCTAATTTTATTGACTCCCTAAATAACTTGTCGGATAGTTCATTAAAATTTCTGTCTTGGTATATGGTTAGTAACAAATTGTACTATACAGAAAGAGGAATCAGGTCTGTTATACAGTTCTCCTTGAGCACCGAAACTAATACATAATTATATTGTGTATTGTAAATGTAAAGACGGTAAAATGTTATAAGTTGTTATTTAGTGCATGAAAAATTTAGTGATTGTTGAATCTCCTGCCAAAGCAAAGACAATTGGCAAGTATTTAGGATCGGAATATCAAATCCTTGCATCTTATGGTCACTTACGAGGGTTACCTTCAAAAAAAGGAGCCGTGGACCCCAGCAATGATTTTGCGACTCAATATGAATTGACAGAACACTCTGATAAACATATCAAAAATCTAGTTACTGCCTTAAAAAAAAGCGATACCTTATTCCTAGCTACAGATCCTGATCGAGAAGGAGAAGCAATCGCCTGGCATTTAATAGAAGCTTTTAAAGAAAAAAATATACTATCAAGTAAGAAAGTTGTTCGTGTCTCATTTAACGCTCTCACAAAAAAATTAATCTTAGAATCATTTAAAAAACCCCGCAATATAGATTTATTTCTTGTCAATGCCCAACGCGCAAGACAATGTTTAGACTACCTAGTAGGATTCAATATCTCTCCATTATTATGGAAAAAATTCTTTTGCCTACGCTCCGCAGGAAGAGTACAGTCCGTAGCACTAAGGCTGATATGCGAAAGAGAAATAGAAATAGAAGTCTTTCAATCACAAGAATATTGGACTATTGAAGCACAATTCAATATGTTTGGACATATAATATTTAAATTGCATACATATAACTACGAAACATTAGAAAAGTTATCCATAAATAATGAAACTACAGTAGAAAATATGGTTGAAGATTTAAAGAAACATATATATTCTGTAAGCGCAATTAACAAAAAAGAACTTAAACGCTCTCCTCCCCCTCCTTTCATTACTTCCACCTTACAACAAGACGCATACAATAAATTAGGATTCACAGTTAAAAAAACTATGATAGAAGCACAAAAAATGTATGAAGGAGTGACTATCGATAACGAATCCATTGCATTAATTACATATATTCGTACTGACGGCGTATTTATTGTAGGAGATGTAGTAAAAGAAATACGCAATTTAATTAAAGAAAATTATGGAAAGGAATATTTGAGTCCAAAAGTAATAGAATATAAAAGCAAAGCAAAAAACGCACAGGAAGCACATGAGGCAATCCGCCCAACGAATATCGGACTAATTCCAGAGATGATCAAATCCAAAGTATCCAGTGAAGTATACAGATTATATAAATTAATCTGGAATAGAACAATAGCAAGTCAAATGTCACAGGTCGTTTTTGAGGTGCTCTCCTTTAAAGTTGCCAGTACTTTAGGTGCAGAATTTGTTACTTCTAAATCACATATCGTATTTGATGGGTTTTACAGAGTTCTTGGTATTGATGAGCCTGATATTGATAATACAAAAGTATCTGATAACATACAGATTAATGCTAAATGTCTCTTGAATAAAATCAGTGGCGTACAGCACTTTACTCAACCACCTGCTGGTTATACAGAAGCAAAATTAATATATAATATGGAAAAATTAGGCATCGGACGCCCTTCCACATATAGTGGTATTATAAATGTACTTAAAGAACGTGGATATATTAAAACCGTTAACAAAAAATTGGCACCAGAAAGTAAAGGACGCCTATTAACAGCCTTCTTATTGAAATATTTCCAAAAGTATATAGAATATGATTTTACAGCTAATCTAGAGAACCAACTTGATAAGGTAGCAAACGGAGAATACGAATGGAAAACACTGCTATCAGATTTCTGGCAACCATTTATCCACAATATAAGTTCTGTCACAGATGTTACAAATACAGTCATTTTACGATCACTTGATACAAAAATCATCTCCAATCAGTTTCCAGATCAAGAAGTATTATGCACAAAATGCAAAGAAGGACACATGGTACTTGGAGTCAGTAAATTCGGTGTGTTTTTTGGCTGTTCTAGATATCCTGACTGTAAGCATATCATTGGTGTTGATTCCTTAACTGATGAATACCCTCAGTCCCTAGGAATGCATACCGAAAAAAATACAGAAATTTTGTTAAACAAAGGACCGTATGGGTTATATATACAATGCGGAAATAAAAGCTCTGCTCTCTCGGCAAGAATAAATGTAAAAAATTTGAATATACAGCAACTTTCTAGCCTAGTAGATCTCCCGAGAACTCTCGAGATTCCTGATAATGACGGATCTATCTCCAAGGTGAAGATAGGTATAAGTAAATACGGCGTATATATACAGCATAATAAATCATTCTATTCATGGCCAATCACAGAATATGATGGAATTGTCTCAGCAGAAACAGTCAAGCCTGTTTTGCAAAAACAAATCAAAAAGGCAAAAGCAACAAAAAAGCAAAAAAAACAAAAATAAATTATACCTATATAATCAACCCCGATAAAGACAGGTATGTAAATACAGCATACATTCTATTCATGGCCAATCACAGAATATGATGGAATTGTCTCAGCAGAAACAGTCAAGCCTGTTTTGCAAAAACAAGTCAAAAAGGCAAAAGCAACAAAAAAACAAAACACACTCTTCAGTGGTAAATAAGGGTTTGGTAAATTATATATACATTGATCCATCGAAAACATTTACTTCCTACATCTAACATAAAATACTCCAATGTTTAATAGGCACTGTTAACAAAAGTGATATTTAATACAGGAGAAAGCAATGAAAGATAGAAAAGATAAGTCTGATTTTGCAAATCGTAAAGCTAAATATTTCCTTAAGTTTAGCCAAAAAATTTTCTCTTTTAGACCGGAATTTGAATATATGTTTGTTATATATAACGGGTTTAATACGATTTTTTCTATATCACAGGAGTATTGCATAGTTCTTGGAGTTTTTTTCTATCACTATCATACCCTTTATCTTCTACTACATTTTTTATCAGTTCACCGGCAAAACTAATATCTACCTTATGCCAACCAGTTAGAAAACTCTCTACGATTTTAAAGTCTGGTGTTATAGCTAAATGTAGTTTTAATCCCGATATGCTTCTTCCTTTTTACTGTTAACCCCTTTTTGATCTCCTTCAGTCTAGGTAGTGAATGCACTAGATCACTATATTTACTTTTAAATCCTCGTTATTTCGTAAAATAGATACTATCTTCTACCATAATTCTGTTCATTCCCTCTTTGGAATCTCATATATACTGTGCCAATTACCATAGCATACAGATAATTCTCTCCATGGTATTCCCTTTCTTAATACATATACTATTTCACAGAATACTTAATAATGACTAGGTTCTGTTGACATAAGGAAATAAGAAAGCCCTAGGAAGGTAATAGAGATACAATGAAGTGATAACAGATTATAATATGCCCTAACAAATTATCATCACCTAGAATACAGAGCATGGCAATTTGTCGAGTGCAGAAAAGCACAGCATATAAGAAGACCTAAGAAAATACATCTATTTATAGAAGGGATATATTTCATATTGAAAGTAGGATATCAGTGGAAATTATTGCCAGAAGTTTATGGTAAATGGGAGACATTATATAGACAATTTATACGGTGGAAACATAAAGGAATATGGATAAAACTGTTCAAAAGTGTTGCGTGCGGGGCGATTTGCAAGAAGTAATGATAGACAGTACTATAGTAAGAGCACATGTTTATGAAGCAGGTTATAGCAAGGAAGAAGAAGGCTTAGGAAGATCTAAAGGAGGATTTACTTCCAAGATACATGCCTTAGTAGATACACTGGGAAATCCCTTGAAGTTTATTCTTATTGGAGAAAATCGTAATGATATTATAAAAGCAGAAGCTTTGAAAGAAGATATGAAATCTACAACAGTGATCACAGATAAAGGATACGATAGTAAGAAATTGCATGATCATTTAGATGATAAACAATGTAAAATAGTTATTCCTCCTCGTAGAAATAGAAAAGTTCAGTATGAATATGACAAGCATATCTATATAGAAAGACAGTCAATTGAATGTTTTTGCGGTAAACTTAAGCATTTTATACGGGTGTCTTCTCGTTTTGATAAGACTAAATCCTCTTATCAGGCCTTTATTGACTTTGCCACTACTTTAATATATCTACGTTGATATATGTCAACAGAACCTAAACTAAGTTTAAACCTTTGTTAACAGTGCCTAAGGGGTTTCTTGTTCGTACTAGAGATATTAACTAGACTTCAACACAAGTATCGGTATATTTTCTCAACACTATAACCTATTTTACCTATAGACCCTACTCTATCTTTCGTGCAACTCTAAATAACGTCATTTTTTTATTCTCCAGTATATTCATTTGACTCTCCAAAAGCTCTTGAGCATCTTCTAAAGAGTTTAGATCAAAAGATTTTACTTTAGTCATAACATTTTTTAATATATCTCTGCCTTTCTGAGATAAATATTCAGCAATAACATTTTCAGATATTAACTGTTGCATAGAATATAAAGAAATAATTCGTTGCTGTATCTGCTGTAATAATGGATTTATGAAAGATATTACTGCAAAACGCTCTTCCATATTATTTTCATCCAATATCTCCGAATAAGTAATTACTATTCCCAGAATCAGCTCCTTTGCTATTTCATCCTCCTCAACAACCATAGAAGGTGATTTATAACTATAATTTTTCTTACTATACCTTAATTGATTAAGCTTTTTGAATAAAAAAGTTCTATAATCCTTACGTATATAAGCTGACTGTATTTGCTCAATAAATGCATTGATTTTTTGTTCAATTAATAAAAACGTTTCAGGTAATTTATCTAATGTAATTTCACTGCATATTAATTTCCATATAGTAGTAGAAATATTATCACTATTCTTAAGAAAGTTTAAAAAACCTCTCTTTTTATAACGCATAATTATCTGCTCCGGATCAGTATTATCTGGTAAATTAACAATTTGAAACATATGTGCTTCATTATAATAACAAGACAATATTATCTTGAGAGTCCTTTTTAAGGCATTGATTCCAGCATTATCTCCATCAAAACACAAATAAATTTTTTCATATTTACCAACCAGATTATGTATATGATCTTCTGTTAAGGAAGTACCTAAAATACCAAGGGTATTACTAATACCTATCCTATGACTCGCAATTACATCTGTATATCCCTCTACTACTAGAACGTATTTAGTACTTCGATCATACAGATGTTCTCCATACAATACTTTTTTCTTTTTAAAATTCTCTGTTTCCGCAGAATTAATATATTTTGGAATATTTGGATCTTCCACAATTCTACGACCACCAAAAGCTATGACTTGTTTATGAGTATTCAAGATTGGAAAAGTAATACGATCATATAATATTTGTTTATAATGCTTATTGAGTAAACCGGTACTCAGAATCTCTTTTTCTGTAAAATTATGCTCGCGTAAATATTGTAGCAAACCATACCTTGGGACATAACCAATTTGAAACTTCCTCACAAGATCTTCAGAAAATCTTTCGATCACACGCTGTTTAATATGTGGATTCCTATCTAGTTGATACATAAACCATTTATGTATCATAACCAAAATAGAATGATTATTATGATTAACCTTTACGTTCTCAATGCTCAGACCGGTATACTGTGCCATATACACTACTGATTCCATAAACGAATAATTATTATTTCTCATTAAAAATTCGAATACATCACCATGTGCTCCACAACCAAAACAATGAAAAACCCTCGTATAATTATTCACAACAAAAGATGGAGTTTTTTCATTGTGAAAGGGACACAGACCAATATACTGATTACCTGACTTTTTCAATTCTACCACCTGAGAAATCAGATCTGATAATACTACATGTTGCTTGATTTTATCAATTGTGTGTTTATGTATTCTGTCCATTAATCAAAACCAATGCAACAGCATAACAACGTTCATCACTAATAGATATAGAGATATGTTTCTGCATAACACCATTAATCACTAAAAATGGTTTACCCAACTTGTCATGAGTAGTGGAGATTGATCTCATGGATAAGTTATTATACATTCCGCCAACTGCCTTTATATAAGCTTCCTTAACTGCAAACTGCTTTGCTAAATATTTCGCCACCAGTCTATCTCTTTTTATAGACCTCACATAATGAACCTCATTATCTGCAAATACACGACGTAAAAACCTATTCCCATAACGCCGAAACAAGGTCTCCATCCTATCCACTTCTACAATGTCTATACCTATCATTTTCATTACCAGTGATAATAAAATCATATCATGCAGATAACAAGACAAAACCCCTCTCAAAAGATCCGTCTTGATATAAAACCATCAATGCACCATATACATACTCTTCCATAATCGATCTAATGATGCACCTCATATGCAAGAAAGATTAAAACAGAAAATATTATAAAGAGTAATCGCTATTTCACACTTTCTGTAAGAATATTTCTATCTTTATAATACCCTTTTATATTTTCCTTATGACGAATCAAGATCAGACACCATATAA
>AXCJ01000003.1:21167-38850 GCA_000512675.1 Candidatus Xenolissoclinum pacificiensis L6
TTATACTATATATTGGCATATGTAGAAATATAATAGAAAATATCAATACAAAAAATGCCCCCATTAAAGATGCAACAGATGAGATCCGAAAAATAATATAAATTCCTAACCACACACACACCCCTGCAAGGGCAATAGGAGCATTAATCACCATAAGACCACCCAAAGCAGTGGCCACTCCTTTTCCACCTGAAAAGCGCAAATATATTGGAAATATGTGTCCTATGACACTACTCAAAGCAAACAGGCAACTAGTTTCAATTGAGTACCCTAACAAATAATTGCTTATTGCAACTGGAATTATACCTTTTAGCACATCCAAAACTAAAATCACAACACCAAATTTAATACCATATGTACGTGTTATATTGGTAGCACCAATATTTTTCGAACCATATTTTCTAATATCCTGAGAAAATACTTTCATCGATAACAACAACCCGAAAGGGATTGATCCAACCAAGTATGTAATAATAAGATATAGTAATAACATAATAATTATTAATTAAGAAACACTTCTTATATTGATTATATGCTCTGAAAATTGTTCAGAAAATACATGCTTTTCTCCATTATGCGAGAAGAAAAACAAATAATTTGACTGAGCAGGAAAGATAGTAGCATCAATCGCCACAACACTAGGATGACATATCGGTGTAGGTGGTAATCCTTTGATATAATATGTATTATACTCATGTTCAATCGCAAGATCCTTTCTGAGAAGCGATCTTTTCAATATATTAGTCCCATCTGTAATTGCAAACACAACAGTAGGATCAGCTTCAAGCTTCATCCCTCTATTCATTCTATTATGAAATACGCTTGAAACATAAGGCATTTCATCATGGTCATATGATTCTTTTTCAATTATTGATGCAAATACAAGTAAATCGTTCACATCACGTATATAACCCGGTACTTCATCCTTAAAATCATCCCATATTTCCTGAATCACTTTATCCCCAGCATGACAAAATAATTTCAATATATCTGAAACAGTATAATTGTAAGGTATATAGTAAGTATTAGGTAACATATACAAGCAATCTAAAGATTCATCCTGATCCATTAGATCATCCTCAAACAACCCATAAGATAATAAATGAACCACAATTTGATAGGTCGATAATCCCTCTGGTATTGTCATTTTATAATTTATTGAACGTCCTAATAACAACAATCTTATCACATCATGCTGAGATAACCCTGCACTGAAAAAATATTTACCAAATTTTAATTTAGAATCCTGACGAGTAATTTTCAGAAAAGCCAACATATATCTCTTATCTAAAATAACACCATGATCATATAAACTATCAATTATCTCAGTTGCAGTCATCGAAGGCTTTATATCAACTACTACATCTGTTGTAAGAATCGACATATTCAACATCCGGAAAAACACAACCGATACAAAAGAAGCCAAAAAACCCGCAACTACTGAAAACCTATATATTCCCGAAAAGATTCGTCTTAATTCCATCTCTTCAACAAGATTGACATATTTGCTCCACCAAATCCAAAAGAATTTGTTAACGCATAATAAATATCAACTTTTTGAGCAACATGAGGAACCATATTCAAACCAGCACATTCATCAGCAGGATTATCAAGATTCAAGGTTGGAGGAGCATAAGAATCATGTAATGACTTAATCGTAAAGATAAATTCAGTAGAAGCAGAAGCACCCAGCATATGGCCAATCGCAGACTTATTAGAAGAAATTGGGATATTCTCCAGTGCAGGAAAAACATTACGCAATGCCTTTATCTCCATAATATCCCCTATTGATGTTGAAGTACCATGAGCATTAATATACTGCACCTTATCTACATTACCCCTAACCGCCTTCATTATTGCACGGGTAGCTCCAGAAGCATCAGGAGAAGGTGCACTAATATGATAGGCATCAGAAGAAGTGCCATAATTAATCACTTCTGCCAAAATCTTAGCACCTCTTTTCTGTGCATGTTCAAGCGTTTCTAATACTACTATCCCAGCACCTTCTCCTATAACGAACCCATCTCTATCTTTATCCCAGGGGCGCGATGCCTTACTAGGATCTTGATTTCTAGACAGTGCTCGCATTACCGCAAAACCTGAAATTGCAGGCGTACATAAAGAACTTTCAGCCCCACCTGCAACTACTACATCCGCCTCATCAAGCTCAATACACCTTAATGCATTAATTATCGAATGTCCTCCGCTAGCACATGCTGTAACATTTGCATCTATTGGCCCAAATAATTTATGCTCTATTGCCACATGACCAGAAGCTAAATTAATCAAACACGCAGGAATAAAGAAAGGAGAGGACTTCTTGCCAGTTAGTAAATTGTAGACATTCTCTTCAACAACACGAACACCACCAATACCTGATCCTATAACCACTCCAACTCTTTCCCTTACCAAATCATCATAATAAAGTAATTTTGAATTTTCCAGCGCTTCTGTAGAAGCTTGCATCGCATAAACAACAAACCTGTCAACCTTGTTTTTCCATTTTGTGAAATAGGGAGAAAATTGATCATCTATACCAATCAAATCTGTTGCGGCACACGTATGCACATCCCCATAATTCATATTACTACACCACTTGCGCCTTAACCACTCTATGGCTATAGATGCAATACCATATGCAATATTATCGTGCGAATCATTTTCATAAATACGAGGATCATTCGTATTAAACCATTTCAAATATTCATTTATTCTAAAGTGAGATAGTCTGAACTTCGCTATATTATGACCACTATTTGCCCAATCACCAGTAACACATCTTTTTAGGTACTCAAACATGTTCATACCACTAAATATCCTCTGGAGTTGTTTTACATACTTAGCAATCCACAGTGCAAACTTATCAGACAACGCGTGCTCCTTACAAAAAGACGAAACCTGCTCATCAGCAAGGTTCGTCATCGTTTCTGTGAAGCTATGAAAAAGATCGCCATAAAGCCTTATCTCGAATCTATTGAAAGTATCATAGTTAGGAGTAATCATTGGCCGAACACCTAGTATCACAGCCAAAGATTCCAAACCAATACACTCTTCCATCCTCACTATACCAGAATCCCCAGATACAAGTCTCCTCCATGATACCTCGACATTACTTCCGAGAGGAGAAACCATCCCTAACCCTGTAACTACAATTCTCTTTCTCATATACAAAAATACATTATCACTAGCTCAAACGATCTGCAAGCACACTCACCAGAGTTGCAATACCATCCGTAGCTTTCTCCTTATCAGTGAGAGTAATTTCAAAATGCCCCTCGAGATAAGGAAGAATCTCACTAATCGGTTCAGTTATAACTTCTAATAAATTCTCTCCTTTGTCGTCCAATTTTTCCCTGACATACTTGCATATACCACTCATAGTAATCATCTTTTCAGCCTCTTCATCAGGTATCTCCACTGAAAAACACTCTTCTATTTGCATGACAAGCTCTACTGTATCTAAACTATCCAAATCCAACTTCTCTGAAAAATCTTCATCCATCTTAATAGCCAATACATCAGCTTCTGCATGAGCACTACTTGTTTTGATCATTATTTGTTTTATTTTAAAAGCAATTAACGCATCTATAATTTTGCTCGTATCCTTATTTTCAACAATTAAGTCCGCCATATCAAATCTATCTAAAAAATATAAGTCGTATGCAAGTCCATCGTGCACAAAAAAGCACAGTTCTTCATAATGACGTCATGCAACTTCCAAAATAAAGCGCAACGTCAGCTAAAGTAATTTTAACATATTAGTGTTTCATGATCAAATATCATTCAGATATACGACTAAATAATAATCTATATGATCACTATTCCCTGACTTTTTAAATGTTGATATGCATTCCAAAATGCAAGATAGAAAAATCTTTATATATCTATGAATAGATGAACCACTCTTACACAAATCAGTTAATTTTGTGTAAAAATAGTAAAAAAAATGAAACCCGCTCTTGAAAATTTTTTATATGTGCACACATATTGGTATGTGGGTGCGATACGTAGGCACTTACATAAATTAAGATTAGCTTTATTATAGCAAGAGGTTTTGTTCGATGAAGAAAAAGCAATATATACCATTAGGAGAGAACGTGCTGGTACTCTCTGAAACTGAAGAAGATAGTGGTTCTGTGTTAATTATGCCTAAGGCAAATGACGATAATAGCACCAGAAAAGGACGTGTTTTATGCGTTGGTGCAGACGCAAAGTTTACTAAGGAAGATGACGTAGTAATCTTTAAAAAATGGGGTGGTAGCGAGGTATTTCTAGAGGAATATAATGATACTAGTCGCGATCAAAAATGTTTTGTTGTCAAAGAGTCTGATATATTAGTAAAAGAAGGAGGTAAATAATATGTCTATTCGTGTATATAAAAGGTCGGAAATGTGGAGTGCCATCAGGGCATTGGATTTAATGTGTGATCCAATATATAATACCCTAGGTCCTGCTGGACATACCGCAATTATTCCAGGAGCATATGAGGGAGCTCCTTATGTTGTTAGCAAAGATGGATACGCCATTGCTGATACTTTTGCTCCTGATGCCCCTATGGAATCTGCTTGCTGGAGCATCATACATCAGTCAGTCACAAAACAAAGTGAAGCTGGTGATGGTACATCCTCTACTACTCTTCTCACTATGTCCATGTTGAAATTTGGTGGAGTTGCAACAGCTACTGGTGCTGTGGACATGAGAGAAGTATTTAATGGATTAGATAAATCCCTAGATCTGGTATTATCGTCTCTTGATAAAAAAGCTAGGTCAATTTCTACTGAAAAGGAAATTGCACAAATTGCCTCTCTTTCAGCAAATTCTGAAATTGTAGGAGAAAAGCTTGCATACTGTATAAGTCAAGTTGGAAAAGATGGTGTCATCACAATTGATGAAGCTAAATCTTCTGAACCATTCAGTGTGAACGTTGTTCCTGGTATGTCATTCGACAGAGGTTTCATGTCCCCTCACTTTACTACTGATGAGAAGGGAACTAAAGTAATCTTGGAAGATTGTTATGTATTACTGATTGATAAAAAGGTTACTACATTCCAACAATATTTACCAATATTTGAAGAATGTGCAAGAAAAGGATCACCTCTACTATTAATAGCAGTTGATTTAGATCCAGAACCATTAGTGTGGTTAACTCTCAACAAAGTAAAAGTAGGTCTAAAAGTGTGTTCAGTAAAAGCCCCTGGTTTTGGAGACAGTAGAAAAGATATCTTGGAAGATATTCGTATCATGACAGGAGCTAAGTACATCTTTGACGACACTTCAGAAATCTCTCAAGAAGAAATGACTCTAGATAACCTTGGTCGTGCTAAAAAAATAGTAGTCAGTAAAGATATGACCGTAATCGTTGATGGTGAAGGGTCTGACGAAGATGTGAAGCAACGTATTAAACATATCGAAGCTCTGAATGAAGATACTTCTTCTGAATACGAACAAAACAAGTATAAAGAACGTATTTCTAAATTGTCTACTGGTGTTGCTACTTTATCTTGTGGTGGTGCAACAGAAGCAGAAATGAAGGAACTTAAGTACAGAACTGAAGATGCATTATATGCTGTAAAATCAGCTCTTCAAGGTGGTGTAGTACCTGGTGGTGGAGTTGCTCTTCTGAACATCATAGAGGAGTTAGAAAACTTAAAAGTTTCAGGTGACGAAAACATCGGTGTTTCTATTATGAAATATGCATTGCAACAACCTTTCCACAGAATTATTAGCAATGCTGGACTAAGTGCAGACCTCATTAAAGCTGGTTTGGTAGAACGCAAAGATGAAAACATTGTATACAATGTTATCAAGAAAGGATATGCTGATGCCTATGAAAGTGGAGTAATGGATCCTGTGATATTAGTCAAATCTGCATTGAAGTTATCTGTATCAGTCTGTAAGATGATTCTAGGTAGCAAAAATGTTATAGCTAAGGATAAGAAAAAAGATTCTAACGAAAGTCAAAATCACATGAATCCTGTAATGCCTGGTATGGGAGGATTCTAATCTTATTACATAGATTGAAATTCTGCAGAGGGGAAAAGATTGTCTTTTTTCCCTCTGCTTGCCTGCAAAAACAAGCTTTACCTTCCAGGAAAAAATACCTTCAAAAGAGTTACACAGAGAATTTTTATAGTCTAAAAAAATCAAGTTAAACAACAGAAATAACAATAGTCTATTTTGTTAACGTACTTTATTTTAAATATTTATTTATAAAGTATGTGTTATAACTATTATATTAAAACATTACGTAGTTCATAATGCCAGGTGAAAGCATACAACCCGCCGAAAATCTCGCCAATCTGAATACAGCTGCTCATCATGCAGAGACAGCAAAATCTCATGGTTCCTCATTAGAGGCAGTCGGAGCTCTACAGCAAGCTTTCAGTGAAGGAAATGCTCAACAAGCATCACCATTGGATGTTATGAACCCTGGTCAGGCCGCAATCATCGCATACCTAGAAAATATGCAAAATGTAAAATTGGAAATGGATGGGTTATTCAAAATTGTGGAAAATATCAAGGAGGCTATCTCTGCCATATCTTCGGAATTTGGCTCTAGTGCATCAGTCAATAGTATCTTTTCTGCTCTCAGCGGTCCATTATTAGGAAGCGCTCCTTTATCAGATATAATTATAAACTCAGACATACCAGGTGCACAGGCATCAGCAGAATTAAATAGTCTAGCTCATGATGTAGCAGAAGCGTATCCAACACAACAACAACCTGTACAAGATATAGGTTCCGCTCCCTCTCAAGACCATGGTTATGGTAGATAATCACATAAAATCAACCAACATGGTGGTAAAACGACTATCAATATACCAGAAAACGCTATTCCGAGATTCATTATTTTCCCTGTATATAGTGTTCATCATCAAAAATAATAATTGCAAACACTAATCATTGCACACAAACATAGTAAGTAATATAACAAAAATGTATATAGCAGTGACCTGAATAGTCATATACGTTGTCAACCTATGAACAATACATAAACTAACACAATAGATCTATTTGCTAATTATATTATCTTGCTATACAATTAGTAGGAGGATTTTTGTGTTTGTATTATTAACTGTTTGTTTTAGTATATTCTTAGTTTTTTTTTCCAAAAATTCTTTTAGCTTCTTTCAGCATAATTTATTTTTAATTCATTCTGTTGGTTGATTAATTATTATTTTTAAGTGAGGTATATATATGGATTTTCGACATAAGGAAAATAATGTAGCTTCTGCCAGCTATGAGTATTATCATCAAGGTCTCCGATCTTATCTTGTGAAAGTATACAAATATATGGCATTTGCACTTGGTATCACAGGTATTACAGCATATATGACTGCTTCATCTCAAGGGTTGATGTCATTAATATATGGTACTCCATTAACCTGGGTGATCATGTTTGCTCCATTAGTATTTGTTTTCTTCTTTACTGCTAAAATTCATTCTATGAATTTTAAAACCGCCCAAATGGTTCTAGGTCTATTTGCCGTGGTGATGGGACTATCTCTCTCCTGGATATTTATTTCCTATACTGGTAACAGTATTACTAGAGTCTTCTTCATTTCTGCATCAATGTTTGGCGGTATGGCGTTGTATGGGAATACCACCCATAGAGATCTTACTGCTTTTGGCTCTTTTCTAATGATGGGAGTAATTGGATTGGTGGTTGCATCTTTATTAAATATCTTCATGCAAAGTAATGCAATATTATTTGCTACATCTGTGCTTGGAGTAATTGTATTCTCAGGTCTGACAGCTTATGATGCAAAAACTATAAAAGATCAATACTATAGACTAGGTGGTAATAACGAAAGTAATGTAGACTTTTTAAATAAAATCGCAATAATGTCTTCTCTTAGATTATATTTTGATTTTATAAATATATTCATGAGTCTACTGCATCTCATGGGTAGTAGTAATCGCAACTAAGTTCGGTATCATAGTAGAAAAGAGGGTAAGTATTCCCCCTCTTTTCTGTTGTCTAATAAAACATTTGTATACTTTGTCTGAGACAATAGTTTTCTAACATGTTCTCTCCACCCTCTTGTCCTATACCGGAACCTTTCATTCCACCGAAAGGGGTTTTTGGATTTGGAAGAGCACATGAATTGATGAACATCATTCCTGTTTCCAGATTTTCTCTAAAACGCATGATTGTTCCGTAATTTTGTGAAAAACAGTATGATGCAAGACCATAATTTGTATCGTTTGCAATTGCAAACGCTTCCTGTTCATTCTTGAATTTTAAAAATACCGCTACTGGTCCAAAGATTTCTTCTTGGCATATTTCCATATCATTGTGTGCTTTTGTAATTATTATAGGCATTTTAAAAGATCCCTGTTGATTTGTTCGATCTATCCCCATTTCTTCGATATGTGCTCCTTCTTTATTAGCCGTATCCACCAGTGTAGAAATTTTTCTTACACTATCAAAGTTAATCACTGGTCCAATATCATGATTATCGATTCCTGGTCCTATAGATAAATTCTTAACTCTGTGTTTGAATTCTGAAACAAAATCATTGTATATATCTTCTTGTATTAAGAAACGATTTGCTGTAATACACACCTGTCCTGCATTTAAAAATTTTAAAAATATTGCGTGATTCAGAGCATTCTCTATATCAGCATCAGAAAATACTATAAAAGGACTATTTCCTCCCAACTCTAGAACTGTCTTTTTCATAGTCATTGAGGCAGCTTGATATACCAGATGACCCGTTTCAACCGAACCAGTAAAAGAGACATTCTTAATCTTCTTACTAGCAAGTAAAACCTTTGAAACTTGTTGTAAATTACTTCTTGTTGTGATAACGCTAAATGCATTACCTATTCCCGCCTGGTCAGCAAGTTCTGCAAGATATAATGCTGTCAAAGGAGTTTCCTCGGAAGGTTTTAATAACACAGGACAACCCGCTGCAAGAGACGCAGTGCATTTCCTCAGAATCATTGCCACAGGATAATTCCATGGTGTGATTGCTAATGTAGTACCTGTAGGGATGATCTGTGTTATATGTATATTGTTTTTGACTCTATTCGGGATATTTTCTCCATAGAGTCTTTCAGATTCAGCAATATACCATGGAATAAATTCTGCTGCAGATAACACCTCTCTTTCTGCAGACGTAATATTTTTTCCTTGTTCTGTAGTTAACAATTGTGCTATCGTATGATAATTTTCTTTTATCAATAGATACCATGTATAAAGAAAAAGATTCCTATCACTTTGACTCTTCCAATTGTGAAAACATTCATCTGCTTTATTAGCAATCTGCAACACTTGTTGCTCATCCATATCTGGAACTTCTGATATACTCTCATTAGTTGCAGGGTTATATACACTAAAAATTTTGGAACTTTTCACCCATCTACCATCAATGTATGTAGATTTTGGTGGTATAATTTTTCCTATATCTATCATATTAATTTGCATATAATAAAAAATTTGTCTGATATGACAATATGTTCATCATATCATAGTATGGATTATATGAATAATACAATCATCAAAATATAGCTGTTTAATAATATAGTATTAGGAGCTGATAATATCCGAAAATAACAACATATAATAGATCTCCTATTAAATTAAAAGAATATATGATTGAACAATATAAACATGTGCATAGAATTATGTAGCTACATTATCAGAAGGTTTGGAACAAACCAAGAGTATTTTTTACACTTTTGGTATTAGACCTCCTGTGAAATTACCTTAGCTCTGAATCCAAGAGTGAAATTGGCAATAAATACGCAAATTATATAAAATAACATTATAAATACTGCAACTATTTTAGTACATTTATCCTAATAAGATTGTTGTTTTTAACTAATTGAATGTTCATAGAGTCACCTGTTTTTGTAAATTTAATTTCACAGGGAATCTAATAAGCGAAAGAGATATAATCTCAAATTCAATATCATCTCTGGTATTGTCAATCTAAATCATGGCTTCTGATTAATCAATGATATTATCTCTCCTCATGCTTTAAGGTAATTTCACAGGAGGTCTATTAGAAAACTAAAACCTATTGTAGCAAGTATAGTGTCTATTACCAAAAGTCACAAACTATCCAAGGAAGAAATAGAAGTACTGATTATAGATGCTACAGAACAAGTAATTTAACGTCCTAAACACAAAGGTACGCCATATTATTCCGGAAAGAAGAAAGGTCACACGATAAAAACAGAAGTGAGGATTAATGATAAGGGACGTATTGTACAGGTATCTAAATCTTATCCTGGCTCAGTACATGACTTTAAAGTATTCAAACATCAAATTCTTCCTCCATAAGATTCTAAAGTATTGGTAGACTCTGGTGATCAGGGTATTTATAGGTATCATAAAAAATCCGTATATCCTTATAAAAATACCAAATGTCAGAAGATCACTTCTGTTGCAAAAGATCATAATACCCTTCTAGCCAAAAATCGTATTAAGGTAGAGCATATCATTCGTAATATCAAAACATTCAATATCCTTTCACATAAATATCGTAATAAGAGAAAGAGATATAATATAAAATTCAATACCATCGCTGGTATTGTTAATCTTAATCATGGATTCTAAATAACAGTACCTTAACTCATCTCTGTTTCATCATCACAATTTCACAGGAGCTCTAGTGAATTGGATAGGAATGTTCTTTATGCTTATTTTGATCAATTGGCTGATTTTCCTTGTTAGTATACCATATTAATAATACATGTATATTTGAATACTATCTCATATTACAATAACACATAGTCAATATCTTTAGTGATCGTTATGTTGGAGTTCATTGCAACGAATGTTGAAAATAACACCCAGTGTATTCAACTTAATCAGTTATTTGAGAATCTGAATTTGGGATATATGGTAAGTAATGTTGGGCCTGATGAAGAACTGAGGTTACCGTATATAACATTACAAGGCCTCATAGAATATACATTAGTCGAAATGGCAAAAAATTCTCATATATCAAATGATGATTCGGTTCGTGTGGATATTTTATGTGAAATTATTCACACTCAGAAACCAACCACCCCTTTGCGTATTTCACCTGAAGAATTAGATTCTATTTTAGATGAACGTAATGATAATGATCGCAATGGAATTCAATTCACTGTATCTCAGAGACAACAAATTTTACTCGATCTTTTGGAAGCGAAGAATACAAATCTTATCACAATATACAATGCAGATGAAGCAACTGACTATTTTTTAGAGATAAGTAATTGTTATGAAAATCTCATAGATTGTCCTCTAGAAACAAATGATTTTAACTATGAGCACTCTGGTGCAACGATATATTTGAGGTGTGCTGATGATGCAGAATATTATTGAAGTATTGCATCAACTCAAGTGGATGATCCGAATAATCATGAGTGGAAAATGTGGCTGGGATCACTGGAAATTCCTGAAATAAAAGATGAGTTTGAAAAAAAGATGGACATGTTTAAAAGTTACGGGATAGATATTAATAAAGTAATATATCAAAATAATTGTGGGGAATTATTTGATAATGTATTACAACAATATTATCATACTGTGGAATAAAAATAATTTATCTTCTCTTCTGACATATATACACATAAGAGTCTGTTGATATAAGGAAATAAGAAATAGCCAAAGGAGAATGAGGGAAGGATAAAATAAAACATCTCCTCAATGAAAAATTATCATCCAAAAGACACAAAATACTGATTGAATATAATCCCATCATATTTTATCTGTTACATTCATTCTGACCTAAATAACAAGCTGTTTCAGATTCTCTCCTCCTTGTTTCTACCTTAATTTGTATTATTCGGTCGTATTATAATTTTTGCCACTACTATTCTCTTCTGCTACATTACATGAACATACAATAAATTCTGATAGGGGCAAGAAAATTACTATAATATCCTAGTTTCATCCCTGAAATATGTAAGCAGAGCTTAAACTCTTTCCTGCAACATCTTGATATTTATCTGATGCCCTAATAAGAAAAAAGTTGTTAATACATAAATCAAAAGTATGACAATAATAAAGTTAGTTAAACTACCGTACAATATACTCATGTTATTGGAGAAGATAGATATATATATAGAAAATATTTTAATTACTATAACCCATGATAAACCTGTAAATAACGCACCAGGCAATTCATCACGTATGGAGATCTTTTTATATTGCAAGATTATATAGAAAAATATTATACAAAACACCAAATATATAAAAAACATCAAATGATACACAATATACACTATTTCTACTAAAATAGGGATATTAAATGATAAATAATTCAATACATATACCAAAGGATTATAATTCACAGATATAATCATAAAAATAAGAAATAGCAATAAAGAACAAAAAATCATCATATCTTCTATTCTTCTCTGAACAATATTTGGCCTTTCTGGCATGTTTGATAAGGACCTAAAGAAAAACGTTCTTAAACCATCTATAAAAGAAGTTGAAGTCCAGAAAAAACTAATAAAAATAAATTTTTTCCCTACATCAGGAGAATCAGTTACAAATTCATATATATATGGCATTAGATGCTCTTGTAAATTACTTGGTAAATTAGACAATAATTTTAATATCACCTTCTGTAACACATTAATTTCAATAAATGAATACTGTGACAGCACATTTAAAGCTAATGCTAAAAATAAAAGTATCGGAAAAATAATTAAAATAAGCAAAAACGATAAGTGTCCAGCAAGCTCTATTCCATCACGATCGATAAACTCATAAATGGCATCATAAAAGAAATTATATATTTTATTCAAGAACATATCTAAAGTATAATCATAGTTGCTACAAATAGTAATAGGAAAAATGCCATAAGATCTGTTAAAGAGCTTGTTAATATTGATGAACCTAATGCAGGATCTAGTCCAACTCTATGAATAAGAAAAGGGATAGCAGAACCTATACATGTTGAAATAGTAATAACCAAAAGCATTGCAGAAATGAATGATAGCTCCAGTAAAATATTATGAAATCTCATCACAATTACTATAAACATACATATTCCCATTACAAATCCATTTACCAACCCTACAATTAACTCTTTCATTAATAATCGCATGATATTTGATGAAGTAAGCTGTTTTGTTGCTATACCACATACACAGACAGTAGAAGATTGTATCGCAGCATTACCAGACAGTGCAGCCATCACTGGCATAAGTATAGCAATATTGACCGAATGTTCTAATACATTATCAAATACTCCAACCACCATAGAAGTTAGATTAATTGTACAAAATGTAATAAACAACCATGGTAATCTTCTGCGAAAGGTTGTATACCAACCCACGTTTAAATCACTTTCTGAGACATTCCCTAAATGTAGTATATCTTCTTCTGCTTCTTCTTTAATCACATCTATGACATCATCAACATTTATGAGCCCTACCATTTTTCCTGTTCTATCTATCACAGGAGCAGATATTAAAGAATAATTCTCAAACACCTGAGCTACTGCTTCTTGATCCTGATCAACATTAATATTATGAATATCGGTCTCCATAATATCAATAATCTTTGTACTTCTCTTATTACATAAAATATCATGTACAGAAATCTTACCGATAGGAGAAAAGTCATCATCTACAATAAATAATTCTTGTAATTTCCGTACATTACGACAAGCACGCATAAAATCGATCACCTGATCTATGTTCCACTTATCACTTAGTACAACAAAATCTTTATCTATTATACGTCCTGCACTTTCCTCAGGATAAGATAAAAATTCCTTCAAAATTTGCCTCTTCTCAATTGGTAAATTATCTACAATTATGATTTGATCCTCTAATGCAAAATCCTCGATAATCTGAAAAATAGTATCTGTTGGCAAATAACGAATAAAACGTACAAAATTTTTGCACCCTGTAATATCATACAACTCATATATGATATCCAAGGGCAACTCTTCTATTACATCAAGATAGTATTGTAAATAGTTATTATAAAATACAATCCTACTATCCTTTGTAGTAGTTACTAGAAAATCCTTAATTTCAATAATATCTAACCTATCCAGATACTCAATCACATCATAAGAATTGACATCATCTCTCTCCTTTGCATGGAGTAAATAAGTAAGTCTTTCTTTGTAGTTTTCCTTATCCATATAAAAATTTCAACATTAGTCATTAATTATGCAAAGCATCTAATAAGATTAATACATGCTACTTATAAATAGGATATTACCTGACTAACTTTATGATAACAGTAATAATAGGAAAATGACAACAACAAATATATTAATATTATAATATATATTATCTATAAACAGAATTATACCAGATTGTGTCACAAATGAAATCCTCATATCAGTAAGCATCTGGAGTGCACAAATCAGAAAGATTTTATGTATCAAAACTTAATATAGTGCAACGACATAAAATGGACTAAATGTATAATATACAATGATATTGTCTCTATAACCCCTTATTAACCAATCCTGTCCTTATATTGGTGATTTTATCTATATCATCACCATAATCTTTGTAGAAAATCAGTAAACGCATTAAATACTCAAGTATCATTATTAAAGAAAACCGGGTGAAAGTATAAGATCATTACAAAAAAAATTACAGCTATTATCTGATATTTAAAGCTTGAGATAAATATTTAGCCGTATAGCTAGTTTTATGCATTGCAACCTTCTCCGGTGTATCAGCACATAAAATGCGCCCCCCTTGTCGTCCAGCACCAGGGCCAATATCAATAACATAATCAGCAATTTTCATAATATTGACATTATGTTCAATAACAATGACAGAATTTTGATTATCTACCAATCTATTAATTTGAAAAATAAAATTCTGTATATCAGTAATGTGTAACCCATTTGTTGGTTCGTCAAAAATATATAGACTACTCCCTCTACTATTAGAATATAGTTCTTTGGCAATTTTAAGTCTCTGAGACTCTCCCCCTGATAAAGTACTAGTCGCCTGACCTATTATAAGGTAGCTTAAACCTATCTCTTTAAGATGAGATAATTTTTGCTGTATATTAACAATATGACTAAAAAAGTCGTAGGCATCCCTTACGGAAAGTTGTAATATATCATATATATTTCTTCCTTTATACTTGATTTCTAATATTGAATTCTTATACCTGCGACCATCACATATATTACATAAAACTTCTGTCGGTTCCATAAAAACCATATTGGTCTTTATAACACCATGCCCCTTACAGTTCATGCACATCCCAGATTTTGTAGAATAGGAAAAATGACTCTTAGTATATCCTCTAATCTTAGATATTGGTAATAGTGAAAACCATTTTCTAATTTCATCAAAAATACCAATGAAAGTTGCAATATTAGAAATACTACTTCTCACAATAGTTTTCTGATCAATCTTAACAATTTTATTAAGCATGTCTATTCCTTCAACATGCATATTGTTCTTCATATTCTTCTTGCATAACAAACGATTTTTTATATTATCATATACTGCATTAATAATACTACTCTTTCCACTTCCCGAAACTCCTGTAACACATACTATACAGTTCATAGGAATCGAGAGATCTGTATCTTTTACGTTATGACTTTCTATATTCTTAATATGCAAGAAACTTCCAAGTTTTCTACGTGAATCTGGAATTGGAATCACATGATCTCTTTCTATATTCTCCCTCTGTCCCGTACCTGCATAAACAATACGCCCACCTTCTTTCCCTGATTTAGGACCTATTATTATCATAAAATCTGCCATCTGCATTATATATTCATCATGTTCAACAACAATTACAGTATTCTTCAATTCCTTTAACCTATATAACTGTCTCATAAGAGACTCCGTATCATGCGGATGTAAACCTACTGATGGCTCATCCAGTATATAAATGATCCCCGATAGATTACTATTAATCTGGGTTGCAATCTTAGCTCTCTGGTATTCACCACCAGATAAAGAATAAGACAATCGATTTAGATGTAAATATCCTAATCCTATTTCTTGCAAAGTACGCAATCTATTAGTAATTTCCAACAGAATGTTCGCAGATAATCTACGGTGTATATCTGAAATTTTCATATTAGAACACCATTCAAGACATTCAGTAATGGACATCTGAGTAACCTCAAAAATGCTCTTTTTACATATCTTAATCTGCAAACTCTCTGCTAATAATCTACTTCCACAACAAACATCACAGGTGACATCACCTTGTATACTCTTTATATACTCTGGGGCAACAGCAGACAACTTCTCAATAATCCCAATGTTATTCCCCTGGTCACCATATAGAATAAAATCTCTAATCTTCTGTGATATTTTCTTCCAAGGTAATTTCAAGTTCACTCGCTTCTCTCTATCTAACAATATCAGTAAATTGCTAAAATAACGACGTACTTCGGAAGATTCTTCTTTAAGCATCCCTATAATAGGGATTGCATCATCTACTAGTGATATACTCTGATTTGGAATCAGTAAATCTAAATTTATACTTTTCACAATGCCCAGACCATTACAAACATTACATGCAAACTTAGGATTATTGAAGGAAAAATTCTCTGGTTTTATATTATATATAGCAAAATCTGAAACAGGACATACAGGAACAGAATTGAAAATCTTTTTCTCACCATTTCTCAAGAACAGCACCTCAATTACATTACTAATGCTCATGGATTTCTCCAAGCTAGCAAGTATTCTTTGCTTGTTTTCTGACTTAACAATTAAGCGATCAACTACCACAGACACTTTACAGGTATCTGAAAGATCTGGTATATTTTCGCAGGTGCACTCCTGATCATTGATGATAAAACGAATAAATCCATCCCTGATAAAATTGTCTACAATATCTCTACCAGCTTGACTCACTTGAATCAATATATATATCTTTTCATTAGTATGAAATTCTTCCAAATAATACAATATACTTTCAGAAGTAAAAGTTTCCAGAGGTTCCCCTGTAGCAGGTGAGTATACAACTCCTATTGTGGCAAATAATAACCGTATGTAATCATATATATTGGTGATAGTAGACAGGTTGGATCTAGGATTATTGACTGCATTATTTTGTGTAATCGCGATTGTTGGAGACAAACCTAGTATTTTATCCACAGCAGGCTTTGGATACATTTTCAAAAACTGTTTTACATACGACGGTAAACTGTCTAGATACTGCCTTTGTCCCTCTACATATATAACATTAAATGCAAGTGTGCTCTTACCAGCACCACTAGGACCTGTAATAACAGTAATCTGATTCTTAGGAATATCAACACTAAGATCCAAATTGTTTTGCTTGGCATTTATAATCTTCAACATCGCACTCTACATAGTGAATAGAATATAATCTTGGATTGTATCAGGATTTAAATATTTTATAAACCAGGATCTTAGAGGTATAAATTCTAGAATCTATTTTCATAGTTATTCTAATCTAGGAAGCAGAGTCATAACAATCATGATATTGTTTTCTGCAGAATTTAGGAGAATCCTTCGAACGCAAATGATATTAGAACTCCTGTGAAATTGTGATGATGAAACAGAGATGAATTATGGTACTGTTATTTAGAATCCATGATTAAGATTAACAATACCAGAGATGATATTGAATTTTATATTATATCGCTTCCTTTTGTTACGATATCTATGAGCAAGGATATTGAAAGTCTTAAGAGTGCGAATAATATGTTCTACCTTAATACGAGTTTTTGAGAGAAGAGTATTCTGT
>AXCJ01000004.1 GCA_000512675.1 Candidatus Xenolissoclinum pacificiensis L6
AGAAGAAAGGTAATACGATGAAAACAGAAGTGAGGATTAATGATAAGGGACGTATTGTGCAGGTATCTAAATCTTATCCTGGATCAGTATATGACTTTAAAGTATTCAAACATCAAATTCTTCCTCCACAAGATTCTAAAGTATTGGTAAACTCTGGTTATCATGGTATTTATAGGGATCATAAAAAGTCCGTATATCCTTATAAAAATACCAAATGTCAGAAGATCACTTCTGTTGTAAAAGATCATAATACCCTTCTAGCCAAAACTCGTATTAAGGTAGAGAATATCATTCGTAATATCAAAACATTCAATATCCTTGCACATAAATATCGTAATCAGAGAAAGAGATAAAATTCAATATCATCGCTGTTATTGTTAATCTTAATCATGGATTCTAAATAACTTCTCTAGTACCTTAACTCATCTCTGTTTCATTATCACAATTTCAGAGGAGTGCTTATATCTCTTCTATCATTATTTACTTAATACACTCTTATACTTTATAATATTTTTTGCATCTCTATGGTAATAGTGAGGAAATATATTGATCACTGTTGCTGATGATGTATTATCTGAAATGTTTAGTAAGCATTGTGAAGATTATTGACACACAAAAAGAAAAAGAGATAATATATTGGTTTCAGTGGTTAGTTATTGATGTGTTATGCAGAATCATTCACTTTTTCAGGATATTGTGTAGTAATCCTTTTTAGGATTTGTTTGATTGTCTTTTATCAAGTATATTACGTATTTTCGTTGCATATTCAAAGTTCAGTTCTTCAGCAGCATTTAACATCTGTAATTCTAATTCTTTGTTGGAAAGATGTGATAATTCATCATTATGTTCTTGGTCGATATTTAAATAATCCAAAAATGCTAATGAGATTTCTTTATATGTTGTTCTAGGTACAATATTATGTATGATATTATATTCATCTTGCATTTTGCGTCTTCTTGATGTTTCTTCCAAAGCTGTCTTGATGCTTTGAGTTAGTGTATCAGCATATAGAATAACTTTTGCATCTGTGTTACGTGATGCTCTACCTATAGTTTGTATTAAAGATGATGTAGACCGTAAAAAACCTTCCTTATCAGCATCTAGTATTGCTACTAAACCACATTCTGGGATATCTAATCCTTCACGTAATAGATTTACTCCAACTAGTACGTCAATATTTCCTTTCCGTAAATTATGTATAATTTGGATTCTTTCTAATGATTTAATACTTGAATGTAAATATTGTACTTTCATTCCAATATCATTTAAATACTTAGATAGATTCTCTGCCATTTGTTTTGTTAACGATGTTACCAGTACTCTATAACCTTTTTTAACTACCCTTTTTGCTTCTGATATCAAATCATCTACTTGATGTTCTAAAGGTTTTACTATACATGTAGGGTCTAGTAATCCTGTGGGTCTGATGATTTGCTCCACAACTAACCTGCTGATAGATCGTTCATATTTTCCAGGAGTAGCAGAGACATAAATTGTTTTCGGCCTTTTTAAGTTCCATTCTTCAAATTTTAGTGGTCTATTATCTCGTGCAGAGGGTAATCGAAACCCATATTCTATTAACATATCTTTACGTGCTCTATCTCCTTTGTACATTGCTCCTATTTGAGGTACGGTAACATGTGATTCATCTACAAATAATAAAGAGTCATTAGGAAAATACTCAAATAATGTAGGAGGTGCTTCGCCAGGGTGTCGTCTTGTAAAATATCTCGAATAATTTTCTATCCCTTTACATGTTCCTGTTTCTTGTAACATTTCAAGATCATAAGATGTTCTTTGCTCTATTCTATAGGCTTCGAGTGTTTTATTGCTTTGATTTAAATATTGCACATATTGTTGCATATCGTGTTTGATTTCTATGACTGCTTGATCAATCAGTTCTTTTTTAATTGCATAATGAGTGTTAGAAAATATGCGTATTTTTGATAATGATCTGATTTTATGACCAGTGATACTTTCAATTTCGTCAATACTTTCTATGTAGTTGTCAAAAAATGATATTCTCCACGCACGGTTTTCATAATGGGCAGGAAATACACTGATAATATCTCCTGTAACCTTAAATTTTCCTCTTATAAGATTAAAATCACTTCTCTCATAACGGAGTTCTATGAGCCGTTTTATGAAGTCTAAAAAATTATATACCATATTTATGTTTACATCAAAGATAGCAGAAAGATATGCATCTTTTGTGCCAATACCATAAATACATGACACACTTGCTACGATTATTACATCATCTCGTGATAGAACAGACCTTGTAGCAGAATGACGTAGTCTATCTATTTTGTCATTTATAGAGGTTTCTTTTTCTATATATATATCACGTTTTGCGATATATGATTCAGGTTGATAATAATCATAGTAAGAGATAAAATACTCTACTGCATTTTCAGGGAAAAAACTTTTCATTTCTTCATATAATTGTGCTGCAAGAATTTTGTTAGGTGCCATAATCAGAGTAGGGAGTTGGGTTTTCTGTATTATATTTGCCATGGTGAATGTTTTACCAGAGCCTGTTACACCTAATAACAGCTGATCTTTGTGTTTCGAGAGTCCATTGACTAATGTTTCTATACTTTTTGGTTGGTCTCCAGATGGTGAAAATGAACTTTTAATTTTAAACATTTAGTATGCATAAATAATATTTTTATTATACACTGTTAATGATAAATATATATCAAACATGTTATACTGAACTTTCCATATTTAATAGCTATTCCAGCAACATGATAAAATATGAAATTTCTCAGATTAAGTTTTAGTATCATAAGTATAAGTGCATTTTCTGTGCTATTTATAGGAATGTTAGTACTAGATATCATGATTCATCATTATGCCTTAACTTTACCAAACCCAGGTGTGATTTCTACACATGATTTACCTATAGTAAGTAGGATATATTCTTTTGATCACAAATTATTAACACAATACTCTTTGGAGAATAGAGTGTTTATTCCTATTGAGAATATACCCAAACACTTAATAGATGCTTTTGTTGTTGCTGAAGATAAAACATTTTACCAAAATACAGGTATTGATTATTTTGGTATAATACGAGCATTATTCAGTAACTTAATAAATGGAAAATTATTGGTTGGTGGATCAACTATTACTCAACAAGTAGTGAAAAACTGTCTTTTAAGTCCTGAAAAATCTGTTAAAAGAAAATTCCAAGAAATACTATTATCATTACAGATAAATAAATTATTTACTAAAGATCAAATTATGGAAATATATTTAAATAAGATATATTTTGGTCAAAGAGCATATGGGATTGGGACGGCATCTCTACAATACTTTAACAAGTCAGTCAATGAGTTAAGTATTGCAGAATCAGCATTACTAGCATCATTACCCCAAGCTCCCAGTAAATTAAATCCTTTTAAAAACCTACAAAATATTTATGATAGAAAAAATTGGGTATTAGAAAGGTTAGCAGAAGAAAATTATATAACATATAAGGAGTTTTTGGAATATAAAAAACAAAAAATTAATATCAATAATGCGTATCAGAATAAATTGCAAAAAAATGATTTTTTTATTGAAGAAATTCGGAAAAATATCATTAAGGAATATGGAGAACAAGAATTGTATGGAGGAGGTTTATTTATTCATACTACTTTAGATAAATATGTGCATGATGTTGCAACACGTGCACTGCGAAAAAATATAGAAGAGTATGTGGTAGAGCATTTTTGGACTGGCAGACTTGATAACATCCCAATCACGCAAAATTGGTGTGCAAAATTATTAGATGTAAAACAAGAAATTTTAACCAAACAAATGAGTCCTGAAGATTGGTCAGTTTCTGTTATATTATCACATACACCAAATTATAAAGAAATTGTTATTGGAAATGATGATTGTCAACAGAAATATTTACAATACCATAAACAGGCTAAAACCTTATCTGCAGGAGATGTGATTTTTACTAAAAGTATAGACCATTCCTTACATATTTTGAGGCAAAGTTCTTCTTTAAATGGAGGAGTAGTGATCATTAATCCTGAGAATGGTAATATATTATCTATGGTTGGTGGATATAGTTTTGAACGGAATCAATATAATGTTATTACTCAAGCAAATAGACAACCTGGATCACTGTTAAAACCATTTATATATCTTGAAGCACTGAATCAGGGTTTTATGCCAACAAGTATACTTATGGACGAACCTGTGACAATCTTTCAAGGTAATAATTTTCCTCTTTGGTTTCCTAGGAATTACGAAAATGATTTTTATGGCGCAACAACCTTAAAAAGAGGGTTAGAGTTATCAAAAAATCTTATTACAGTACAAATAGCACGTGCTATTTCCTTAGATCCAATTATAAATATTTTTAATAAATTTGGTATATATAACCAAGATATTGCTAAAATATACTCCATCATACTTGGTTCAGAAGTAGTAGATTTATTATCTTTAACTAAAGCATATGCTATTTTGGCTAATGGAGGAGTAAAACCTAATATCTCAATGATTGAAAAGATACAAGATAAAAATGGAAAAACACTATTTTCACATAGAAATCCAGAACAATGTCAAAATTGTAATTTTGAGAATGGTCAAAGCTATACTTTTCCCAATGTATTTGAATATAATCAGATTATTAACCCTGATGATACAACATATCAAATAAATTCTATATTACAGGATTCTGTAAAGCATGGTACTGCAAAGAATTTAAAAAATATCAATATACCATTTGCAGCAAAAACAGGCACGAGTAATGATAGTAAAGATGCTTGGATTATAGGTTTTGCTCCAAAAATAGTAATAGGGGTTTATGTAGGATTTGATACTCCTACAACCTTAGGAAAACACGCTTCAGGTGCTAGAGTTGCATTGCCAATTATGAGAGATATTGTTGAGGAGCTGGAGCATACAATTGCAAAAGTTCCTTTTCGCGTTCCTGAGAATATAATCTTTAAAAAACATAATAATGTTTATTATCCTTTAAAACCACAAAATATTTCAACTTGCATTCACGATAAAAAGTTATATGAACAAATTTTAAAATATGAAAAATTACGATCTATGCAAAGCTTAAATTCTCGCATAGAAAATATGGTGCACAGATATGATATAGCTAATGACGTATCTATTACAATGACAGATATGTTATCACATACAATCAGTAAAAAGCAACATACTCAAATACCTGAAGATGGGGAGCCTGTAGTAGATAAATATATGCAAATGTTTTTATCTCAAGAAATGAACTTGATACATTCTAGAAAATTATTGAATAATCATCACACCATATGAAAACGTTTTTTAATTTCTGAAAATTTTTTATATTTGTATACAATTCTAAAAGACTAAATATATTAAAAGTATTTTGAGCATATATCAGTTCATTATAATATGAATATACGAATACACACCACCTAATAAAGGTTGAGGAATTATTTCTCTTAACAGGAAAGTCAGAAAAAACCTCAATTATTTCAAAAGGTTTATCGTGAATGTAGTTGTGCTATCGAAACAAAAAATATGTTTATGTTTTATAGACATACTTAATATATACCAGTTTACTTTTTAGATAATTCAGATACAATATATTATATATTTTATAATCGTTAAATAAGATTTTAAATATAACAATTGTATATAGTAATTTTTTGATATGTCTCCTGTTTTTATACTTGCTATTCCTATACCTGATATTGCAATTAATGATGTACTACTAACGCCAGATAGTGATGTGACAACCCATATACCAGATTATTATTTGGAAGATTTAAATGTAATATTCGTTAATTCTGCTAAGCCCAATAATGAATGTATACCGTCTTTACCAGTATCAGTATTAGACAATATGGTGCATTATATTACTAAATTACACAGGAGTTATCTTACTATTTGGAGCAACAACAAGCAAATTAGCCTTTTGAGTGATAAAGGTTTGATATTCCCCAATACAATTAAATTAATTGAGGATAGTTTGGCTCAACGATCACCTTATTTTACGCGTAACTTACATTTCAGAATACAGGATATATCAATATTATTTCATGATCCTAAATATAAACTAGACGATCCATATGACAATGATATGATGCAGTACGTTATGGCTCTTTGCCTAGAAAATGATAATACGCTTTCTGGTTTTTCAAATATTGCACGTTACTTAATAATTAACGGCAACCACAACACTTATTATTCTTCTTACGTGGATATAGGTCAACGTATTTTACCTGTCTTGACAGATAGGATTTTAACACATCTTGATACAGCAGAACAATCTGAAGATGTAATTAGTCATCCTATTATGGTTACATCTTTTGACCATGCTTTTCGTACTTGTAATAATAATAAAGCAATATATAGATCTTTTGGTAAAACACCAGATTCTCGCGTGACCACAATCACAAAATATTCTCTGATGGATTATAACCCTTTGTCATATCAGGGAGGTATTGTATGTTTCTCAGCGCATTATGGAAATTATCAAGATACTTATTTTCGTTTGATGCTCTTAAATTTATTTTGTAATATTAATAAAATGAAAAATTATTCATTCGTTATCGCAAAAATATATGTATTGTACAGAAAATTATCTGGCGAACATGATTTACCAGTGCACTGTTTTCGTATTCCCATTTCCTGTTATTCAAAAGAAGTATTTGAGAGTTTGTCACAAGCAACAACTGTCCAATCTTTTAAGAATATATTAAATACTGAATGTCATAACTGGATGATGTACTGTTATAACTTGATGATTAGTCATAATACGAAGCCTATAATAGAAATATTTAGAAGTTATTGTCAAGAACATACTGCGGAAGAATTACAAGATGATTTGAGACATATATCTAATACTTCTAGTTTACAAGAAGTACAGGAAATGGTTAAAAGATGTTTACAAATAGTATTTGATCAAAATAATGAGCAGTTCAGAAAAGGCATATCAGAAGAAACGTGTAAATATATAAAAAAAAATGTTGATCCGGATGATTTCGCAAGTGTATCTTTAATTATATTTTTATATAAACTCATTGATAAATTGATCGTACCTTTTCATTTGGAATGTGTAAGGATTTACTCTAACGTAGGACTTTTAGGTCAGAAATACTATGGTCTTAGATCATATATTCCTAATATTAGTGCTTCTGTTAGTGATACATTAACTAGTATTGAAACAACAGCCAGTATGTTACCTGAAAATCGAGATTTGTAAAAAACTTTATTACGACTAGACACTTATCATAAAGCACAGCAATCTTATTTATGCACAAAATAATAGTTTTGATATATTCCTATTCAGAAATAAAAAACCTTATTACGTCCTGTGCTAAGAAATTTGATCTATACACCGGTACTGGAGAGTAAAGAATGGCGGGAGTGACGAGATTCGAACTCGCGACCACTGGCGTGACAGGCCAGTGCTCTGAACCAACTGAGCTACACCCCCATACGAAACACATGCCTAATTGTAAGCATAAATCATCTAAATGTCAATAATTATATATAGTAATCATTGGATAGTAAGCGGTTTAAATCGAATTCAAAGTTTTTCCCAACCTTACAGGTTAAGTCTAATAGTACTTCAACATTACCATTTTTGATGAATTTTTTTTGTATTAATTGTTGAACCTTTGTTCTTAACATGGAGAAACGATGATTATTCTTTCCTAGTATAATTTTTTTATGATTACTGTTATATATATGAATAGTTTGACTTACTTTTGTGATATTATTGATGTTACTGTAGTCAGTAGTTTCAACTAACAATTTATATGGAATCTCTTTATGATAGAATCTTAAAATTTGTTCTCTTGTTATCTCAGATAATAAATATTCAGTTTTAAATTCTGTATGACGCCAATTTTGTATAGGATAAGAGTATGATACAAGTAAGTCCTCAAGATTCATTATATCTTTTTGTCTGCGTGCGCTAATCATGCATATTTGTTGAAATGGGTATAAATTGAATAATTCTGCAGATAACGCTAGAAGATCAGTTTTATTCTTGACTAAATCTACTTTATTGAGAACCAGTATCACTCTATGCTTATCAAACATAGATATTGTACGTATTACATTGGAAGTAATACCTTTATTCGCATCAATGAGAAATAAAAAAAGATTATCATTATAACATGACTCATTGTTATAAAAGGTATTCATAAAATTTTTATAAATTCGTTTTTCTATTAATGTTTTAGGGTTAAAAACACCTGGAGTGTCATAAAAAATCAGCTCAGTATCAGCAATTATTTTAAAAGTACAAATCGTTATTACAGTGGTTTGTACTTTATGTGATACAGCAGATAAACTACGTCCCATAATACCGTTCATTAATGTTGATTTTCCAGCATTTGTACAACCGATAATAGTACATACAAGACTACGTTTCAAGGTCAATAAGAAAGTTAAAAATTAAATAATAACATAATAGATACTGTATATCTACATTGTTAATTTGATAAATTATTTTGCTGTCATATTGTATTTGTAATTTATGTCTTGTGATGATATATGTATCAGTATTTTTTACAACACATATAAGAAGGTGATATGTTGTAGAAGACAATGTATTGGTAGGTAATATAGATGAATATTGTGTTTTAAATGATTACTATTTTTGTTGTTATAATTGAAGTATACTATTTTCATGGGAACATGTTGAGGATTTGTGAAAAAAAAAATTGATAAAAAAATCTCGATTACAGAACATTATTTTTCTATTAAAAAGCAATATAATGATGCGATACTATTTTATAGATTAGGGGATTTTTATGAGATATTTGGAGAGGATGCTATAAAGGTATCTAAGATTTTGAGTATTGTTCTGACCCATAGGGGTAAATTACAAAACTCTAGAGTTGAAATGTGTGGAGTTCCGCATCATAGTAGTCGTGTTTATATCTCGAAATTGTTAAAATCAGGACTAAAAGTTGCTATTTGTGAACAGATGGAAAGTGCTGAAGAAGCAAAGTCCAGAGGATGTAATTCTGTAATTAAGCGAGAAGTAGTGCGTGTTTTTACTCCTGGCACAGCAATTGATGATGATATGATTAGTAATGATCGTAATAATTATATTGTGTCCATAGTGATAGAGAAAGAAGAGATATTCTCAATTGCATATGTTGATATATCATCAAAAGATTTTTTTTACCAGTCTCAGATCTCATATCAGGAACTGTACTCTGTGTTAGTTGCCCTACATCCGTCAGAGTCTTTGCTATCAGATAAATTAGCTCAGGATACAAAGATAAGTCATATGATGGCCTCTATGAATATTATGATGACATCATATGATGAAAGTTATTTTTCTTATAACAGGTCAAGACATACAATTTTGGAGCATTATTCAATTGCTGATGAAAAAGTACTTGATATTCCTAACAGAACCACGCTTTGCGCTATAGGATCAATAATAGAGTATATTGTATCAACACAGATAGGTAATATGTATGTACTTGATTACCCGATCAATAGACAAGAAATGAGCAGAATGAGTATAGATGCTTCAGTTATTAAGAGTCTAGAGTTGTTTGAAACAGTGGAAAGGAAACATAAGGGAAGTGTTATTTCCACTCTTGATCGAACTATTACTGTTGAAGGTAAACGCTTGTTAAAGACTATATTATTGAATCCGTTATGTGTTCCGGAAGATATAGAAGCACGTTTGGATGTAGTGGAATATTATGTGCAGAATACCCAGAAGCGTATTTTGATATCTGAATTATTATCTGAAGCATCAGATTTAGAGCGTTTGGTTTCTCGTTTTGTTCTGGGGTACACTAAACCTTATGATTTAGTATTGCTAAAGCATGAATTGCAAAATATTATTTCTATTTCGAAATTAATGGAGAGTAATATTAGTAATAATCCATCTTTATTACAAGGTATTTATGAAAATTTATCTTTCTCACATGAATTGTTTGAGAAATTATGTAGGTTCGTTAATGATAATATTGAAAAAAATGCTGATTCATATTATGTCAATATCACTCATCATGAAAAGTTGAATCTTTTGAATGAGAAGGTATGTCAACTTGAATCTCAAGTACAAGGCCTCATGAATGAGTATAGAAACGATACAGGTATTATAGGGTTGAAGATAACCAATAATAATCTTATTGGTTATTATGTGGAAGTTCCGGTAAAATATGAGATTAAAGATGAAAGGTTTATTAGAAAGCAAGGTTTATCACAAGTTACTAGATATACTACTGTGGAATTAATACAACTTGAGTCTGAGATTATAGCATGTAAAATAGAGTATAAAAATTTGGAAAATGAAGTCTTGAGTGAGTTATCAGAAGAAGTGAAAAATTGCTCTGAAGTATTATATCGTTTAGCTAGAAATAGGGCTTATTTAGATGTTCTGATATCTTTTTCGTCACTTTCAACTTGTTATGATTTTGTACGTCCGGTCTTAGATAATAGTTTGTCTATTGATATAATAGGAGGACAACATCCTTCTTTTTTAGATGTTGATAATTTTATGGTAAATGATTTACGTTTCTCAGATGATAATAATATCTCTATACTGACTGGGCCTAATATGGCGGGGAAGAGTACGTTTTTACGTCAAAATATGATGATCATAATTATGGCTCAATCTGGAATGTTTGTGCCTGCAAAATCTGCTAGGATAGGGATTGTAGATAAAATTTTTAGTCGAGTAGGGGCATATGATAATATTTCTCGTGGTTACTCTACATTTATGATCGAGATGGTTGAGACTGCTTTTATACTAAATAATGCCACTGATAGAAGCTTTATAATACTAGATGAAGTAGGACGTGGTACCTCATTGTATGATGGTCTAGCAATTGCTCAATCTACTATTGAATATCTTTTATTATATTCTAAATCCAGAGTTTTATTCGCAACTCATTATAAGGAATTATCTGATCTTGCCACTAAACATAAATTAATATCATGTTTATGTCTGAATGTGAAGGTGGATGATGGGAAGATGTATTTTACTTATAAAGTCAAGGAAGGTGTAAGTGATAAATCATATGGTATTTATGTTGCTAAATTGGCAGGAGCTCCAAAATTTTTATTAGAAAGGGCACAAGAAATTTTATCAAAATATGAATTATCAGAATAGGTAAAGATATGAAAATGAACGTTAATGCTTGGATTAATTTGAATAAGATTCCTGATCATAGTTCTTATGATATGGTGCGTATTTTAAAAAGGCGTTTTAATAGTAAGATGGGATATCTTGGGACTTTGGATCCGATTGCGACAGGAGTATTACCAGTTGGATTGGGAACAGCAACAAAGTTGATCTATTACTGTGATAATATGGATAAAAGTTATACTTTTACTATTCAATGGGGTATTGACTATGATAGTATAGATCGCACTGGGAATATTATTGGAACATGTCAGAAAAGATTTTCTATTTTGGAAATAGATGCAGTAATACCTAAGTTTATCGGTTATATTGAACAGGTTCCTCCTAGATTTTCTGCTGTGAAGATAAATGGAGTACGAGCATATTCATTAATGAGGAAAGGTATTACCGATTTTGATATAAAAGGGCGTATGGTTAATGTATATGATCTTCGAATTCTGTCACATACCGGAGAGAAGACAACATTTTTTATGCACTGTGGAAAAGGAGTATATGTGAGATCAATTATTCGAGATATTGCAAATAATCTGGGAGGATTGGCACATGTTGTGGAACTTAGAAGAGATCACGTGGGACCATTCTTGTTGGAGAATGCAGAAGATCCAAATAGTTCTACTAGATTCTATCCATTAGATTATATTCTGGATAAAAATTTTCAACTGAACATGTCGAGAGACGATGCCTTAAATATACTACAAGGAAAAACTGTTAACTATTCTGAATCACTAGAGGATGGAAAGACATACTATGCAAAATCTCGGGAATTTCTGATGATGATGAGATATGAGCAGGATATGTTGATACCTAAAAAAAACGTTAGAATAGAACCAGAATTTATTTTATAGCATCTAAATCCACTAAATTTCCGGCAAGAGAATAAAGCAATATTACAAAGGCCAGAATTATAACTAGGAATAAGTTGTTGCGTTGCTTGTATGTCATATATTTTAAGAATATATAGTAATTTACTAGATGATACTATCTATTATCACAGTTGTCAAAATAATAAACATATAAGCTATTGACCAGAAGAAAGCCTTCCTACTATGCTTATTATTTATAAATATACCTATAAAGAAATAAAGAAATATGATGTTAGATATACTCGATATTATAAGGTACAACAAACTCAACGACTCTATTTTGATGAACATCAAGATAGATACATATATCATACAAAAAGTATATGATAGTATATATAGCTTTGTTATTTTTTCTCCCATAACGGAATATAACATGGGTATATTAACTTTTTCATAGTATACTGCATTTGTGATCGATAATACCCAGAAGTGAGGTGGACTCCAAAAGAATATTAGGAAAAATATCATCCAAGCTTGCATTGATAAATCATAGGACATAGCACTATAACCAACTAAGGGAGGTATACATCCACATATACCTCCTATTTCGGTACTATGAAAAGTTTTTCTTTTTAAGTACATGGTGTAGAATACCACGTAGTACAATACAGCACAAAGCAACAATGCTGAGGATAAAATATTGACCATGAAATACATTAATCCGACTGAGATTGATGATAGCAGTATTCCAGAGAGTAGAGCAAAATCTCTATTTACAGCGCCGATAGGAATGGCACGATTTTTGGTTCTGGGCATTAGAGCATCTATGTCTGAATCATAGAACATATTTATCGCCGCTGCTCCAGCTGTGGAGAAGGAGATACCAATAAGAGTGATTACCACTTTACTAATTTCCGAATCAAAACTATAGGGTAATGCTACAGCTATCCCTGCAAAACACGAAATCAATGACATTAAACATATACCTGGTTTATAGATACTAAAATGATATTTAAATATCTCAAACCAGGTTAGTTCTCTATTGTTCAATATTCTGTTGATCATGTTTTTTATCTAGAAAGTCTTCTTCTGATATGTGAAATGGTACAGGAGAAGGTAATTTCCACTCTAATGTATTAGCATTCCAGGGATTAGCAGGGCACTCTCGTCCATTTTTGAACAGATCATAAATTATGTATAAGAACAATATAACGGATAAAGAGGATATGCCAGATCCTAAAGTAGAGACATAGTTCCAACCATTAAAAGCACTGGTATAATCAGGTATTCTACGAGGCATTCCTGCCAAACCTAAAAAGAATTGAGGAAAGAATGTGATATTTGAGCCCATAAATATCATGACAAAGTGTAATACAGCCAGTTTTTCATTGTATTGTTTTCCAGAAATTTTTCCAATCCAGTAATAAAAACCTGAAAATACAGCAAATATTGCAGATATTGCCATGACGTAATGAAAGTGAGCAACCACGTAATAAGTATCATGATATTGAATATCAAGTGGAGTATTTGCAAGGGTTATTCCAGTTACTCCTCCGATTAAGAATAAGAACATGAATCCCAAAGCAAATAACATAGGGGCTTTGAATTCTATAGAACCTCCCCACATGGTTCCTATCCAGCTAAATATTTTAATCCCTGTTGGTACTCCTATTATCATTGTTGCAACAGAGAAATAGGTCAGAACATTTAATGACAGTCCTGTTGTAAACATATGATGTGCCCACACTATACTACCTAGTATTGCGATTGAAATAATGGCATAAACCATTCCTACATAACCAAATATAGGTTTTCTTGAGAATGTTGATATTACTTGACTAATTATTCCAAAAGAAGGGATTACCAACACATAAACTTCAGGATGACCAAATAACCAGAAAAGATGCTGATATAACAATGGATCTCCACCTCCACCAGGATCAAAAAAGCTTGTTCCAAAATTTCTGTCAGCTAAAAGCATTGTTATTGCTCCTGCTAAGATTGGTACAACTACCACTATGATAAAAGAGGTAACAAATATTGCCCATACAAACAGAGGAACTTTGCTCCAAGTCATGCCTTTAATTCTCATATTAAAGACAGTTGAAATGATATTTATTGAACCTAATATCGATGAAAGCCCTGCTAAATGCAAGGAAAAGATAGCTAAATCAACACTCATACCTTGTTGTCCAGCAGTTGAAAGTGGGGGATACACAGTCCAGCCTACTCCTGGGCCTTCCCCCACAAACATTGAAAGTATCGCCATACATGCAGAAAAGAATACAAGCCAAAAGCTTATGTTATTGAGGCGAGGAAACGCCATATCAGGAGCTCCTATCATTAATGGTACGAACCAGTTTCCAAAACCTCCTATTAAGGCAGGCATTAGCATGAAAAATACCATTATAATACCATGTACGGTGACTGCAACATTATATGCCTGATAATTTTCTACAAACACGTCTACATGTGCTAATTGTAATCTCATTGCAATTGAGATGATAAACCCCAGTAGACCTGATGTAATAGAAAATATCAGATACAAAGATCCTATATCTTTATGATTTGTTGAAAATAACCATCTTTTCAAACCTGTTGGTATGTCATGTTCTGACATTTCTGTACCCCCCTAAAATATATTAACTATTGAGACTTCACCCATTTCTTAAAATCATCTTTACTGATAGCTTCAATCACAATTGGCATGAACCCATGATATGCTCCACACAATTCATAACACTGTCCATAATACACTCCTTCTTTATCAATTTCAAACCATGTTTCATTTATTTTGCCAGGTATGGCATCTCTTTTAACTCCTAGAGAAGGAACTCCAAAACTGTGTATAACGTCACCACTACTCACTAGTACTCTAATAACAGTTCCTACTGGCAGTATAAGTCTGTTATCTACTTCAAGTAATCTGCGTTGATTTTCAGAAATATCATAAACTATATTACTATCGTAGTTTATTTCATAATCCGGATAGTCATAATTCCAGTACCACTGGTATCCGGCAACTTTGATTGTCATATCTGCTTCAGGTATTTTTTCCGAATAAGAAAGTAACTTGATAGAAGGAAATGATATTGCGATAACAATCAAGATAGGTATCAGAGTCCAGGCAATTTCAATAGCAGTGTTATGAGAAGTTGTCGAAGGCACAGGATTTGATTTCTTATTGTAACGTATAAGAACATATATGGTTATCATAGTTACAAATAATACTATTAGGAACATGATAATGAATATTAAGTTTTGAAACGCTGTAACTTTTCTCATAAAATTATTTCCCGCTTCTTGGAAACCCAATTGCCACTGTTCTGGACCACTTGCATGAGCACAGGTTGCAAAAAAAACTATCAACAAAGATACTAGATAACTAGAGGAGAATCTATTTATATACTTCGAAAACATACCAAAAATACAACGACTGTTTAATTTAGTTCTACAACGGTGTGTACCCGCCAACCTATCATGATAATGTAACATAAAATTCATTTGCATGCTATCGTAATATTACTACTAACAACTAATTAGGCATTATGTTAATTAAAAAAGTATTATCTGGGTTATTTAGTTAAAATACCTTTACTGGAATATTGTTCTGATCTAAAGAGGATTGAGTATTTTTTGAGGATAATATATTCTTGGAGAGTAGTCTGTTGTTTGTTGCGTTATGAAAAATGAGTACTTCAATACTTAGAGCATTCTCCAAGATTCATAACTATTCTTGGTTGAAATTGATTAAACTATTTCCTGTTGAGAAATCTAAACCTGCTATATTAGGAATAGCTGAACTTAAAGATAAAAAAAGTGTTGCAGTACTAGAAAGTGCTGTGAAGGATTTTGTTTCTCCGAATTTGGATAATTCGCAGATTATGAGAAATAGTGTGATGTTAGGAAATCTGTACATGATTCTTAATGTTGAAGATAAGAAAAAGTTTCTGCATATATTAAAGGATTCTTGCGATGTAGATATTGATGCATTGAAAACAGCAATAGATTTATGCTACCAGGATGAATATTCCGATAAATCCAGGTTGAAGTTGATAAATATTCTACACTCAGGTCGTAATAGAATTTTTAGGCAATTTGTTTTTGTACAGGATGGGTTGAAGTTTTTGGTTGATATGAGGGCGGATTTAATTGAGTACTCAAAAGAAGATAAAACGTTGAAGCCCTTGGCTGATGAGCTGAAAGTCATATTATCTTCTTGGTTTGATACTGGTTTATTAGATCTAGTCAGAATTACATGGGATGATAAGGCTTCTTTATTGGAAAAGATTATGCGTTATGAAGCTGTGCACGAGATAGAGTCGTGGGAGGATTTGCATTGCAGGTTATCAGGAAATAAGCATTGCTATGCATTCTTTCATTATAAAATGCCTGATGAGCCCTTGATATTTGTTGAGATATATCTTAGCAATAAGGTTGAGGTTAAAATGCATGATCTGCTTTTGAGAAATGAAAATTATCTCATGGAAAAGGATTCTGATTCTGGACTAACTCATGTAATCTTTTACTCTATTTCAAATACACAGAAGGGATTATTAGGGATTAATCTTGGTAATTTTCTTATCAAGAGAGTTGTAGATAAAATTCATTGTGATTTGCCAAATGTAAAGTATTTTTATACTTTGTCTCCTATCACTGGATTTAGATCGTGGTTGAAGCATGAGTGTGAAAAAAACTCTTGGAATTTCAATGTTGATAAGGAGAGAGTTTTATCTCTTGTTTATGAGAATGATTTTTCGAATCATGATGATATAGATTCTTTAAAAGAAGGCTTGATGTCTTTATGTGCTTATTATTTATCGACTGCTGTTGATGAGAAGGGAAAGCATTATGACGCAGTAGCGAATTTTCACCTTTCTAATGGAGCAAGTATATATGGTATAAATTGGATGTCTGATATTTCGAATAAAGGGTTGCATCAATCCTTTGGTATGATGGTTAACTATGAATATGATGTTAACAGTATTAGTGACAGGTATATTGGATTTACATCAAATAAAAAAATTGAAGTTTCAAAAACTGTTGCAAACATGCATAAAAATATTAAAAAGATAGGAGTGTTGTAGAATGAGAAATGATATACATGATACAGAGATTGTTCTATTACCCAGCTCAGAATTTAGTTTTGCACTTGCTGGGCGTCCTGTTATACAACATATTCTTGATATACTACTTAAGCATTCGTTTGGGAAAATACACGTTTTTTTACATGATGAGAATATATGGCAAGATATTGTGTGTAGACCTACCAAGACAAAAATCGAAGTGAGTAAGTTTTTATCTTTTGCAGAGAATATGAATGATGTAAAACGTAACACAAGTGCCAAGAAACTTATAATTATGCACTCCAATCTACCTTTTTTGTCTGATAAATATATTGATATGCTGGTTAGTTCTGATAAGAAGGCAGGAGTATATGTATTTCCTGTATTACCTTCTGCAATTGTGGAGAATGTGTCTGGTGCTTCCGTTATGATTGATAGAAATAAAAATAATTGTGTAGAGAATGTGATAGTTGGATCTTCATCAAAAGGGGTGGATTATTCTAATGTAGATAGTACGGATACAAAGCTGTTATTTGCTCATATTCTAATGTTAGACACTGATTTGTTGCATGATATCTCCTCATGTAACAGTATTGTGGATGCTCTGTGTTTATTGTCTAACAAGACACAAGATACTATTGAAGTTCTTGAGGGGGTATATGGTGCTTTATTTGAGATACGTGATTATGTTGATGTTTCTATTGCAGAATCTATATTTCAGAATAATGTTGTAGAACATTTAATAGAATGCGGAGTAGTGATTATTTCTCCTGACACCAGTTACTTTGGATACAATATTGCTATTAGTAATGGGGTGACTATTTTTCCTAATACTTTTATTGGGAATAATACCACGATTGATTCTGGGGTGAAGGTTATGTCTTTTTCTTTTCTAGAGAATGTACATATAAAAAGAGATGTTATTATTGGGCCGTTTGCGAAGCTGACTGATGATGTCCAAGTGAATAATAATAGTTGTGTTGGGAGCTTTGTAGAAGTTAAACGTAGTGTCATAGATGAAAATGTGAATATCAAACATCTTGCTTATGTTGGGGATGCAACAATCGGAGCAAATAGTAATATTGGTGCAGGTACTATTTTTTGTAACTATGATGGTGAGAAGAAAAATAATACCACAATAGGGCAAGATTCATTTATTGGGGCAAATTCTTCTATTATTGCTCCCGTAGAGATTGGTGATAATGTAATTACAGCAGCAGGAAGTGTGATTAGTAAAAAGTTAGAAGATAGAGCTTTATATGCAACTCGTGGTAGAGTGATATACAAAAAGAATTATAATACAAGTAAATGATTATGGGTTTAAAAGTTGCTATAAATGGGTTAGGTAGAATCGGTAGATGTTTATTTCGTTTGATAATACCTGAACTGGTAAAGGGTAATATTAGTTTGTTGGTTATAAATTCTCCAGCAGATGTTTCTACTTTGGTTCATCTGTTGTGCTATGATTCTACCTATGGTCGTTTTGAGTATTCTTTGGAAGTGCAGGGGAATGATCTTATAGTAGCAGGTAAGCATATTAGAGTATTACATGAGAGAGATCCTAGTTGCTTACCATGGTCAGAATTAATGATTGACTGTGTTTTGGAGTGCTCTGGGAAATTTAATGATTCTTCTATGATTCACGTGAAATCAGGTGCTAAAAAGGTATTGGTTTCCGCGCCTATGAAGAACGCAAATGCTTCTAATACAATTGTTAGAGGGGTGAATGATGAGGATCTTGATATATCATTGTCTGTCTATTCTGTTGGTTCTTGTACAACAAATTGTTTGTTACCTGTCCTTAAATTTTTAAATATTGGTTTGAATATCGAGAGTGCTTTTTTTACGACTATACATGCGTATACTAATGATCAGAATCTATTGGATAATAACCATAAAAGTAGTTTAAGGAGAGCTCGTACAGCATCATTATCGATGGTGCCTACTACAACAGGAGCTTCAAAAATATTAAAGCATCTCATACCTGATCTTTATGGAAAAGTACAAGGGACTGCTTTAAGGGTGCCAACTCATAATGTTTCTGTGTTAGATTTGGTAGTTTCGACAAGTGATGATAGTATTTCTGATACTAATCAGCTGAAAGAATTTATTGTTGATAATATTGATGGTCAGAATGATTTAGTATTGAATTATGAACGTGTACCTTTAGTATCAATCGATTATAATGGTAATCATTTTAGTGGGGTATTTGATCTTGAGGAGACATATTTTGTATCAAGTAAAATGTTTAGAGTATTAGTATGGTATGATAATGAATTCGCATTTAGTAAAAGAATGCTAGAAGTTATGTATTTGTTATTTAAGAAATGAAGATAGAAGAGGTCAGTTTCACTGATAAAGTTGTTCTATTGCGTGTTGATTACAATGTTCCTGTTTTGGATGGGAAAATACTGGATAGTATTCGTATTGTGCGTTCTTTGCAAACAATACGTTTTTTATCTAATAGAGGTGCAAAGGTTGTGCTATTAACCCATTTTGGGAAACCTAAGGCTAGATATGAGCAATCTTTATCTTTGAAAAGGATTGTTTTTTCAGAATTGCAAACTCTTTTACCTGATATGAAGTTATTTTTTTCAGATCTGTCAGGGTTGAATGATATTTTATCTGTTACGAAGTCAGGGGATGTGATATTACTGGAAAATATCCGTTTTTATGAAGGAGAGATAGAGAATAGAGATACTTTTTCTTCTATGCTGGCTAGTTATGCAGACTTTTACGTTAATGATGCTTTTTCTGTGAGTCATCGTAAACATGCATCAGTCATAGGAATACCAAAATTTTTGCCTAGTGTCATGGGGTTGTCATTGAAAGATGAAATCTCGTGGATTCAGAAATTTCAATCACCTGACATACCTTTTTTAGTTATTATGGGAGGGGCAAAGGTTTCTTCTAAATTACAAATGATCTCTGTGTTATCTGAGCAAGCACAGCACATTTTTGTTGGTGGTGGGATTGCCAATTCGATAATGAGGCAAAAAGGGATCAATATAGGTAAATCTTTATATGAAAATATCCCGTTGATTAACTGCGATAAGATTGTATTACCTGTTGATGTATTGGTATTAAAGGGGGATATATATAAAAGTGAACCGGTTGTTGTGGATATACGCTATATTCCTCAAGGATGGACAGTATGTGATATTGGTTTTGCTTCAGTTATTCATTTGAAGCGTTTGATAGATAATGTGGGTATAGTTTTGTGGTCTGGGACATTAGGGATATCAGAAAATGAACATTGTAATGCTACTGATGAAATAGCATCGTACATTGCTCATAGAACAAATTCAGGTATGGTGAAAAGCATAATTGGAGGAGGGGATACTTTAAGTGCTACGATTAAATATCGTGATAGTTTTTCGTATGTATCAGTGGCTGGTAGTGCCTTTTTAACATATATCGCACAAGACACTTTACCAGGTATTGAGCAGTTGTTATAGTTGATTATGTTATTTATTATATATTTATAGTGTTTAGGAATAAATTTTTACAAAAGATCACAATTCTGGTGATAATAGTGGCTTTTCTATGTGCGGGGTTAATACAGGTTATAGGTTTATTTTCTGCAAAGAGGGATGTGATTGTATCTGTTGGTAAGTATGACATTACTGCACGTGATTTTCATAAAGAACTATCTAAAGAAATAGAATATATTAATAAGTATTTTAAAATTAATGTTGATAACGAGTATTTATATAATTCTGGTATTAGGGAGTATGTGATAGATAGACTAATATATGAACGTGTTCTTGATAGTATAGCCGATGATCTTAAGGTGGACTATTCCAACGAATTTGTTATTGAGAAAATAAAAGGGTTAGATGTTTTTCAAGATGGTGGTCATTTTAGTAGAGATAAGTTGCTTGAAGTATTATCTGAGAATGATATGACAGAATCTGATTACTTTAATCTGATTAAGAGTCAGATGAGGAGGTCTATGATTACGATTCCTCTGTTAGATAATTATTTTATGTTCTCTAACGTGATAAACAATATATTGATGTATGATTTACAACGTCGGTTATTGAAAGTATTTTCCATATCACTTTCTGAAGATATTGATATTATCAATCCAACTGATAATATGATAGAGAGTTATTATAATGATAATAGGAACAAATTTATTTCTAATGAATTACGTAGTATACGATATGTTCAATTTGATGATTCATTAATTCAAGAAATTAATGTTACTGTTACGGATATTGAGGCTCAGATTAAACTTTTTAATATCGCAGAAACTTATGATTATAATTACGTGGTTTTTGAATCATTGGAGCAAGCGGAAGATATTGCGTTAAAGTTACAAAGTGGAACAGTTGAGTGGAATGATTTTAGAGGACTACCAAGTTATCAAGAATCTTTTCATGTGATTAAGAATTTTGTAACAGAAGGAGTAATATATAATGCTTTGAATGATACAAACGAAGGACGCGTGTTAATTTTATCCGATGGAAGTGGAGATAAATATTATGTGTTTCATTTGAGCACGATACATGTTTTGGATGAAATTGAGATGAATTTGTTACGTAAAAAGGTTGCTACGATATTATCGGATATGAGACGTCAGGAAAAATTGGGTGAATACTTGGATAATGTAGAATGGTTGATTAATAAGGATCAATCTTTTGATGATATATTGGATTCTATTGGTATAGAAGATAGTGCAGTATTCAGGATGGAGAACTTTGATATTTATGGTAATGGTCTTGATGGGTTAGAGTTAGATAAATCAGTTGCACTATTGCTGAAAAATCATGCTTTCTCTGCTGAGAAAGGGAAGGTATTGTTGGCAGATGATAAGAAAAATCATTATTATCTGATAGAGGTATTTGATATTAGACCACCTGTATTACAGCCTTTGCATAAGGTCGTTGACACTGTTAGATTATCTCTTATTAATTATGCAAAGGATGACAAATATCGTGCTATTTTGCGTGATTATCTAGATAATGATGTTAATTACCATACTGATATATTTTTCAGAGATTATATATATTTTCTTATCAATGGTCGTAGTGTCAAGGATCCGGAATATGTCAAACAAACTTTTGAACTTGATATTGGGAAATCGACTGATATATTTGAAATAGATGGATCGTTGGTAGTTGCTAAACTTGTTGATGTGTTATTTGATGATTATGCATCGATACCAGAAGATGTGAAAATGGATATTACAGCAGATTTCTATAAAGTGATAAAACAGATCTTATTTAATGAATTTAACAGTTATTTACGTAACTATGAGATCAATATAAAACGTTATGATAATAACATATTGAATTAAATATTAAATAATTTTTCAACTGTTGTAACAATCTTATCTGTGGTTGGGTTAACAAGGGTTTCTAGATTTTTTGCATAGGGCATTGGTACATCCAAAGCTGTTACACGACTAGGAGGTGAATCCAGATCATCAAATGCTTGTTCTATTATTGTTGATATTACTTCAGATGCAACACCACAAAAACCCCACCCTTCTTCTATAATGACAACATTGTGTGTTTTCCGTACCGAGTTAACGATGCTATCTACATCTAAGGGTCTGATTGTCCGTAAATCAATCACTTCTGCATTGATTCCATGTTTCTCCTTTAATATACTATGAGTTTGTAGTGTTGGGATCATCATATGAGAGAAACTAATTAAGGTTAAATCAGTACCCTGTATCACAACTTGTGCTTTTCCAATTTCCCCGATATATTCAGAAGACCATTCTGCATCTGTGATTTCATGTGTTTGTCCGTATAATAGTTCATGTTCTAGAAAGACTACAGGATTATTATCTCGTACAGATGCTTTTAATAATGATTTAAAATCTGAGGCACTATATGGAGCAATCACTTTCAAACCTGGTATATGAGCATACCAAGAAGCATAACATTGTGAATGTTGGGCAGCGACTTGCGCGGCTATAGAATTAGGACCTCGAAAAACAATAGGGGTAGATATAGTACCACCGGACATATAAAGTGTTTTGGCAGCTGAGTTTATTATATGATCAATTGCTTGCATGGAGAAGTTAAAAGACATGAACTCAATGATAGGTCTAAGTCCATCGTATGCAGCTCCCACAGCAAGTCCAGAAAAACCATATTCTGAAATTGGAGTATCTATTACGCGTTTTTTGCCAAATTCCTTTAATAATTCTTGTGTAATTTTATAGGCTCCTTGATATTCTGCAACTTCTTCTCCAGCAATAAAAACTCTATCATCGAACATCAGTTCTTCTCTTAATGCTTGATTTAAAGCTTCTCGTACAGTAATAACTTTCATATTAAATGCTATTTAAAATAATTGGTTGATGCAATGATCACCCCAGCTTTTACATCTGTATAATATATTACTATATAATGGGTTAATTACAACACAATACTCACAAATAATGTTACAAATATTAGTGTGTATTGGTATTGTGTGGATATTAATTAGTATGCAATATAAGAGAGTGCAGTTTGATATAATTTTACTTATGCTAGTGATTTATTTACTAATCAATCTGTTTATAGGATCACGTAGTATTTTTAGGTATATAGAAGTGTCAAATTTACTTAATGCACAGGAGAGACGACTTGATAATGCATATCAAGATCTTTATGAATTACAAAATACAGTTAAAGCATTCAATCAAGAGATACCAGATTTTATCTTGTTAGAACAGTATATACATGAGAGATTAGGATATGTACATAATAAAGAAGTAGCAATTTTAATATCAAGAATATGAAAAAAAACATAGATAAGGTATTTGACTATTTAGAGCATAAAATACATAAGATGCGTTCTTATGATACCAATTCTCAGAATGTGAATTATCAACAAGAAATTAGATTATTAATGGATAAGACGAGAATTTTGGAGCGTAAAGTAAAAATGTTAGATGAAAAATGTAAATCTTATGAGGGTGTCATGAACATATTACTTGCAAAAATTAAAAGGCTTATGATAAAAATACAGAATATCCTTGATACTAAGTAGATGTTTGAACATAAAATTGAGATTAAAGGACAAAAATTTAAGATACCAAAGGGATTATTCTCTGATGGGGAGAAGATAGTGGAATCAATTAATCAGAAGGCTCAATATATTGAAGATGTTTACTCTCATTTTAATTTTTCGACTGATACCTTGATGATTATTATTATAATGACGTTAGAGGAAGAGTTAATAAAAATGAAAGAAGATTATATCTCTAGGGAGAGCTTTGAAGAAATGGAACAATATTTGCAAAAGAGGCTTGATAGGATTTCTGCAATGTTAGAACCTGCTGAATGAAAGGGATGTTATATATTGGGAAATAATACTTTACTTTAAGATTGATTTCTGTTAATCCTAATGTGTGTGTATGTTTCTTGCGGATGTGGCGGAATTGGTATACGCGCTAGGTTTAGGTCCTAGTGAGGCAACTCGTGGGGGTTCGAGTCCCTTCATCCGTACCATATAGTTTTGAGTTGATATTTGGATAGTAGTTAGTGATGATGAAGAATGATACTGATCAGCAGTTGCATAGCGTAATGGAGCCAAATAATGATGAATCTGTTGAACCCTCAAAAAGTTCTGAGGAAGAGATGTTATCAGGTGTGGATTTTTCAAAATCTTCTGAAAAGTCTGATGATGGACAGGATGTTCATTCATCGCAAGAAAGTTTGGTAGGTGATGAGTTAGTAGAGAAAGATTCTTCTTACTTGTCTGATCAGGTTGTGGATAAGGGTGATTATACGGTCACCGAATACCTTGAAGTTGAGAAAGGATATAAGAAGTATCGGATATTTATTAAAGAGTCAAAAGTTCAGGCAGATATTGATGCGTACGCTATGTCTAGTTCTAAGAAGGGCTTTAGGAAAGAAAGTGCACGTAGGTCTATTTCAGTAGATCTCATGAGGTCTATTGTTGCTTCGTCTATACAACAGAGTATTCCTAAGATATGTTCTGAGATTGTTCAAGAGGAATCATTAGATATTTCTTCTCAGCCAGATGTGGAAATTGTTCAAGGACCTACTGATAACAATTATAATGCTACTTATGATATTTTATTTGAGCTTAATGCAGATCAAGTTCCTATTATTGAACCAGGTGATATAACATTGAATGTTACTAAAGGAGAGGTAACAGATGAAGAGTTAAAGGAGTATGTCAAAGAGGTGATTAGATCTATAAGGAAGAAAGAGGAGGTTGTTGATGATCAATACCAAGCGAAGGTTGAAGATGAGTTGATAATCAATTTTGATGGGAAGATTAATAATAAAAGGTTCAAGGGTGGTATGGCTCAGAACGTACATGTCACTTTAGGTAAGCAACAGGTAATAAAGGACATGGAAGATGGTTTGTTAGGTATGCAAGTTGGACAGGAGAAAGATATATGTGTTGCATTTCCAGATGATTACCATAATCCTTTATTACGGAAGAAGAAAGCATTGTTTAGGGTTAGTGTTTTGCGTGTTTTGAAAAGTCTTCCTGTTACAGAAGACTCTGAAGTATTAAGTTCTCTTAAATGTAAAGATCATCAAGAGGTTTCGGATAATGCGAAGAAGGTATTAGAGCATAGAAAACAAATGGAGTTCGAAGATATATTAAGAGAAAGTATTTATAACGCAATAAAAGATAAATATGATTTTAATGTTCCTGAAAGTTTAATAGATTCCGAGGTGGGTCGTATTAAATTGGATTCTGCATTCAGAGATGTTAGTGATGAGATGATACGAGAGAAGGCAATTGGGAATGCTAAATTGTCGCTATTGTTGTTGCATTATGCAAAAAGCCAGGATATTAAAACTTCTCAAGAGGATGTGATGAGAAGGGTTTTTGAAATGTCTGGAAATGATGATCAAAAACTTGAGAAGATTGTTAGTCTATACAAAGATAATCAGGAGATGATTATGCAATTGAGTAATCAAATATTGGAGGAAAAGGTGTTTAAAGATCTGAAAAGTAAAGTAAATGTTAATTCGGAGTTGTAGTATGTCTGTGATACCAATGGTTATTGACCAAACTAGTAGAGGAGAGAGAGCATATGATATATACTCCCGATTGCTTAAGGATCGTATAATTTTTGTGAATGGTGAGATTAACGATCATATGTCATCTATTGTTGTTGCACAGTTGCTGTTTTTGGAATCTGAAGATCCTGAAAAAACAGTGTATATGTACATTAACTCTCCTGGTGGGGATGTTGCTGCAGGGTTGGCCATGTATGATACAATGCGTTATGTCAAGTGTCCGGTTTCTACTGTTTGTATTGGTCGTGCAGCTTCTGCGGGTTCTTTATTGCTGATAGCAGGGAAATCAGGTCAGAGGTGTTCTTTGCCTAATTCGGAGATAATGATACATCAGCCATCTGGTGGTTTCAAAGGACGTGTTACCGATATCGAGAATACTGCGAATCAAATGAAGAGAGTTAAAGATCGTTTAAATCAAATATATGCAACGCTTACAAAAAAGCCGTTGACGACTATACAGAAAGATATGGAGTATGATTATTTTATGACTGCTGAAGAAGCTTTGGAATATGGTATTATTGATCGGATTATTGATCATCATGGTACGTCTGCAGAATAGATTGTGTTTTTTTAAATAGTTTTTCTATGACCAATAAAGAGGTAATAACATGTTCTTTTTGTGGGAAGAGGCATGATGGGGTTAAAAAGATTATAGCAGGTTCTACAGCGTTTATATGTAATGAATGTGTGTTTCTTTGTGCAAATATGTTGCAGGAACAAGTGTTAGATCACCAACCTGAAGAAGATGAGATAAAGCCTAAAGATATTTATAAACGTTTGGATGATTATGTGATAGGACAAGAACAGGCGAAAATTGTTTTGTCTGTTACCATATATAATCATTATAAGAAGATCAATTATTTACTTTCTAATTATTCAGATGTTGAGTTATCAAAGTCTAATGTGTTGTTGATTGGACCTACTGGGTCTGGAAAAACATTGTTTGCAAGTACGCTTGCAACTATGATCAAGGTGCCTTTTGCAATTGTTGATGCTACTACATTGACCGAGGCTGGTTATGTAGGTGAAGATGTAGAGAATATTCTTTTGAGACTATTACAGAATGCTAATTTTGATGTAGAAAAAGCTCAAAAAGGAATCATATATATAGATGAGATCGATAAGATTACAAAAAAATCCGAAAATACATCTATCACTCGTGATGTTTCTGGTGAAGGGGTACAACAAGCATTGTTAAAGATAATAGAAGGTACGACAGCGTTTGTGCCTCCTCAGGGTGGTCGTAAACATCCTCAGCAGGAATGCACGCAAATTAATACTCACAATATATTATATATCTGTGGAGGTGCTTTTGTTGGTCTTAAAGATATTGTACAAAAGAGACAAAATTCTGCATTGATTGGTTATAATGTAAATCCTCATCAGGAGAAAAGCCTATTAAATAACACGGAAGTCTTGTCTGAAGATCTAGTAAAATATGGTTTAATTCCTGAATTTGTTGGTAGGATACCTATTGTGGTAACTTTACATGAATTATCAGAATCACAGTTATTACATGTGTTAACGAAGCCTAAAAATGCTTTAGTTAGACAGTATAGTAAACTTTTCGAAATTGATAATAGAAGTCTTGATATTACCGAAGGGGCTTTGAGGTTGATCGCATCTTATGCTAAAAAGCATAAAAACGGAGCCAGAGGGTTAAGAGCCATAATGGAAAAAATACTTATGTCAAAAATGTTTGAGATTGAAGAAAAAGAAGTTTTAATAGATGAGAACTATATTAATGATCATATATTATCTTCCTCGGTTAATACAGACTTGGATGAGATTCTATCATAGATAACTTTGATACATTGAAAATTTATCTTTTTCTATTTAATATTTATTTTATTGATTGGAACAATTTGTGATATATTATGCAGTAGCCTTTTTTTGCAACATATATTTAGTGAATATAAATGAGTATTTGAATGTTGTACCTCGACAATGTTAACAAAGGTTTGACTTGAGTTTGGAAGGTGTATCTCAAATCACGATGAAACACGATGGATAAAAAATTATATCTAGAGGAATTTTATGAGATTATATTGCCATAATCATAAATCGTTACATGTGGCAAGGATGTCCACCGATCATTAGTCAAGTATTCTGTTTAATATTGTAGATATTGCCGAACAATGATCTTGATATAAAAAGATTATGAGAAACGCGATAATCATTCTTATGGATTTACTATATTGTTTAGTTTTTCTATTACAATGAACAGAATAATAGTGAATGAGAGAACTTTTAGATTCTACCAGAGAGGTTTCAGATTTTATAATATAATGAACATTGGATATTGTATAACATTTATAAAATACGTAATTATCTGTACATAAACATTTGATCCGATATCTTTTCTGTAGTCTGAATGACAATTTACTATAGGTATACTGACTTTTATCTCCTACTTCAAAGTCAATAACTTTACTTGACTCTCGATTAGCAGCAATCCATATGTATACTGCCTGTCCTCCATTCTTTGGTATTTATATTCTGCATTCCCCCTGATTCTTGCGTGGCTCTTTCTAGGTCTAATTTGATTTGCTCTGCTGTTTTTTCAATCCAGATAGATATCAGTGTATTATGTATCCCTGTAAGTTTTTCTATTGTCCTAATTCCTCAATTCTCTAAATATAACTTGATTACTTTCAATCTATCTGATCCACTATACTTTATTCCTGCGTCTCCTTCTATATAGTTGTATTTGCATACTTTACATTTGTATCTTTGTTTGTCTCGTGCCAATACATTCTTGATGTTTTTTTTACTTCCGCAACGCTTGTAATTTTCTTTCATGTCGCACCTGCGCATATCTGTTGTTTCCTTTCTAACAACTTCATCTGTCCTTGTCTATCTTTAGTCGTCAATGTCATATTGTATATATTAAGAACAGGAATACCATGGAGGGCTGTCCTGAAATGGTATGGAAAATGGCACATATATCAAATTTCAAAGAGGAAATAGGGGTATTTGGATTTCAAAGTAATTACAGTAATATGTGATGTACATTTAAATAGCATGGAGAGGGGTAAAAAAGAACCAGTAGTCGAAAGGAAGGAATGATAGATAGTAATGTAGTAAGAGCATATGCTTGTGCATCAGGTCATGGAAATAAAGCCAGAAGGGTTGGGAAGTCAAGGAGGGTTTACTGCTATAGTAGATGCATTAGGCAATACATGATTTACTATTATTAGAGGAAATAGAAATGATATTACCAAGGCAGAAGATTTAATGGAAGATATCAAAGGAACAACAGTTATTACAGACAAAGGGGTATGATAGGAAGATATTTCGTGACCATTTGGATAACAAATAGTTATTTCTTCTCGTGGAAATAGAAGGATTAAGTATAAATATGACCAACATATCTATATGGAAGGCACTTGATAGAATGTTTTTTGGCAAATTTAAGCATTTTAGCCGGGTATCGTTTTGATAAAACTAAATCATCCTATCAGGCCCTTATTGACTTCACTTCCACCTTAATATGCTTACGCTTACATTATGTCAACAGAACCTAATGCTTCGTTGCCTCTTATGTGAACAGAAGCTAGTAATTATAATATTTATAATATAGACGTATATATCTATGTGCACTGAAGACCCAGTGCATTCAAGAGAATTCCCCCTTTAATGAATGCTTGCGATACCAGAGTAAAGTTATTATTAGTTATGTCCTAGGTATCAATTTTATATTTTTTGTTAAGATTGAGCTCCATTTATAATTATTGGATATACCTATTTTGTATCATAGATAAAATCCAGTTCTCCTGATTGGTTTAAGATAAGATTTACATTTTTTATTTTTTGTTGTATCATCTTCTGGGATACTGTTGATAAAACGTGAGTTTTTAAAAATTTCTGTAAATGACGTACGGCATATTTCTTATTATACGAGTTATCTGTTAAATATTTTATAACTTTTTTATCGAAATTAAATCCAATAGATTTCTTGCTAAACATTTCTCTGGTGTCTTTCATAAGTTTTTCAGCAACCTGGTACATGACAGGAAGGGATATGCTGTCAAAGTATAATACTGCGTCTAACCTGTTTAATAACTCTGCAGAGAATAATTTTTCGGTAGCCTTATGATCACAGCTAGCATTTTCATTTTTATCAAAACCTAGTTTATAATCGTATAATTTACTGGCCCCAACATTGCTGGTGATTACTACAATGGTGTTACTAAAATTTATTTTACGTCCATTCGCATCAGTTAGCATTCCGTAATCCATAACTTGCAATAATACATTGTAGATATCAGGATGAGCCTTTTCAATTTCATCGAATAATATAACACTATAGGGATAGTTATTGACTTGGTCTGTTAATATTCCCCCTTTATCAAAACCTATATATCCTGGGGGTGCTCCTAGGAATTTTGAAATACTATGCGATTCGGAATATTCGGACATATCAAATCTTAGAAACCTCATCCTTAAGACTTCTGCCATGATTTTAGCTGTTTCTGTTTTTCCAACTCCTGTAGGTCCAATAAATAAAAAAGCTCCTGTAGGTTGTGTGAAATCATGAATATCTGATAGCATGAACTGTAAGTTTCGTGTAATTTCATCTATTACATGACTTTGTCCTAATATATTCTGATTTAGCCTATTTTTTAACTCTGCAACTATATCATAGTTACTCCTAGTAAAATCATCTACAGGTATTCCTGTTGATCTGGAAACAATTTTCCTAATATCACTGGCGGTTACAACCTTAGGTTTTAATAAATGATGATTCTTCTTCTTAAAGTTATACCGAATATTAAAGTATGCTCCTGCCTCATCCATGATGTCTATAGCTTTATCTGGTAGGACTTTATTAGTAATATAGCGATGCGATAAAAGAACAATTTGTCTAATTGCACCCTGAGAATACGCAACTCTATGATACCTTTCATAGGGAGTTTTTGCAACACTTAAGATTTTTATAGTATCTTCAGGCTCAGTTGGTTTAACAAATATAACTTGGAATCTTCTTGACAGAGCAGTATCTTTATTGAAAGTACTATTAAATTCACTATATGTTGTTGCCCCAATACATCTAAATCCTCCTTTAGTAAGAATAGGTTTTAACAGATTTCCAGCATCTACTGTACCATTGTTAGTTGCACCAGCTCCTATCAAAGTATGAATTTCATCTATGAATAATATTGCAGTAGAATCGTTGGATATTTCTTTTATTACATTTTTGATGCGTTCTTCGAAATCACCTCTATACCTTGTACCTGCAATTAAAGAACCTATATCTAGTGCATAAATAATTTTATCTAATAGAAAATAAGGCACTGTTCCATTTACAATTCTATGTGCTAATCCTTCTACTATAGCGGTTTTTCCAACGCCTGGATCACCTACATATAGCGGGTTATTTTTGCTACGACGTGCCAATATATCTATAGTTCGTTCGATTTCTTCTTCTCTGGATACAACAACATCAATTTTTCCTTTTTTTGCATTTTCATTTAAATTCACACAATATTCATTCAGAAGAATATTTTTATCCTCAGCATGATTCTCAATTATTTCATAATTATATTCTTTCATTTCATCTTCTAAAAAAGTATAAAAAATATCTAAAAAACTTACACCTTGTTCATATATGAAACACGTACTGTAACAACCATCTTGACAAAAAATTTCTAATAATATATTAAACGGGGAAATAGCTCTGTGATCCTCGGTGGAATTGTACATAAATTTGTCCACAACTCGTTGTACTCCAACAGTCACTCTGATAGCACTGCTGGAATAATCCACTGATAAACCAGACATATCCATATTACTCAAGAAATTTACTACTTTATCTTTTAATTTCTTCATATCAATTTTAGAGCGTTCTAGTACATCATACACATCACTTGAGTCTAAAAGAGATAAAAACCAATGATCTAATGACAGATAACTATGAGCAAAATTCCTCGCTATTCCATATGCTTTGCGCAAGCTATATTCAACTGAATAATTCATTTTCTTAATTCGATAAATATTTAGAAATAGTCACATTAATTTCAACACCTATACTGCTGGAAAACTCTTGAATTTCAAATAATTTTGTTTCAGCGATATCTTTTGTGTAACATAGAAAACTTACTTTATCGCCTTTTTCAAAGTCATCATAAAGATTTCTGATACTTTTTTTACTATCTTGAATGGTAAAACATGAAGACAGTATCTTTTTAAAGACATCATATGATATTTTTTGACCATGATGGGATAGAACAACTTGATATTCATAACTGTGTCCACTGATATTAGGAGTACAACGCAAAAAATTTATTTTTTCTATCCCAGATCCTGAAGAATAACTCTCATTACCAATAACCATAACGAGTGATAATCACTTAATATACAGTACAAAATGTTAACAAACAACTCTTAATAATATATTGTATTGTATCTTATCAACTAACTTATTGAGCGGTGTGCTTTACTATTTTGCCATTTTGAATCATGATAGTTTTATTGCATTTTTTGGCAAGGTTTACATCATGAGTACTCATTATTATTGATGTTCCGTATAGAAGAGTGAAATTTTTCAATAAACTAAAAACAAGATTTGCACTTTTTATATCTAAACTACCTGTTGGTTCATCTGCTATGACTAGTTTGGGATGGTTAATAAAAGCTCTAGCAACAGCAATACGTTGTTGTTCTCCGCCGGATAGATGTTTGACTTTCGTATTTTTATATTGGTACAGTCCTATTTCTTTAAGTATAGAATTGATATTATCAGATGCAACTTTATCGGACAGTTTTTTGATTTTTGCAGCAAAATACAAGTTATTATAAACAGATAAATTATTAATTAGGTGATGAAATTGATATACAAAACCTATTTTACTTCTTCTGATTGCAGAATATTTACTTTTCTTGCACAATATACCATCTATATATATTTCTCCGCTATTGCAATCATCTAATAACCCTATAGTATGTAGTAATGTTGTTTTACCTCCTCCTGAGATTGATTGGATGGCGAGAATTTGTCCTTGATGTACGCAGAGATCAATCCCATTTAATATATAGATATTATTGAAACTCTTCTTTAGGTTTTTAACATTCAATCGGGGTATCATAATTTGTTATGCATGTTTACAACAATTCAAAAGATTTAGTTTTTTATACTTTAGCACATTGAACAAACGCATCCGCAAGACCATACATAATCGAAAAATACACCTCTTTATAATCAGCTGTATTATCTTTTATGTAACTTGTTCCCAGTATATCTGTAGGAAATAAGATAACATTTTCCGGTAATAAATTGAATAGAAATTCACTGTTTTTCATACCGGATAAAACACATACAGTGCTATTGTCTCTATGCAACTGTAGGACTTGTTGTGAAGTAACTAAATTATGGTTTCTATCGATCAAGAACCCTATGGGATTATTCAAAGAAAAATAGTGTGTGAAATTCGAGTATGCATCATGTAAAACAAAATACTTTATATCTTGAATGTTTTGCAACATACTACCAATATCTTCCAACATAATATTAATTCTTTGTAGAAAAATACCGTAATTATTTTGGTACAGAGATTTATTTTCTACATCCCATAGTATAAACTGATCTAGCAAAATGTCTGCAATTTTAACGATAAACTCGGGACTTAACCAAATATGTAAATCGTTTACGTTTGGAATGTTTTCAGCAAGAAATATTGTTTTCTTTTTCCACGTTTTTTCGGTATATACTTTTTCCAGAACATCATCTATAGCTATTATGAGGTCAGCTTTTCTAAGGTTCAATATATCAGATGGCATTATTTCCGAACCATACCCGTGCATTTCATCATTGGTTTGAGATACCATGTCAATTTTCAGATTTCCTCCATGTGCAATATTATAAGCGACACTATAGACTGGCAAGGTGGTTACCACTATATTTGTAATTCCATATAATTTAAACGAGAAGAATAAAGTGACTAAAATTATGCTTGCTCTAAACATTTTTCAAAGAACTGTAATACATTAGCTATATCTGATAATTTTCCAACATTTAAAAACGATCCTGTATTAAGCATACGAGAGTTTAATTTTGTTAGCACTTTGGAAGAACCAATTTCTATATATCCTGTAACTTCTTGAGTATGAAGATAACTGACACTCTCACGCCATCGCACAGGTGCAATCACTTGTTCACAGAGAAGAGGAACTAATGTACCTGGATCTTGTTCAGGCTTTGCAGATACATTGCTTATAATGGGAACAGAAGGTGTATATAATTTTACCCCTTTAAAAGCTTCTTTCATGATCTCCTTGACACCTAACATATATCCTGAGTGAAATGGGGCACTTGCTTTGAGTCTTATGCACTTTTTAATTCCATACTTAGACGCACATTCAACAAAACGATCAAGATCTTTGTGTAGTGCGCTTAGTACGATTTGTCCTGCTCCATTATCATTTGCTACGTATATTTTAGCATCTAGTTCATTAATAATATTATGCAACAAAGTATTGTCGTTAGTAATAACGGCCATCATACCACCAGTATTTTCGGGTATTGCTTTACTCATAGCAATGCCACGAATGTGTAATAATCTGGCTGCTTCTGACAGAGATAGAGACCCTGCGGCACATAGAGCTGTGTATTCGCCCAAAGAGTGTCCTGCAACAAAGTTGGCAATATCTCTCACATCATCTGATACTCCTAGCTTTTTTTGTATTGTGCGCAATATCGCAATGGATACTGCCATAAGAGCAGGTTGCACATGCTGTGTTTTAGTTAGTTCTTGTTCAGATCCATGAAAAATAAGATTACTGAGATTGTAATGTAGCACCTCATCAACTTCTTCAAATACCTCACGAGCTTCAAGATATTCCTTCGCAAAATCATATCCCATGGATACTATCTGCGATCCCTGCCCAGGAAATAATAATACATTTTTCATATCAAATTCAAAAATTATAACATATGTTCTCATTGCTTGATACACGATCATGCAATAAACAGAATAAATAACATTATACACTATACATAATAAAAATACAGGATATTGGTGAATAACAGATTATGAATATATACATTACGCAGTAATATTAAGTATATGAATCGGTCTGATTAAGTTTTATATAATACTATTAAAGTTATTTTTTTAAATTTTTCATTATTTTAATGAATGTGATATTTTATTGAAATTAATGTTTTGAATTATAGAAATATTATCCACAATGTATGTGCATTGCGGTTATTACAATTAATCATAAGGATGATATTTTTTAAAAGTTACTGTGTTGTTTTTATTAGAGTGTTATTTTTTGAATAAAAATGATTTATAATACTATGATTCAATTATCACTTACATATATGACAGCATATTATTGGTGGAAATAAAGAGAATACATATTAAGAAGAAAATAATAGAAGTGAATGCAACAGATCAGTCACAAGTCTCTGTTATAGGATACAAGAGTAAAAGTAAAGCAAGTACATTCTCTGAAGTTGATTTTTAAGCGTGATGGAATGGATGATTTTCTCAAATACCTACAAAGGAAAGTTATTGTTGAGAAGTTAGTACTACAAGCACGAGTATGAAGAATATGATAAAGGTCATCATGTTGCTTCCAAGATGAATAATACAGTGATAAAAGCGATACAGAGAACAAGAGGGAACGTAATATCTTCAGTTTGGCAGTTATAGATGAATTCCTAATGTACTAAAGTGTTTATTGAATACTAAAGAGGATCGTATACATAACCAAATATCGTATAATACACAGGATCACATACAGTTGAGCCTGCTACAATATGTAATATCTAGGAGTAATACTCATATGCATAATTTAATTCTGTTGCAATCAAGTATTTCTCACATATGGATCAAGTTAAGAGGAGTGAAGAACAAGTAGTTCTACACTCCTCTAGAACTTGCAGGTTCAGATAACAAAGCATCTTTAGTAGTAGTAGACCATCTTTAACTACCTTACAAAACTACCTTACAAATTGCAGTCCAGAACAATGTGTGTGACACTTTAACCACTTTTTTTAACGCAATGAAATTTGCTCGATGTTAATAAGGGTATTGATAATCTTTTATACCACAGAGTTATAGGGGATTTAGATGCATCTTTTATGGATAAGTTAATTGTGCTATTTCACACAAAAAGTACGACAGAGGATAAAATCCAAGGTAATCAGGATAAATATTTTATAGAACTTGCTTTTTCTAATAAATATTTGGGAAAAGTTCTGTCATGATGTTGATTGAAAGAGAGTGTGTTAGAGCATCTAATGAATTGGACCACTATATAAGACCTCCTGTGAAATTGTAGGAAAAAGAGTGTAAGCGTAAGATATGAGAAGAACCGAAAAGGAAGAAAAGGAAGAAATGAA